>BCRI01000060.1 GCA_001552515.1 Sphaerimonospora mesophila NBRC 14179 = JCM 3151
TGGCGATGCCGGTGGCCCTCGGCATCATCTGGTCCTGGATCTTCGACCCGAAGTACGGTGCGGTCAACCGGCTGCTCGGCGGGATCGGGATCGACGGCCCCCAGTGGCTGTCGGATCCGGCCTGGGCGATGCCCGTACTGGCGTCGGTGAACATCTGGCAGTACACCGGCTACACGATGCTGATCCTGCTGGCCGGGCTCCAGGCGATCCCCCGCCAGATCAACGAGGCGGCCGAGATCGACGGCGCCGGGCCGGTCGAGCGCTTCTTCAGGGTCACGCTGCCGCTGCTGCGGCCGTCGATGTTCTTCGTGCTGGTCACCAACACGATCGGATCGTTCCAGATGTTCGACACCGTCTTCGTGATGACCCAGGGCGGGCCGGGCGGGGCGACCGACACCATGAACTTCCACATCTACCAGCAGGCGTTCCAGCTCTTCCGGACCGGCTACGCCTCGGCGCTAGCGATGGTGCTGTTCGGGCTGATCCTGCTGGTGACCCTCGGACAGTTCCTCTATTTCCGCAAGCGGACCGTCTACGACTTCTCCTGATGCCGAACAACCTGAAGGCCACGATGAAGAGGATCGCGCTGTATCCGGTGCTGCTCGCGGGGGCGGCGATCTCGCTCGCGCCGTACCTGATGACGTTGAACTCGGCGCTGAAGCCGCCGAAGGACGTGCTCACCACCCAGGCATGGGTGCCCGCCGATCCGGTCACCTTCCAGAACTTCGCCGAAGTCTGGTCTGAGTACGACATGTCAGGCTTTCTGCTGCACACCGTGGTGTACGCGGGCCTGGTGACGCTCGGACAGCTCGTCTTCGGCACGATGGCCGCGTACGCCTTCGGCCGGCTGGAGTTCCCGGGCCGGGACGCGCTGTTCTGGGGTTACCTGGCCACGATGATGGTGCCGCAGATCGTCACGCTGGTCCCGCTCTTCCTGATCATGCGGGAGTTCGGGATGATCGACACCTATCTGGGGCTGATCCTGCCGACCGCGTTCGGCACGCCGTACGGAATCTTCCTGGTCCGGCAGTATTTCCGTACCATCCCGCGCGACCTGGAGTCGGCCGCGCAGATCGACGGGGCGAGCACCTGGGCGGTGCTGCTCAAGATCATATTGCCGCTCAGCAGGCCGATCCTGGCCACCCTCGCCACCGTCACCTTCATTCAGACCTGGAACACGCTGCTCTGGCCCCTGATCATCACCAACAGCGACTACACGAGGGTCGTGACCCTCGGGATCTCGGCGCTGAAGGGTCAGTACACCTCGCAGTACCACATCGTGCTGGCCGCCGCCGCGCTCGCGCTGCTGCCGCTGATCGCGGTGTTCCTGCTGTTCCAGCGCCATATCGTCCGGTCGATCGCCCTTACCGGACTCAAGTGAAACCCCCCGAGAGACAGGGCATTTCCACATGGTAAGAATCACGACAATACTCGCGGCGGTCGTCGTCCTCGCCCTCGCCACGGCATGCGGTTCCGGCTCGGACGACTCCGGCTCGGCGTCGGACTCCGGGCCCGGCGGCACGGTCACCCTCCGCTACGCGATGTGGGACGAGGTGCAGAAGCCGCCGATCGAGAAGTCGCTCGCCGAGTTCACCCGGCGCCACCCGAACATCAAGGTGACGATCGAGCTCAACAACTGGAACGACTACTGGAGCAAGCTGCAGACCCAGATCGCCGGCCGAACGGGACCGGACGTGTTCTGGAACCACGTCGCCTACTTCCCCCAGTTCAGTCAGCAGGGCGTGCTCACCGACATCGGGCCGCGCATCGAGGCCGACAAGATCGACATGTCGATCTACGACCCCAAGCTCGTCGAGGGCTGGCAGGTGGGGGAGAAGACGTACGGCCTGCCCAAGGACTGGGACACCATCGCCCTCGTCTACAGCACCGCGGCGCTGAAGGAAGCCGGCCTGAGCCCGGCCGACCTCGAGGACCTCACCTGGAACCCGGATGACGGCGGCACCTTCGTCGAGGTGCTGCGGAAGCTGACCGTCGACGAGAACGGCAGGCACCCCGGCGAGGCCGGGTTCGACGAGAAGAAGATCAAGCGGTACGGCATCGCCCTGCAGGCCCCGACCGGTCAGCAGGACTGGTGGAACTTCGCCCTGCAGAACGGCTGCCGGCTCCAGGACCACCCGTGGGGCAGGTGGACCATCGACCAGCCCTCCTGCGTCCAGGCCATTCAGTTCGTCCAGGACCTGCGGCTGAAGTATCACGTCGCGGTCCCGGCCGCGGTCACCAACCCGCCCAACGGCCCCAGCCTCGACCAGGTGGTCGGCCGGGGCGACGCCGCGACCGCCATGGACGGAAGCTGGATGCTGCGGGCGTACAACACCGCACTGCCGGACGGCGGCTTCGGCGTCGCCGACCTGCCGGCCGGGCCGGTCGGCAAGGGCAGCGTCTACAACGGCCTGTCCGAGGCGATCTACGCGGGGACCGAGCACCCCGAGGAGGCGTGGGAGCTGGTGAAGTGGCTGACCTCCCCGGACTCTCAGAAGATCGTCGCCGAGGCCGGCTCGGTCTGGCCGGGCATTCCGAGCCTGAACGACGTCTTCGTCCAGGCATGGCAGGCCAAGGGCGTCGACGTCACCGGCTTCAAGAAGGCCGCCGAGGGCACGACCATGGGCTATCCCCTCACGCCGTCGTCGGCCACCTACAACGTGAAGGCGCTCGACATCTTCAACCAGGTGTGGCTCGGCCGGATGTCGGCCCAGGACGCCGCCACGAAGATCAACAAAGAGTCCAACGACGCGATCAAGTAAACTCGGCAACATGGGGGTTACCGGTCACATGCAAGGTCAGGGTGATCAGTCGGGCCGGGTCCGGTCCGCGAGCATCTGGGATGTCGCCCGTGTGGCCGGTGTCTCCCAGCAGACCGTCTCACGCGTCATCAACGGCAAGGCCAGGGTGAGCGGGGCGACCCGCGCCAAGGTCCTCGACGCGATCGCCGAGCTGGGCTACCGGCCCAACCGGCTCGCGCAGGCCCTCGCGGGCGGCCCCGTCCGCTCGGTCACCGTGCTGACCTCCGACACCGCCCTGTACGGTGCGGCCGCCACGCTGCGCGGGATGGAGGAGGCGGCCAGAGGAGCGGGCTTCTCGGTCGGGATCAGTGTGCTCGAAAGCGGCTCGAGCATGACCGACGTCGTGAGCCGGCTCAACCGGCCGGGAGAGGCGGTCATGGTGATCGCCTTCGACGAGCCCGGGCTCCGGGCCCTGCATGCCCTGCCCGCCGACGTGGCCGTGACCGCCGCGGTCGAGCACCATCCCGAGTCGGCGGGAGACCGCCGGTGGCAGGTGTGGCTCGACGACCGTGCCGCGGCCGCGCAGGCCACCCGATATCTCCTCGGCCTCGGCCACCGGACCGTCCACTACCTCGCCATCCCCTCCTCCACCAGCACGATCGGCCAGCGCACCCGGGGCTGGCTGGACGCGCTGGAAGGTGCGGGCAGGCCGGCCCCAGAACCGCTGCAGGGCGGCTGGAGCCCGCGCTCCGGTTACCTGGCGACCCGCGGCCTGCTGGAGGACCGGTCGGTGACCGCCGTTCTGTGCGGCAACGACGACCTCGCCCTCGGCGTCATGCGCGCGGCGCGGGAGGCGGGGCGGGACATCCCCGGCGATCTCAGCGTGATCGGCTTCGACGACTCGCCCGCCTCGGCGTACCTCAACCCCTCCCTCACCACCGTCCGCCTGGACTTCGAAGGGCTCGGCAGGGCGTGTTTCGGCCTGCTGCACCGGAAGCTGGAGCCGGAGGCGGCCGCGCCGGTCCCCGTGTGGGACGAGCCCGCACTCATCCTGAGAGAGAGCAGCGGTCCGCTGTCGCGAAACGCGTGACCTCTTGAGTGACTTTCTTTCCTGATTGTTCCGCTTCGAGCGCGATCAGGCCGCGTCGGCGTGTCCGCGTGGCCTGCCGCATCCCCCGAAAGGTCGTAATGATCGTCCATGACCCCTCGCGCCGGCTGTGGGTCCTGTCCGGGCCGGCGTCCTCCTATGTCCTGCATCTGGACGCGGAGGACCGGCTGCACGCCCTCCACTGGGGGCCGCGGCTGACCCTGGAGCAGGCCCGCACTCTGCTGGATCGGCCGAGACCCGCCCACCGGGGATTCGAGGACCCCGCCGACGGGGTCCTCGACCTGTCCGCCGCGGGGGCGATGCGGTTCGGGGTCGCCGGGCTCCAGGTGCGCTTCGCCGACGGCACCCGTGACCTGGAGCTGGTCTTCACGGGCGAGAGCCGTACCGGCGACCGGCTCGTCCTGGAGTTCGCCGACCGGCACTATCCGCTGACCGTGGCGTGCCACTACCGCCGGTACGGCGACAGCGATGTGATCGAGCGCCACCTGGTGCTGCGCAACGGCGGAGACCCGGTCACCGTGGTACGCGCGGACTCGGCCACGTGGGTGCTGCCGCGGTCGGCCGGATACCGGCTCAGCGGCGTACGCGGGCAGTGGAGCGCGGAGACCCGGCTGCACCGGGCCGAGCTTCCGTACGGGGAGACCATGCTGACCAGCCGCCGCGGGGTCACCGGCCACCAGGCCAATCCCTGGGCGATGATCGACGACGGCGGCGCCACCGAGGACCACGGGGTGGTCTACTCCTGCGCGCTGGCCTGGAGCGGCAGCTGGCGGCTGACCGTGCAGCGGCTGCCCACCGAGCGGGTGACGATGTCGGCCGGGTTCGGCCACGACCCGGTGACCTGGGAGCTGGGCGCCGGAGAAGAGCTGGTCACCCCGGTCTGCGCCGGGCTCTACTGCGAGGGCGGGTTCGGCGCGACCAGCCGGGCCTGGCACGACTACCAGCTCCGGCACGTGCTGCCGCACCCGGGCGAGACGCGGCCGGTGCTGTACAACTCCTGGGAGGCCACGGGCTTCGACGTCTCGCTGGACGGGCAGATCCGGCTCGCCGAGCTGGCCGCGCGGATGGGCGTCGAACTGTTCGTGACGGACGACGGCTGGTTCGGCGCCCGCACCCACGACGCCGCCGGGCTCGGCGACTGGTACCCCAACCCGCGGCGCTTCCCGGACGGGCTGGGGCCGTTGATCGACCGGGTGCACGAGCTGGGCATGCGGTTCGGCCTGTGGGTCGAGCCCGAGATGGTCAACCCCGACAGCGACCTCTACCGCGCCCACCCCGACTGGGTGATCCACCGGCCGCACCGGCGCCGCACCCGGCACCGCAACCAACTCGTGCTGAACCTGAGCAGGCCCGAGGTGGCCGACTGGCTGTACCGCACTCTGGACGAGTTGCTCGCCAAGAACGACATCGACTTCCTCAAGTGGGACATGAACCGCCCCTTCACCGAGGCCGGCCCGGACGAGCGGCTGTGGCTCGACCACGTCCGGACCCTGTACGACGTGCTCGACCGGCTGCGGGCCGCCCACCCTCGTGTGCGCATCGAGTCGTGCAGCAGCGGTGGCGGCCGGGTCGACCTGGGCATCCTGCGACGTACCGACCAGGTGTGGACCTCCGACAACACCGACGCCCTCGACCGGCTGGAGATCCAGCACGGCTTCTCCCAGCTCTACCCGGCGCGCGTGATGGGCGCCTGGGTGACCGACAGCCCCAACCCCTACACCGGACGGGAGGTCCCGCTCGACTTCCGCTTCCACGTCGCGATGGCCGGGGTGCTCGCCATCGGGGGCGCTCTGACCGAGTGGAGCGAAGCGGAGCTGGAACGGGCCGCCGAACTGGTCGCCGAATACAAGCGGATCCGCCCGCTGGTCCAGCACGGCCGGCAGTACCGCCTGCTGCCGCCGGACGGCGAGCTGTCGGCCGTGCAGTACCTCGCCCGGGACGGCGGGCAGCTCGTGGTCCTCGTCTTCCGGCGTGCCCGCCGGTTCGGCCACGCCGACGCCGGCATCCCGCTGCGCGGCCTGGACGCCCAGGCCCGCTATCGCGACCGGGCCACCGGCCGGATCCATCACGGCGCGGTCCTGCTCACCCACGGCCTGTTCGCGGACCTGGCCCCCGGCGACTACGCCGGCGCCCTGGTCCACCTGGTCCGTGAGCAACCCTGACGACGGGTGCGGCCGCCGGCGCCCCGAACGCCGGCGGCCGTCGCGGCCTACCGGGGCGTCAGCGTGAGCCGGTAGGCGCCGGAGGGGTCCTCGCCGGTGATCGGGATCGTGACGCCGCCGTTGGTGACGGGGTAGGCGGTCGACCAGAGCCGGGTCGCCGCCGACACGTTCGTCGTGCGTCCCGAGCCCGGGACGTACTCCAGCGTGGCGGTGACGGAGGAGCCCAGGCCGCCGATCCCGTCGACCCGGATCGTGTTGTTGCCGGACGCGCCGCCGAAGACGAGGCTGAACGCGCGTGCGCCGGCGTCGTAGGCGGCCACGCCGTCGTTGTTGTTCGTGGTCGGCGTCACCTTGACGATGTCGCCGGTCTGATCGCCGTACCACTTGTACATCCAGTACGACGCGGTCGGCCGGCCGTTGTACAGCAGGCCGTTGAGTGTGCCGGCCTCGTACCAGAACGCCCGCTGCGCGTCGCGCACGCCCGCGCGCTCGAACTGCGCCACGTAGTGGTTCGCGCTGCTGGGCACGTCGATCTCGCCGGTCGAGGCGTACTCGTTGATCGAGATGGGCCGCGGGGAGATGCCGAGCTCACGCTCCAGATTCCGGTAGGCCTGGACGTTGCCGGCGACCTGCCGCCAGCCGCTGAGCTCGTGCCACGACACCACCTCCGGCACCGTGTTCGTGGCCTTGGCGTTGGTCAGGAAGGACCGCATCCGGTTGACGTCCCAGTACGAGTAGCTCGGGCCCATGATGGCCGTGTTCGGCTCGCTCTGCCGGATCCGCCGGTAGGTGCGCACCCAGCCCTCGTTGAAGGAGACCCCCGACGCCGAGGGCCAGGTCCAGTCCGGCTCGTTCCACGGTTCCCAGGAGTCGATGTTGGTCACGCCCGCCGACTTCGCCGCCGCGATCATCTTGTCGATCCGGCTGTACCAGTCGTTCCAGTTCGTCCAGTGGTACGGAAACCCGTCGAAGCTGTCGGCCATGTCGACCGTGATCACCGCACCGATCGCAGCGGCGTTCCGCCAGATGTCCAGGGTGTCGCCGATCGGGTTCGGGTAGCCGTTCGGCCGGTGCTCGTGCAGCGGCGGCGGCTGCCGGAGCTGCTTCAGCTTCAGCGGCTGCATCATCGACACCGGCGGGGTGTTCGCGTCGGCCAGGCCGTACAGCATGCCCGACCCGACCCGGCTGACCGGTCGCACGACGCTGCTCGCGTCGACCACGAGGGTGCTGCCGCCCCCTCCGGTCGTGCCGGTCCACCGCTGGTTGCTCTGCCCGTTGCAGGTCCACAGGATGACCGGGGTGCCGTTGGCGGTGTTCGCGTGGTCGACGTCGAGGCACAGGCCGGACTGGACGCCCTTGATGGAGCCGTCGGAGTTCCGCTGCCACTTCTGGTTGGCCTGGCCGTTGCACGACCAGATGATCACCTGGGTGCCCGGTGAGGTCTGGTTGTTGTAGGCGTCCACGCACCGGCTGCCGTTCATCGTCCGCAGCTCACCGGCCGAGGTGAACTCGAACGCCTGGTTGGGCTGCCCGTTGCAGTCCCAGATGTTCAGGGCGGTGCCCGGCGTGTCGACGTTGCCCGCGACGTCCAGGCAGCGGCCGGAAGCGGCGCTGACCAGGGGTTCCGGTGCCGCTGACGCCGGCGGCGCCACCACCCAGGCGAAGGCGGTGACGATCGCGGTGAGGAGGCCGGCGGCGGCGACGGCCGGGGATCGCATGCGGCGGCCTGCCGCGGGGGCGGATGAACGGGCGGGTGATCGGTGCACTGTCTCTTCTCCTCGGGTTGGGGCGCGGCGGGGGAGGCCGCACTGGGTGGCGGCGGCGGAGACGCGGACGGCAACTTCGGTGTTATCGATAACATATGGATTTAGAAGCTCCGCTGTCGCCTGTCAAGACCCGACCGTCCGTCGGGGCGTCGCCCGGGAGTGGGTGAGGGTGGCCGGTGAAAGCGGACGTCCTCCCCTGGACCTCCGGTTTCATCTGTTCAGAGGCCTGTTCAGGGGCATGTCCGGAGTCCGGTGGACAGTCCCGCTCGCCCGCCGGCCCCACCGGCGCTGTGGTGAATGTTCACGACCGCTCGGCGTCCAGAACGCATTGACGGGGGCATGTGAGAGCGGTAACACTTGGGCGTGCCGACCGGTGACCTAGGCGAGGCTGCGGCGCAGGTTGGTCCGGTAGGAGTAGTGCTCGGGCAGGAAGTGGCTGATGGCCAGCTCCACCGGCCGCTCATCGGTGTCGAAGTAGAGCCGGTCGGCACGCAGCAGGGGATGACCGGTCGGGCAGCCGAGCCGCCGGGCGATCGACGGGTCGGCGAGGGCGACGGTGATGCTCTGGTCCGCCTGCGCGATGGGCGCCTCCAGCCGGGTGTCGAGCAGCCCGATGACGGTCACGTCGCTGGTCGCCCCCTCGGTCCCGAGCTCCGGTACGGACGTCAGCTTCACGCCGATCTCCGGCGGGAGGAACACGGTGGTCAGGCAGAACGGCGTCGCGTCGTGCAGCCGGAGGAACGTGAGAGCGTAGACCGCGTCGCCGGACAGCCGCAGCCGGCCCGCCGCGTCCACGTCGACCCGCCGGTGCAGCGGCACGGTGATGCTCATCCGCGTGTCGACGGACAGGCCCATGAGGTCCTCGACGGAGCCGAACTGCCGGATGTAGGCGCCGTTCCGCGAGGTGGCGAACGTCCCGCGCCCCGGAACGCGGTAGACCATGCCCTCCGCGACGAGTTCCTGGAAGGCGCGCCGCACCGTCTGGCGGCTCACCCCGTGCAGCTCGGCGAGCTCGGCCTCGGTCGGCAGGCGCCGTCCGTCCGCGTAGCGGCCCTGCAGGATCTGGTTGCGTACCTCCCGGGCGAGCACGGCATAGCCGCTCTCCCGGCGACCGGCGCTCGCAACCATGCCCACCTCGGTTTCCACGCACGCGGTGCGGCACCCTCCGCTCGGAAGGAAGGGTGACGGTGAAGGTCCTTCCGTCGCCGCCACTGCGGACGAGTCTCCGTCAAGCCTATCCGGCCCGCACCCCCCCAACCCACCCCGTGATCTTGCGAATTCTCGCAAGGAACCGGTCGGCTGCGAGAATTCGCAAGATCACGGCATGGGAGGGGGGAGGGGGTTCAGGCGAGTACGGCGATGTAGCGCCAGTCGAGGACATCGGTGGCGGCGTGCCCCGGGCGGCTCGCCCGGACCCGGGACCGCAGGTGGGCGAGCCCGCCCTCGGCGAGCGGCTCGAGCCGTTCCACCTCGATCGTGCTGGTCAGCGTGTCGCCCTCGCGGACCGGGCCGAGGTGGTCGCAGCCGTGCCAGCCGGCGACCGTGACGATGTCCGGCAGGGCGCGTACGGCCTGGTGCAGCGCGATGCCGATGGTGTGACCGCCGTACACGAGACGTTCCGCCCCGCTCGCGGACGCGTCGTGGTGCACCTTGGCCACGTTCAGGGTCAGCCGGGCCAGCTCGGGCGCCGAGGAGACGACATCGCCGCCCGCCACGTCGAAGACGGTCCCCGCGGTCAGATCGGCGAAGTGCGGGCCCGGCCGCTGCGCGCGGTAGGCGGGCAGGTCCCAGCGCGAGATCATCGTACGGAGTTCCTCGTGCGACGGAGGCGACGCCCCGGCCCCCGACAGGTCGTCGGCGTGGCCGGTGTCCACCTCGGCGTCGCGCAGCGGCAGCATCGCGCAGCGCCGGAAATCGAGGACCGGACGGCCGTGCTGATCCACCGTGCCGATCTGCAGCTCGGCCAGCCCGGTCGGGGCCCGGCCGGGCCGGCGTGAGTTCTGCCGCAGCCCGACGACCTCGGTGACCGTGCTCAGGGTGTCGCCGAGCAGGGGCGCCCGGCGGAACACGACGCCTCGATAGAAGAGGTTCGCGACCACGGTGTGCGTCGCGAGGGTCGACTGCCCGATGGCCACGTCCCAGACCAGGTTCGGCGCGGCGAGACCGCCGGGGCCGCCGATGCTCTCGGGGTCGCCGATCACCCGGCGGGACAGGCCGTGGTCCAGCACCAGGGGCAGCCGGCATCCGACGATCGCCTGATGCGCGGTCGCCAGGCCTTCGGTGAGCGTCACGGCGGGAGCGCCCTCGAACCGCTGACCGACGTGGAGGTCCTCGAAGTAGGGGCCGTCCACCGGCACGCGGTGTGGCTCGGCGGGGTTCATCGCGTCCTCCAGCGGCGATCCGGACTCGGAGAAAATGTACGGCCAAACTCTCACGCCCGGCATCCCATGGTCAACCGTCTCCCCATTGACAGCGGCCATTCCGACCGTGAATATGGCCGTACAAATCGAGGAGAGGGTGTGCGGATGGTCTTCGCTCCCGGAACCGCTCCGCTGCCGGGCAGGCCGCTGGCCGGTCTGCGGGTCGTCGAGGTCTCGACGTTCGTCGCCGCGCCGCTCGGCGGCATGACCCTGGCGCAGCTCGGTGCCGACGTGGTGCGGGTCGATCCGCTCGGCGGGGCGCCCGACCACTCCCGGTGGCCGCTGGCGCCCTCGGGGGTGAGCCTGTACTGGGCCGGGCTGAACAAGGCGAAACGCTCGTTCTGCGTCGATCTGCGCTCGGACGAGGGCCGGGAACTCGTCACCCGCCTGATCACCGAGTCCGGCCCGGGCGGCGGCATCGTGCTGACCAACTCGGCGGGGTCGTGGCCGGCGTTCGAGGCGCTCGCGGAGCGGCGGCCCGATGTGATCCATCTGCGCATCCAGGGCCACCACGACGGCGCCCCGGCGGTCGACTACACCGTCAACGCGGAGATCGGGTTCCCGATGGTGACCGGCCCGGAGGGGCACGCCGACCCGGTCAACCACGTCCTGCCCGCCTGGGACGTGGCGTGCGGACTGTACGCGGCGATCGGCATCCTCGGCGCAGAGCGTGCCCGCCGGACCACCGGCAGGGGACAGTCGATGACGGTGGCGCTGCACGACGTGGCCCTCGCCACCGCGGCCAATCTCGGCTTCCTCGCCGAGGCCGAGGTCGCCGGCGTCGACCGGCCCCGCATCGGCAACCACCTGTACGGCGGCTTCGCCCGCGACTTCGCCACCCGTGACGGCAGGCGGGTGATGGTGGTGGCGCTGACCTCCCGGCACTGGCGGGACCTCGTCGCGGTGGCCGGGCTCACCGAGGCCGTCGCCGCGCTCGAATCCGCCCTCGGAGCGGACTTCTCCACCGAGGGCGACCGCTTCACCTACCGCGAGGCGCTGGCCGCGCTGCTCGGCAGGTGGTTCGCCGATCACGACCTCGCGTGGCTCCGGGACCGGCTGCGCGGCACGTCCGTGCTGTGGTCGACCTATCGCACGTTCGCCGAACTCGTCCGCGAGCAGGCCGGCGAGCTGCGCGCCAACCCGATGATGGACGTCGTCGAGCATCCCGGCGTCGGGAGGCATCTCGCGCCGGGCTCTCCCATCACCCTGCGGGGAGCCGAGCGGCGCGACGTCGTACGGGCTCCGGTGCTCGGCGAGCACAACGACGAGATCCTCCGTGACCTCGGTCTGCGTGACGACGAGATCGGGGACCTGTACGAGCGCAGGATCGTGTCCGCACCGCGATAGGACCGGCCCGGCCGCAGATCTCGACCCGCCCTCCCGCCGCCGCGAGCTCTGCCCGATCAGCAGGCGGGAAGGCCGCATGAGAAGGGAATCGACCGATGGGCAGGCTCGCGCAGACTCCGGGACTCACCGACGTCCAGCAGGAGATCGTTCAGACCGTCAGGGAGTTCGTCGACAAGGAGATCCTTCCGGAGGCCGGGCGCCTCGAGCACGCCGACGAGTATCCGCAGGCGATCGTCGACGGGATGCGGCAGATGGGGCTGTTCGGGCTGACCATTCCGGAGGAGTACGGCGGTCTCGGCGAGTCGCTGCTGACCTACGCCCTGGTGGTGGAGGAGATCTCGCGGGGCTGGATGAGCGTGTCGGGGATCATCAACACCCACTTCATCGTCGCCTACATGCTGATCCAGCATGGGACGGAGGAGCAGAAACGGCGCTATCTGCCGCGGATGGCCACGGGCGAGGTCCGCGGGGCGTTCTCGATGTCGGAGCCCGGCTGCGGGTCCGACGTGTCCGCCATCACCACCAGGGCCGTGCGCGAGGGCGACGAGTACGTCATCGACGGCCAGAAGATGTGGCTCACCAACGGCGGCTCGGCGAACCTGGTCGCGGTGCTGGTGAAGACCGACGAGGGCGCCGACTCCGTCTACCGGAACATGACCACGTTCCTCGTGGAGAAGAAGGAGGGGTTCGGCCAGGTCGAGCCCGGCCTCACGATCCCCGGCAAGATCGACAAGATGGGCTACAAGGGCGTCGACACCACCGAGCTCCTCTTCGACGGCTACCGCCTTCCGGCCGGGCAGATCCTCGGTGGGACACCGGGGCGGGGTTTCTACCAGATGATGGACGGCGTCGAGGTCGGCCGGGTCAACGTCGCCGCCCGCGGCTGCGGTGTCGCGCTGCGCGCCTTCGAGCTCGGCGTGCGGTACGCCCAGCAGCGGGAGACCTTCGGCAGGCGGATCGCCGATCACCAGGCCGTGCTGTTCCGGCTCGCCGACATGGCAGCCAAGGTCGAGGCCGCGCACCAGATGATGGTCATGGCCGCGCGCAGGAAGGACTCCGGCCGGCGCAACGACCTCGAGGCCGGGATGGCCAAGTATCTGGCGTCGGAGTACTGCCGCGACGTCGTCGAGGACTCCTTCCGCATCCACGGCGGCTACGGCTTCTCCAAGGAGTACGAGATCGAGCGTCTCTATCGCGAGGCCCCGATGCTGCTGATCGGCGAGGGGACCGCGGACATCCAGCGGATGATCATCGGCCGCCGCGTGCTGGAGGACTACCGGCTGCCCTCGTGACGGGCACGGAGCCTCCGGGAGCCGCCATGGACACCGCCGGTGAATCACTGATCCGGCCCGGCGAGGTCGCCGCGTGGCTGCCGGCGCTGCGCGAGGTCCCGGGGCTCACCGTGGTCCTGGAGCACGCCGGCTGGCCGGACGGCGGCGAGCCCGGCCACTTCTCCGCCTGGCGGGACGGCCTGGCGCGCCTGGCCGAGCTGGACAACGTGCACTGCAAGATCTCCGGCCTGCCGATGGCGCTGCACACGATGGACGGCGCGGCGCTGCGCCCGTGGATCGACGCGTGCCTGGAGACCTTCGGCGCCGACCGGGCGTTCTTCGGCAGCAACTTCCCCGTCGACTCGCTCTTCGGCGGCTACGCCCGCTCGTCGAGGCGTACCTGGACGCGACCCGACCGGGTGCTGCCGACGCTCAAGAGCTGGTGAGCCGCCGGCCGCCCCTCCGGAATCGCGATCCTCCGGAGGGGCGGCCCGTTCAGCCGTGCGGGTGGAAGAGGCTGACGGTCTCGGCCACCATCGCGGGTCTGCTCCCGCCCTCGATCTCCATCGTCGACCGCAGCACGGCCTGGACGCCGCCGCCGGCGGCCTCCTTCGTCTCCTGCAGCACGGTGGTGACCCGTACCCGCGATCCGACCGGCACCGGGGCCGGGAAACGCACCTTGTTCAGGCCGTAGTTGATCGACATGCGCAGGCCCTCGATCCGGTAGATCCGGCCCACCAGCGCGGGCAGCAGCGCCAGCGACAGATAGCCGTGCGCGATCGTGCCGCCGAACGGCCCCCGCGCCGCCCGCTCCGGGTCCACGTGGATCCATTGGAGGTCACCGGTGGCCTCGGCGAACATGTCGATTCGCCGCTGGTCGACCGGCAGCCAGTCGCTCGTCCCGAGCGTCCGGCCCGCCTCGGCCCGGAACTCCTCGAGGTCGCGGAACACGCGGGTCACATGTGCCTCCCACCCGCCACCTCGATCACCGTGCCGGTGATGAACGCCGCCAGATCCGAGGCGAGGAACAGTACGGCGTTCGCGACGTCCTCCGGCTCGCCGATGCGGCCCAGCGGGATGTTCGCGAGCATCTGCTCCAGCACCCGCGGCGGCATGGCGGCGGTCATGGCGGTGCGGATCGGCCCCGGCTGGATGGCGTTCACCCGGATGTCGTGCCGGGCCAGCTCGCGGGCGGCCGCCTTGGTCAGCCCGACGATGCCGGCCTTGGCCGCGCTGTAGTTGGTCTGACCGAAGTTTCCGGCCTTTCCGGAGATGGAGGAGATGTTGATGATGGACCCCCGCCCCTGGTCCCGCATCAACCGCCCCGCAGCGCGGGTGCCGAGCCAGGCGCCCAGGAGGTGTACGTCGACGACGGTCCTGAAGTCCTCCAGGGTCATCTTCGGCATCGACGCGTCACGGGTGACGCCGGCGTTGTTGACCATCACGTCGAGGGATCCGAACGCGTCCCGGCAGGCGTCCGCCAGCGCGCCGACGGCCTGCTCGTCGGTCACGTCGCACGGCACGGCCAGGGCCCGGTGCCCCTGCGTCTCGAGATCGGCGGCGGCCTTCTGCGCTCCTTCCGCGTTGATGTCGCTGACCACGACCGACGCCCCGTGCCGGGCCAGGACCGTGGCGACCGCCAGGCCGATGCCCTGCGCCGAGCCGGTGACCACGGCCGCGCGGCCCTCAAGCAGTTTCATGTTCACGCACGTCCTCAGTTCCGTCGTTTCCCGTCATTCCGCCCACCGAGGCTCGCGCTTCTCGACGAAGGCGAGCGGTCCCTCGGTCTGGTCGTGATGTCCCCACAGGCTCACCAGGTGCTGGGTGCCCACCTTGCACGCGTCGGTGAGCCCGAGTTCCAGCGCGGCCAACAGCGCCTTCTTGGTCGCGGCCATCGCGGCGGGGGAGTTGCGGGCGATCTTCTCGGCCAGCTCCTGCGCCGCCTCGCGCAGCGTCTCCGGCGGGTCGACGACCTGGCTGACCATGCCGAGCTCGTAGGCCCGCTGGGCGGTCATCCGCTCATGGGCGCCGACCAGGGCCATGCGCATGACCGCCTCGAACGGGATCTTCTTCGCCAGGCCGATCGCCTCGATGGCGGTCACCTGCCCCACGCTGACGTGCGGGTCGAAGAACGTCGCGTCGGAGGCCGCGATGACGACGTCGGCGTCGGCGACGAAGTGCAGGCCGCCGCCGACGCACAGCCCGTTGACGGCCGCGATGACCGGCTTGGTGACCTTCTGGTGCCAGGAGGTGAAGCTCAGGTCGAAGTCGAGCATGCTGTCCTGGTAGCGCTGCATGCCCACGCCGTCGGTCGCCACCTCGGTGAGGTCGGCGCCGGTCTGGAAGGCCCGCCCCTCGCCGGTGTGCACGATGACCCGGACCGACGGGTCGCGATCCAGTTCGAGCCACGCGTCGGCCAGCTCGTCGCGCATCCGGTTGTTCATGGCGTTCAGCACATCGGGCCGATCGTTGATCAGCCAGCCCACGCGGCCCTGCCGCTCTATCTTGATCGTCTCGTACGTCATGCCGGTCGCGTCCTCTCGTGTCAGGCGATCTCGCGCTCGAGCATCCCGGCGAGCGCGGCGATGTGCTCGTCGACCTCCCCGAGCAGGTGAGCGCTGGTGCGCGCCCGCTTGAAGTACAGGTGCGCGTCGTGTTCCCAGGTGAAGCCGATGCCGCCGTGCAGCTGGATCGTCTGGGCGGTGACCCAGGTCGAGGCCCGGCTCGCCATGAGCGCGGCCACCCGGGAGTCGCGGGCCGGCTCCCGCGACCGGGTGGCGGTGTAGACGGCGGAGCGCGCCGACTCGACCTGGATCAGCGCGTCGGCGAGCCGCTGCTTGATGACCTGGAACGAGCCGATGGGCCGGGCGAACTGGATGCGCGTCTTGGCGTAGTCCACGGCCATGTCCAGGCATCGCTGCGCGACGCCGGTCTGCTCGGCGGCGAGCAGCGCCCGGGAGAGGTCCGACGCGGCGGCCAGCGCGGCGTCGCAGCCGACCGGCCCGACGAGCTCCCCGCTGACGCCGTCCAGTTCCAGCCGCGCCATCTTGCGCGTCAGATCCAGGGTGACCAGCGGCTCGGCGGTCAGCCCTGCCGCGTCGCGCTCGACGGCGAAGACGGCCGGGCCGTCCGGTGTGCGGGCCACCACCAGCAGCAGGTCCGCCGCCGCGCCGTCGACCACGTGGCTCTTGGCGCCGCGCAGCCGCCAGCCGCCGCCCTGCCCGCCCGCCACCGGGGTCGCCTCCGTGCGCACCGCCGACACGTCCCACCGGGCGCCGGCCTCGGCGAGCGCGACGGTCGCGGTCAGCTCGCCGCGCGCGATGCGCGGGCCGTACCGGGCGATCGCGGCCTCGTCGCCGAGCTCGAGCAGCAGGGGGACGGCGAGCACCGAGGTGCCGAACAGCGGCGCGCAGGCCAGCCGGGCGCCGCACTCCTCGGCGGCGACCGCGAACTCGGCGGCCCCGAGGCCGCTGCCGCCGTGCCGCTCGGGCAGCATCAGGCCGGGGAGGTCGAGCCGGACCAGCAGATTCCAGGTGGGCTCGTCCCAGCCGCGCTCCGTCATCATGGCCGTGCGGATCGCCGCGGAGGTGCTGGTGGCCGACAGCGCGCCGCGTACGCTCTCGCGGAACTCTTCGAGATCCTCTTCCGAAGTGGTGGTCATGGCCGCTCCTGTCCGTCCGGAGTCCCGGGCTGTCTGTTCGGGGTCATGCGACGACGCCGTCGTCGCGCAGCCGCCGGATGGACGCCTCGCCGTAGCCCAGCTCCCGCAGGATCGCGTCGGTGTGCTCGCCCAGGGCGGGCACCGGGCCGTCGGGGACGTGCCACGCGGCGGTCACCGGCGGCGCGAGCGGGGCGGTGACCGGTCCCGCCGGGCCGGGCACGGTCAGCCAGCGCCCGCGCGAGACGAGCTGGGGGTGATCGACGACCTCGGGCAGGTCGTTCACCAGGGCGCAGCCGATCCCGGCCGCGTGCAGCGTCGCGACGGCCTGTGCGCCGTCCATCCGGCCGATGACGGCCGCGAGCAGCTCGTCGATCTCCGCCCGGTTGGCCACGCGCGCCCGATTCGTGGCGTAGCGCGCGTCGTGGGCCAGCTCGGGCCGTTCCAGCACGGAGGCGGCGAGCCTGGCCCACTCGCGGTCGTTCTGCACGCTGACCGTCACCAGCCGCCCGTCGGCCGCCCGATAGGCGTCGTAGGGCGAGATGGCCGGGTGGCTCATCCCGGAGGCGAGGTCCGGCGCCGATCCGTGCCTGCGCACCACGAGCGGGTAGCCCATCCAGTCGGCCATCGCGTCCAGCATGGAGATCTCCAGCACGCAGCCGTCGCCCGTACGCCCGCGTCGCAGCAGCGCGGCGAGCACGCTGGAGAAGGCGAACATGCCGGCCGCGATGTCGGCGACGGAGATGCCCGGCTTGATCGGCCGATCGAGGCTGCCGGTGATGGCGGTCAGCCCGGATTCGGCCTGGATGAGCAGGTCGTAGGCCTTGCGGTCGTCGTAGGGGCCGCCGGTGCCGTAGCCGGAGATCTCACAGACGACCAGCCGGGGATGGGCCGCGTGCAGACCGGCGCCGTCCAGGCCCAGCCGGCCGGCGGCCCCCGGCAGGAGGTTGTGGACGAACACGTCCGCCCCCGCGATCAGCCGCCCGGCCACTTCGCGGCCCCGCCGCGCCTTGAGGTCGAGAGCCAGCGACTCCTTGTTCCGGTTGGCCCAGGCGAAATGCGCCCCGGTGCCGTTGGCGTACGTGTCGAAGTGCCGGGCGAAGTCGCCGCCGTCGGGCCGCTCCACCTTGACGACGCGGGCGCCCAGATCGGCGAGCTGGCGGGTGGCGTACGGCGCGGAGACGGCCTGCTCCATCGACACCACCAGCAGGCCGTCGAGCGGGCCGCTCATGACCGCGAGAAGTGCTCGATCGCGGCGCGCAGCGTGCCGTCCAGCGTGGTCGCGCCGCCCATCGGCCGGGGCAGGACGACGGGCCCGTGCTCCCGGCTGGGCAGCAGGATGGTCGCCGTGCCCGGCGCGGTGACCTCGCCGCGCTGGTTGGTGGCGGCCAGCTCCAGGTCCACGGCCGGGTGCACGCCGTTGCCGTCCTCCATGAGGTGCTTGCGCACCACCCTGCCGGTGATCCACTGAGCGTCGCCGACGTAGTTGAACTTGCGGAACTCCACCCGCAGTCGCCACAGCCAGGCGTCGTCGCCCATCCAGTCGGTGCAGGCGTGGATCATCCAGGTCTCGCGCATGCGCCCGTAGTCGAAGGTCGTGGGGTTGCCGGAGCGCCGGGCGAACTCGGGATCCCAGTGCACCCGCTGCATCGCGTCCCAGATCCCCAGCTCGTCGCGGTGGTAGAAGCGCGGAATGCGGCGCCGGTTCCGGTATCCCAGCCGCAGGGGGGCGACGCCGTACACGCCCATGCCCATCCCGGTGTGCCAGCACACCATGTCGGTGACGGTCAGCGGGCCCTTCACCAGCGGGCTGATCTCCTCGCCCTCCTCGACGTCCTCGAACCAGCGCGGTTCCGGCCCGCGCGCCCGCTCGGCGGCGTACTGCGCGTCGATCTCCGCGATCCGCTCCTCGCTCCACGGCTCGATCGCGACCTCGTCGTACTTCTTGCGCTTGCGCGCCTCGCTGCGCTCGGTACGGATCATCAGCCGGTACTGGCCGGCCAGCGGGGTGCCGTCGGCCGTGGCGAACACGTTGGCGTTCCACTCGTGCACGGCCCGCCCGCTGAACCGGCTCGGCTTGTCCAGCACGCCCACCAGGGCGTTGCGCCGATGCACCGCCTGGCCCGCGTACAGCGGCGACCACCACTCGCGCTCGCAGGCCGAGTAGAAGGCGTGCACGCCACGCAGCGGGTCGCCCTTCACCTCGTCCTGCCTGGCCAGGTCCTCGGCGGTGAGCACGTCCTCGCCGATCAGGCTGTCGCCGCCGACCAGCGAGGGAGGGGCGATGGGCCGCCCCCAGCGGGAGCGGGTGGCGTGGTCCGGGTCGCACCAGAGCGGGTTGTCGTCGCCGTAGGAGCGGGCGACGATCCGGAACGCGTCGGTGCCCGGACTCAGGTAGTGGGGCGGGACGGGGTTGGGCTGGGGGATGCCGATGCGGGCGCGCAGCGCCGCTACCCCCTCGTCCGTGATGCGGGGACGGGTCTTCTCGTCCGTCGGAGCCATCTGCTGCTGCCTGCCTTCTCTCACCTTTTCTTTGCTATCTTATATATGCTTTGCCTGTCGAGGAACAGGGGGTCGGATGACGTACGAGACGCTGGTGGTCGAACGTCGGGGGCCGGTGGGCTGGCTCGTCTTCGACCGGCCGAAGGCCGGCAACGCCATGGACGCCGTGATGATGGCCGAGCTGCCGCGTGCCTGGCGCGAGCTCGACGCGGACGACGAGGTGCGCTGCATCGTCGTCTCCGGGCGCGGCCGGGCCTTCCAGACCGGGCTGGACATGGCTGCGCTCGCCCGCGACCCCGCCAGCCTGCGCGAATCCAGCCGACGGACCCGGGAGGGCGCGCTCCAGCTGACCGGCTGGCACCTCGGCGTGCGCAAACCCGTCGTCACCGCGGTCAACGGGGTGTGCGCCGGGGGCGGACTGCACTTCGTCGTCGACTCCGACGTCGTGCTGGCCGCGAGCCACGCCACCTTCCTCGACCCGCACGTCAGCGTCGGCCAGGTGAGCGCCTGGGAGGCGATCGGCCTGACCCACCGGCTGCCGGCCGCGGTCGCCGCCCGGCTCGTGCTCATCGGCGCGCACGAGCGGCTCGACGCCGCCCGGGCGCGGCGGCTCGGCCTGGTCGGCGAGGTGGTCGACGGCGCGGAACTGCTCGACGCAGCGCAGCGGGTGGCCGAGACGATCGCCCGCGCCGACCCCGAGGTCGCGGGCGAACTCAAGGCGGCGCTGTGGCGCTCACTGGATCGCGGCCTGACCGCCGCACGCACCGCTCACCACCACGGAGAGGTTCAGCCTTGACCGATACCGATGCCCCCCTCGCCGGCCCCACCGGGCCGGATGTCAGCCCCGATCTCGCCGCCGAGGCCGTGCGCGCGTGGGTGGCGGCCAACGTGCCCGCCGCCTGGCGTGAAGCGGGCGAGCGCGGTGGGCCGCGTGCCGTACGCGCGGTGCGCACCCGGCGGGAGTACCGCGAGTGGTACCCGGTGCTCGGTGCGTCCGGCCTGGTCGCGCCCACCTGGGAGGTGCGGTACGGCGGGCTGGGCTGGACCCGGGCCGCGGCCGTGGCGGCGGAGGAGGTGCTGCGCGCCTACCACCTGCCCCGGCTGAACCCGCTCGGTCTCAACCTCGCCGCCCCCGCGCTGTTCGCGTACGGCACCGAGGAACAGCGGCTGCGCTTCCTCAAGCCGATCACCCGGGCCGAGGAGTTCTGGTGCCAGCTCTTCAGCGAGCCGGGCTCCGGCAGCGACCTCGCCTCGCTGTCCACCCGGGCCGAGCGCGACGGCGACACCTGGATCGTGACCGGTCAGAAGGTGTGGACGACCTGGGCCGACCAGGGCGACTTCGCCGTGCTGCTGGCCCGCACCGATCCCGACGCCCCCAAGCACCGGGGCATCACCTACTTTCTGGTCGAGATGCGCCAGCCCGGGATCGAGGTCAGGCCGCTGCCGCACATCGGCGGCGAGGCGGAGTTCTTCGAGGTGTTCCTGAACGGCGCCCGCGTCCCGGACTCCCAGCGGGTCGGCGAGCCCGGCGCCGGCTGGCGGGTCGCCCAGGCCACCCTGGCCGGCGAGCGTCAGATGGTGTCGGGGTCCGGCTCGGGGGGCGGCGTCGACCGCGTGGGCGGCGTGAGCGCCTCACACCTCGTCCGGCTGGCCCGGCGGCGCACCGAGTCCGGCCTGCCCGGCGGCTGGGACGACCAGGCGACCCGCGCCCGCATCGTCGAGCTGTGGTGCGAGGAGCAGGTCCGCACCTGGACCAACCGCCGGGTCCGCGCCAGGATCGCCGGCAACCTGCCTCCCGGACCGGAGAGCTCGATCGGCAAGGTGCACGGCACCGACCTCAACCAGCGCATCCAGGAGATGGCCGCGAACCTCGCCGGCGAGGACGCGCTCGCCTGGCCCGGCTCCGCCGCCACCCCGGAGGAGTACTGGCGGTCCATGCCCGCGGAGGTGCGCGGCATGCTGCGCAGCCGCGCCAACACCATCGAGGGCGGCACCACCGAGGTCAACAAGAACGTCATCGCGGAACGCGTGCTCGGCCTCCCCAAGGACTTCGACCCCTACCGGGGCAGGCCCTGGCGAGAACTGCCCCGAAGCTGAGCCCCCCGCCCGGACGCGGCCACGCCCCGAACCGGCTTTCGATCTGCGCCGCTGAGACCGCCGTCCGACGGCCGCGAGACACCCACCTGGAGGACATGGTGACCGAACGACAGGCCGTCAGGTTGGCGGTCGAGGAGCAGATCGCGTGGATCACGCTGGCCGACGTCGAGCGGCGCAACAGTCTGAACCCCGTGCTGGTCGGGCAGCTCGCCGAGGCGTGCGCCGAGATCACGCGCGCCCGGGAGGCGAGGGCGGTCGTGCTGCGGGCCGAGGGGCCGGTGTTCTCGGCCGGGGGCGACCTCGGCTCGCTCGGCGTGCGGGCGGACGACCCGACGGCCGTCTACCGGGGGTTCGAGGCGCTGGCCGGGCTGCCGATCCCGGTGCTGGCCGCGGTGCACGCGCCGGTGATCGGGGCCGGGGTGAGCTTCGTGCTGGCGTGCGACGTGGTGGTGGCCGCCCGGAGCGCCACCTTCGACCCGCGCTTCCTCGACGTGGCGATCCACCCCGGCGGCGGGCACATGTGGCGGTTGGAGCAGCGTGTCGGCCGTCAGGGCGTCGCCGCGATGGTGCTCTTCGGCGACGTGCTGACCGCCGAGGAGGCGGAGCTGCGCGGGCTCGTCTGGCGCTCCGTCGAGGACGGTGAGCTGCTCGACGTGGTCAACCGCATGGCGGCACGGGCGGCCGGCCGGTCGCCGGAGCTGGTGCGCCGCACCAAGGCCACCATGCGGCTGAGCCGGGCCCTCACCGATCCCGTCATGGCGGCCGAAATCGAGCAGATCGGCCAGGACTGGTCGGTCCGGCAGCCTGCCCATGCCGAGGCCGTCGCCCGGCTGCGCGACCGCATACGACGGCGGTGACGTGGTCGTACGGCCCGCCGCGCCGTCCCGCCCCGCGACCCCTTTCATGATCAGGAGATGGTGATGATCGTAGTGACCGAGCCCCGCCCGAGGGTCGTGCTGATCACCCTCGACCGGCCGGCGCGCCGCAACGCGCTGGATCTGGCCGGCTTCCGCGCGCTCGCCGCGGCGTGGCGCGAGGCGGGCGAGGGCGACGCCAGGGCCGTCGTGGTCACCGGGGGAGCGGACTTCTCCTCCGGCGCCGACCTGGCCACGTTCTCCGACGACATCGCGGCGGCCGTACGCGCCGAGCCCGCCGCCGACGTGTGGGCCGACGTGCACTTCGCGCTGCTGCGCGATGTCGTGCTGGACGTCCCTGTGGTGGCCGCGGTCGAGGGCGTCTGCTACGGCGCAGGCATGGAGCTCGTCGGCGCCACCGACATCCGCGTGGCCGCGGAGTCGGCGCGGTTCGCCCTCCCGGAGGTGCGGCACGGCTTCATCGCCAGCGGTGGATCGGTGGCCCGCCTGCCCGGGCAGATCGGCCATCCGGCCGCGATGCAGATCATGCTCACCGGAGAGCCCTACGACGCCCGGCGGATGCGCGAATGGGGGTTCGTCGGCGAGGTGGTGCCGGACGGAACGGCGCTCGACCGGGCCCTGGAGATCGCCGAGCTCGTCGCCGCCCGGCCGGCCGCCGCGGTGCGCGCACTCAAACGCGCGGTGGGCGAGGGTTCGCGCGGCACGCTGGCGGAGGCCTTCGAGATCGAGGCGAGGGTGGCACGGGAGCTGACGACGCCCCGCTGAGACCGTTTCGGTATGACCGAATATTAGGTTAGGGCTTGTAGGCGCCCACCACGCTCCGTATCTTATCAATCATTGAACTACAGGAGACGCGCTGCGGTGGCGCTCCGGGAAAGGCGTTGACGATGCCGCCATTACCGCACGAGGGCACTCCGGCCACCGATGTCAAGATCGCGGTCCGGCGGCTGGGCAAGGTGTTCTCCACCGGCGCCGGTTCCGTACGGGCGCTGGAGGACATCACCCTCGACGTACGCGACGGCGAGTTCCTCTGCCTCCTCGGCCCCTCGGGCTGCGGCAAGACCACCCTGCTCAGGGTGATGGCGGGCCTGGAGAAGCCGTCGAGCGGCACGCTGGAGATGCGGCACGACGACCCGTCGCGGTCGCTGTCGGCGGTCGTGTTCCAGGACTATTCGGTGTTCCCGTGGAAGACGATCCGCAACAACGTGATCTTCCCGCTGCTCCAGACCGGCGTCCGCCGGTCGCGGGCCCGGGAGCTCGCCGATCACTGGCTCGCGCAACTCGACCTCGCCGGGTTCGAGGACGCCTACCCCGACACGGTCTCGGGCGGCATGAAACAGCGGGTCGCGATCGCGCGGGCCCTCGCCGTACAACCCGAGCTGCTGCTCATGGACGAGCCGCTCGCCGCGCTGGACGCCCAGCTCCGCCTGCTCCTGCAGGAGAAGCTGCTGGACCTGTGGCAGGCGAACCAGAACAGCGTCGTCTTCGTCACCCACTCGATCGACGAGGCGCTCCTGCTGGGGGATCGCATCGCGGTGATGAGCGCCCGGCCCGGCCGGATCGCCACGGTGATCGATGTTCCGTTCGACCGGCCCCGCGACCCCGACGAAATCCGCGCCTCGCCCGACTTCGCCACCCTGCGCGACGAGATCTGGCACCGACTGCGAAGGGAACTGCAACCCGCATGACCGCCGCGATCCGCGACCAAGGCTCCGTGAGCTCCTCAGACGCCGGTGGCGTGGCCGCCGCCGGCGGCGGCTGGCGGTCGATCAAGCCCGGACTGGCGGAGACGGACCCGCGCGGGTACGCCCGGCGCCG
This sequence comes from Sphaerimonospora mesophila NBRC 14179 = JCM 3151, assembly GCA_001552515.1. Taxonomy (GTDB): domain Bacteria; phylum Actinomycetota; class Actinomycetes; order Streptosporangiales; family Streptosporangiaceae; genus Sphaerimonospora; species Sphaerimonospora mesophila. Next base: position 23,766 of record BCRI01000060.1, read on the forward strand.
CAGGCTCACCGAGCGCGGCGTGGCGATAGCCGTACCGGTCGCGCTCGTCGCCCTGTGGCAGTATCTGGCCGCGGCCGGGGTGCTGGAGAGCAACTACTTCCCGGCGCCCACGACGATCGCCGAGTCCTGGGCCGAGCTCGTGGCGAGCGGTGTCTACCAGGAGTCCGTGCTGGCCAGCCTGCAGCGCATCGTGGCCGGCTACCTGCTGGGCGGCCTCACCGCCGTCCTCCTCGGACTGGTGATCGGCTCGGTCCGGCTGCTGCGGGTGGCCCTGGAGCCGACGATCTCGGCCCTGTACACGGTGCCCAAGCTGGCGATCCTGCCGCTGCTCCTGCTCATCTTCGGCCTGGGCGAGACGAGCAAGATCCTGCTGGTCGCGCTCACCTGCTTCTTCGTGGTGCTGATCAACACGATCGACGCGGTCAGCGGCGTCTCCTCTCGTTATCACGACGTGGGCCGCTCCTGCGGCGCCTCCCGCTGGGCGACCCTGTGGCACATCACCCTGCCCGCCGCGCTGCCGCAGATCCTCACCGGGATGCGCATCGCCTCCGGACTCGCCGTCATCGTCATCGTCGGTGCCGAGTTCGTCGCCGCCGACGCCGGCCTGGGCTTTCTCGTATGGAACTCATGGAACCTCGGCGTCCCCGAGCACATGTACGTCGGCATCGTGTCGATCTCGCTGATCGGCGTCGCCTTCGGCCTGGTGCTGCGGGGCGTCCAGTGGCTGCTCACTCCCTGGAACAGATGATCCCCCGAAAGGAACACCCGTGACCGCACGGCTCTTTCCGCGCCGTCGCGTCGTGGTCGCGCTCGCCGTCTCGATCCTCGCGCTCGGCGGTCTGACCGCCTGCGGCGGCGACGAGACGGCCGACACCACGGCCACCGGCGGCGGTAACAGTTCTCGCACGCTCAAGGTCGGCTACATCTCCGGCACCTCGCTCGCACCGGCCTTCGTCGCGGACGCGATGGGCTGCTACAAGAACGAGGGCCTGACGGTCGAGTTCCAGCCGATCAGGAACCCGGCCGACGCCATCGCCTTCCTCGCCTCAGACAAGATCGACGTTTACGTGGGGTCGCCGTCGGCCGGCATGTTCAACCAGGTGGCCAAGGGCGCCGAGCTCAAGATGGTCGCCTCTCTCGGCTCGATCAACACGCCCGAGGGCGAGGAGGCGCCCAGCGGCCTGTTCGGCGTCAAGGACGTCACGTCGGTGGCCGACCTCAAGGGCAAGCGCGTCGCCATGCTCGGCTCGGTCGGCTCGGCCACCTCCTACCTGCTGGGCAGGTCGCTGGAGGCGGGCGGCCTCACCTTCGCCGACGTCGAGCTGGTCTCGCTCGGCAGCTCCGACATGGTGCCCGCGCTCAAGAACAAGGGCGTCGAGGGCGCCCTTCTGTTCGCGCCGGAGACCCAGAAGGCGGTCGATCAGGACATCGCGCACGCGCTCACCGACTCCAAGCAGGCCTACGGCAGCGACACCACGGCGGGCATCATGTACGGGCCCAAGCTGCTGAAGGAGGACCGGGACGCCGGTGTGCGGTTCCTGAAGGCGAACGCCTGCGCCGTCAAGCGGTTCGAGGGCGACTGGCGCAAGGACGCCGAGATCGTCAAGATGCTGGCGGACTTCATGAAGGTGCCGGAGAACACCATCAGCGGGGGCGGTCTCTACGCCTTCGACGCCAGCCTGGCCGTCAACGACAAGACCCTGACCCAGATGCAGGAGATGTTCATGCGGGTCGAGGGCATCCTCACCTACCCGGAGATCCTCCCGGTCGATCGGCTGATGGACGACGGCATCCGCGCCGAGGCCGTCGGTTAGATCACCTGAGCCGGGCGGCGATCGCCCTGACCTGACCACGCTGACCTGACGACGATCGGCCGCGGGACCGAGTGCCTTCCAGCACCGGACCCGCGGCCGATTCCGCTGTCCCCCCGTGATCTTGCAGTTTCTCGCCGGGAACCCTTGTGAGCTGGGAAGACAAACGTGGTGATCTTGCAGTTTCTCGCACGCGAGCCCTCTGACGTGCGCCTATACGGTCTGTGATCTTGCAGTTGATAAGTGCAAGATCACGAACCATGTTTTCGCTGCTCAGTGGGTAGGTCTGCGAGAAACTGCAAGATCGCGAACGCGAAGTCCCTGCTCTCGGTACCTGCATGCGAGTATTCGCAAGATCACGGCCGGGGTGGGTGGGGTGGTGCGGTGGCCCGCAGTTCGCGGCGCAGCACCTTGCCCGCTTCGTTGCGTGGCATCGTGTCCACGGCCGTGAAGGCCACCGGCACCTTGTACGGGGCCAGGCGGTCGCGGCACCACGCCTCCAGCGCGGCGGGATCGACCCGCCGCCCCGGAGCGGCCACGATCCAGGCGTGGGGCACCTCGCCGAGGCGACGGTCGGGCACGCCGGCGACCGCCGCGTCGCGTACGGCCGGATGCCGCCTCAGCACCTCCTCCACCTCGTCGGGGAAGACCTTCAGCCCGCCACGGTTGATCATGTCGCTGATCCGGCCCTCGATCCAGAGGAACCCGTCGGTGTCGAGGCGGCCGACGTCGCCCGTGCGCAGGAAACCGTCCACGAACCGGTCCTCGCCGTTCGGGCGCGGCGTCGCGTACCCGCGCATCCGGTAGGGCGAGCGGATGTGTATGTGGCCGCGCTCGCCCATCGGCAGGTCCCGGTCGTTCTCGTCGAGGATGCGCACGTCGACGTCGTCGTACGGCCGGCCGGCCGCGCCGAGCTTGGCCGTGCCGAAACGCCGGATGTCGTCGATCGTCCAGCCGACCACCTCGCCGCCGAGTTCGGTCTGGCCGTACGAATTCAGCACGAGCACGCCGAAACGGTCGTGGAACCGCTGCGCGGTGACGGGGGAGAGCGGCGCGGTGATCGAGCGTACGATCTTCAGCGGCTCCAGCATCTCGACCTCGTCGCTGTCGCAGAGCATCGTGATCATCGCGGGCGCCAGCACGGTCGAGGTGAGCCGGTGCGCGCGCACCGCCTCGGCGAAGCCCGCCGGGGTGAACCGGTCGAGCAGGACCACACCGAACCCGGCGCGGAAGGAGAAGAGCGTGTTGAAGATCCCGGCCCACAGCGCCAGCGACAGCGGGACCAGATTGACCCGGATCGTCGTCGCCGGTTCGCGCGCTTCCGAGACACGCTGCCGGCGCAGCTTGCGCAGGCTCGCGTCCAGCGCGTCCATGGTGCCGCCGTGCCGCAGTAAGACCGACTTGGGCTTTCCCGTGGTCCCGGACGTGCGCAGCACCAGGGCGATCTCGGGGTCGTAGGCCGGCGCCGCGTCGGTCACCGGCCGCCGGAGCCGTACGGTCCAATCCTTCTCGTCCAGTTCCACCATGCCGACGTCGACGATCTGCCGATCGAGGTCGGCGGCGGCGCCGAGGAGGAGCGAGACCGGGGTGTCGCCGATCAGCTCCGCCACCTCGTGGCTCGTCAGGCGGCCGTTGATCGGCATGTAGACGCCGCCCGCCGTCCAGACCGCGAACATGGCCACCACGCCGGAGGTCCCCGATCCGACGAGCGCGGCGACGGGGTGGCCGGGCCGGACGCCGGCCAGGGTCAGCCCCTCCGCCACCCGGGACACGGCGGCGCGCAGCCCGGCCAGGGTGAGCGCGCCGCCGGTGGAGTGCACGACGGTGGCCTCGTCGAGTGCCGGAAGCTCTTCGATGAGCCGCACCAGGGACGGCTCGGGTCGCCGGTACGAAAGCAGGGAGGGTGGTTCATCCCCCTGCGGAACGCTCGTGGTCATCGGCCTCTCCTACCTCACGCGATCATCAATCATTATAAAGATAGTCTACATCGAGTGATTAGGGGTGGCGAGGTGAGGGGCAATCTTTATAATGCTTGCATGCATAGCGACTATCCCGCCGTCGAGGGGGTCACCGTTCGGCTGGCGGAAGGCGTGCTGGAGCTGCGGCTGAACGATCCGCGACGGCGCAACGCGCTGGGCGACCGCTCGCTGCGCGCGCTCATCGACGCCCTGGAGACGGCACAGAACGACGAGGCGGTCCGCGCCGTTCTGCTGTCGGGCGAGGGCGACGACTTCTGCAGCGGCTTCGACATCGTCACCCGCAACTCCGGCGGCGGGGGGCGGCCGCGGCCGGGAGCGATCCAGCGGCGGCTGCCCTCGCAGGCCCACCGGCTGATCCCCATGATGTGCGAGCTCCAGGCGCCGGTCGTCTGCGCCGTGACGGGCTACGCGGTGGGGATCGGATTTCAGCTCGCGCTCGCCAGTGACTTCGTGGTCGCCGACACCTCGGCGACCTTCTGGCAGCCGTTCATCACCCGGGGGATGACGCCCGACAGCGGCGCCACCTGGCTGACGACGCGTGCCGTCGGGCCGATGCGGGCCCGCCGCCTGCTCATGCTCGGCGAACGCCTCGACGCACGCACCGCCCTCGAGTGGGGGATCGTCCACGACCTGGTGGAGCCGGGGACGGCGGGCGAGACGGCACGCGCGCTCGCGGCCAGGCTGGCCGCCGGGCCCACGGTGGCGCTCGGGCTCACCAAGGCCCTGATCAACCAGGCCGGCGACGCCGCGCTGCGCGAGCAGCTGCCGGCCGAGGCGTTCTCCCTGGAGATCTCCTCGCGGGCGCAGGACTTCCGGGAGGGCCTGAGCGCCTTCATGGACAAGCGCGAGCCGAAGTTCTCCGGAAAGTGACGGCCGCATCGACAGGGCCGGGAGGGCCAATGGAGACTGACCAGGCGGCGACGCGGACGGTGCCGCGGATGTTGCTGGACCGGGCCGAGCGCTACGCCGACCGGCTCGCCGTGATCGACGGCGAGACCACGCTGACCTACCGCGGGCTGCTCGACGCCGCCCTGGAGACGGCGCGCGCCGCGATCGCGCTCGGCATCCGGCGCGGCGACCGGGTGGGCATCTGGGCGCCCAACACCCACCGGTGGGTCGTCGCCTCGCTCGGCCTGCACTGCGCCGGCGCCACCGTGGTTCCGCTCAACACCCGCTACCGCGGCCGGGAGGCGCGCGAGATCCTGGCCCGGGTGCGGGCCAGGGCGGTCTTCGTCGACGACGGCTTCCTCGGCTACGGCTACGCCTCGGCCGTACGGCGGCGCGACGAAGACGACGACGCGATCGAGGCGGCGCTCACCGACCTGATCGTGGTCGACATGCTCGACGGCGCGTCCGAGGACGATCCGCGGCTGATGGGCTGGGGCGACTTCCTTGCCGGGGGCGCCGCCGTGCCGGCCGGCGCCGCGACCGAGGCCGCTCTCGCCGTCGAGCCCGGCGACCTCAGCGAGATCATCTTCACCTCGGGCACCACCGGAGCGGCCAAGGGCGTCATGATCCCGCACGGGCCCTGCCTGGACCTGTACGCCGATTACGGGCGCATCTGGGGGCTGCGGCCGGGTGACCGCTATCTGGTGTCGCTCCCGTTCTTCCACACGGGCGGCAACAAGGCGGGCCTGATCACCTGCCTGATGCACGGGCTGACCATCGTGCCCCTGGCGGTGTTCGACCCGGTCGAGGTCATGCGGATCGTGGAGTCCTGCCGGATCTCGGTCATGAACGGGCCGCCCACGGTCTACTACTCGCTGCTGGAGAGCCCAGTGCGTCACTCCTACGACCTCGGCTCGCTGCGCGTGGCCGCGACGGGAGCGGCCGTCGTGCCGGTGGCGCTGGTCGAGCGCGCCCGCTCCGAGCTGCCGTTCGAACACTTCATCACGGCCTACGGGATGACCGAGTGCTTCGGCACGGCGACCATGTGCCGTCAGGGCGACTCCGCCGAAGTGATCGCCCGGTCCAACGGGCGGGCGCTGCCGGGAGTCGAGCTGCGGGTCGTGGACCCCGAGGGGTGCGATCTGCCGACGGGCGAGCCGGGCGAGGTGCTGATCCGCGGCTCGAACGTCACCCCCGGATACTGGGAGGACCCCGAGTCCACCGCCGAGGCGATCGACGCCGGCGGCTGGCTGCGCTCCGGCGACGTCGGCACGCTGGACGCCGACGGGAACCTCAAGATCACCGACCGGATCAAGGACCTGTTCTTCGTCGGCGGCTTCAACGTCTCGCCCGCCGAGGTCGAGCAGGTGCTCGCCCGGCACCCGGCGATCTCGGAGCTGGCGGTCATCGGTGTGCCGGACGAACGGCTCGGCGAGGTGCCCAAGGCGTACGTCGTGCCCCGCACGGGCGTCGAGGCATCGGCCGACGAGATCATCGCCTGGGCCCGTGAGCGGCTGGCCAACTTCAAGGTCCCCCGGACGGTGGAGTTCGTCGGCACGCTCCCGCGCAACGCCAGCGGAAAGATCCTCAAGCGCGACCTCCGCGGCGGCGCGCCCCGGCGTCATCAGGGGGTGTGAATGCTCGACACGGAGGTGTCCGGACTCCTGCAGGTCCTGGACCAGGGGTTTCCACCGGTTCACCTGATGACCGGGGCACAGGCGCGGGCGGCGGTGGCGGCCCGGCGCGTGCCGGTCGACAACCTCGATGACGTCCGCGCCGCGGAAGACCGCGTGATCGACACCGAGGACGGGCCGCTGCGCGTGCGGATCTATCATCCGCGCGGTGACGGCGGCGAGCCCTTACCGGTGATCGTCTTCTTCCACGGCGGCGGCTTCGTCCTGTGCGACCTCGAGAGCCACGACGGGTTCTGCCGCCGGATGTCGAAGCACACCCGGGCGGTGGTCGTCTCGGTCGACTACCGGCTGGCTCCCGAGCACCGTGCGCCGGCCGCCGCCCGGGACGCGTACGCCGCGGTGCGGTGGGCGGCGCGGCACGCGGCCGAACTCGGCGGCGACCCGAACCGGATCGTGACCGCGGGCGACAGCGCCGGCGGCAACCTGGCGGCCGTCGTCTGCCTCATGGCGCGGGACCTGGGCGGACCGCCGATCGCGGCGCAGGTCCTCGTCTATCCGGTCATCGAGCCGTCGTTCGACTCCGACAGCTACCGCAGGTACGCCACGGGATACTTCAACACCAGGGACGCGATGCGGTGGTACTGGCGGCAGTACCTCGGCGGCGACACCGTGCCGGAGCCCGCCCACCATGTGGCGCCGCTGCGGGCGGCCGATCACGCCGGCCTGCCGCCGGCCGTCGTGGTCACCGCCGGGCTCGACCCGCTGTGCGACGAAGGCCGGGACTACGCCGCGGCGCTCGCCCGCTGCGGCGTGCCGCTCGTCCACCGCCACTATCCCGGGCTGTTCCACGGCTTCCTGACCATCGCCGCGTTCGGGCCCGCCGTCTGCGCCCGCGACATCCTCTGGGCCGACATCACCTCGATCCTCCCCGGCGCGACCCCTCGGAAGGCCCCCGCATGAACACCAGCGACGACACCCCCCGGCCCGAGACCTGCGATGTCCTCGTCGTCGGCGCCGGCTTCGCCGGACTCTACGCGGTGCACCGATCGGTCGCGGCGGGATTCACCACGATCGGTGTGGAGGCGGCCCCCGGCGTCGGCGGCACCTGGTACTGGAACCGCTATCCGGGCGCGCGCTGTGACGTGGAGAGCATCGACTACTCCTACTCCTTCGACGCGGAGTTACAGGACTCCTGGGTCTGGAGCGAGCGCTACGCGACCCAGCCGGAGATCCACGCCTACCTGGAGCACGTCGCCGACCGGTTCGGGCTGCGCAGGCACTTCCGGTTCGGCCGGCGGGTGGAGGGCGCGCGGTTCGACGAGGGCTCGTCGGCCTGGACGGTGACCGCCGACACCGGCCACGCCTACCGGGCGAGGTTCCTGGTGCTGGCCACCGGCAGCCTGTCGGCCCCGCACCGGCCCGACATCCCCGGAGCCGGCGACTTCGCGGGCGAGGTGCTGTTCACCGCGCGCTGGCCGCACGAAAACGTCTCCTTCGCGGGCAAGCGGGTCGGCGTCATCGGGACCGGCTCCTCGGGCATCCAGTCGATCCCGATCATCGCCGAGGAGGCCGCTTCGCTGACGGTCTTCCAGCGGTCGCCCAACTACAGCGTTCCGGCGTTCAACCGCCCGTTGACCGAGGAGGAGCAGGTACGCATCCGGGCGGAGTATCCCGAGCGGCGCAGGAAGTCGGCCTACAGCGGCGCGGGAACCCCGCACGAGACCTACCCCAGGGGAGCCTTCGAGATCGACGAGGCCGAGCGCCGGGCCGCGTTCGAGGCGCGTTGGCGGGAGGGCGGCGTCCTGTTCGGGAAGACCTTCCCGAACCAGACCGTCGACGAGGCCGTCAACCGGCTGGCCCGCGACTTCGCCGAAGCCAAGATCCGCGCGATCGTGACCGACCGGCGGGTCGCGGACGACCTCGTCCCGGTCGACCACCCGATCGGCACGAAGCGGATCTGCACCGACAGCGGCTACTACGAGACCTTCAACCGGGCCGACGTCACGCTGGTGAACCTGCGCCGCGAACCGATCACCGCGATCACCGAGCGGGGGATCAGGACCGCCACCGGGTCGTACGAACTCGACACCATCGTCTACGCCACCGGTTTCGACGCGATGACCGGCGCGGTGACGCAGATCGACATCCGCGGCGCCCGCGGCTCCGGGATCGGCGAGGCGTGGGCGAACGGGCCGGTCACCTACCTCGGCATGGCGATCCCCGGCTTCCCCAACCTGTTCACCGTCAACGGGCCGGGCAGCCCGTCGGTGCTCGCCAACATGGTCCTGACCGCGGAGCAGCAGGTGGACTGGCTGATCGACCTGATCGCCGACTGCCGGCGCCGGGGCGTCACCGAGGTCGAGGCGCGGGCCGACGCGGCGGCCAAGTGGACCGAGCACGTGAGCGAGGCCGCGCACAGGACGCTCTTCCCCCTGGCCGGCTCCTGGTACATGGGCGCGAACATCGAGGGGAAGAGCCGGATCTTCATGCCCTACATCGGCGGGTTCGGCAACTATCGCAGGATCTGCGACCAGGTGCGGGCCGACGGATACGAGGGCTTCGTGTTGACGGAGCGGAAGGGGACCGAGGCGATGACCGGCCCGACGAGCGCCGTTCGTACGACGGCCGACCGGCCCGTCATCAGTCTGGCCGGGAAGGTCGCGATCATCACCGGGGCCGCCAGGGGACAGGGAGCGGCCGAGGCCGAGCTGTTCGTACGGCTCGGCGCGACCGTCGTGATCACCGACACGAACGAGCGCGACGGTACGGCGCTGGCCGGCCGGTTGGGCCCGTCGGCGTCGTTCCGGCCGCTGGACGTCACCGATGGGGCCGCCTGGTCACGGGTGGTGGCCGAGACGGCGGCCGTGCACGGGCGGATCGACGTCCTGGTCAACAACGCCGGCGTCTGGCGCAAGGCGCCGCTGGAGGAATGGACCGAGGACGAGTTGCGCGGCATGTTCGACGTCAACCTGCTCGGCCCGATCCTCGGCATGCGGGCCGTCGCGCCCACGATGTCCGTCACCGGAGGCTCCATCGTCAACGTGGCGTCGACCGCCGGGATACGCGGCCACGGCGGGGCGCTGCCGTACGCCTCGTCGAAGTGGGGCCTGCGCGGGGCGAGCCGGTCGGCGGCCCAGGAGTACGCCCCGCGCGGGATCCGGGTCAACTGCGTCTGCCCCGGGGTGGTGGACACGCCGATGATCGATGCCGCCGCCCTGGACCTGTCGCGCCAGCCGATGCCGCGCGCCGGGACCGCCGAAGAGATCGCGAACATGGTCGCGTTCCTCGCCAGCGACGCCGGCGCGTACTGCACCGGCGCCGACTTCGTCGTCGACGGCGGCGCCACCGCCTAGATCGTGTTTCAAAAGTCATGTCCTGCTACGCGCGGCCCAGATGGCGCCTCGCGGCGTCGGACTCGTCGCCCGTAGCCTCGGGCTACGAGCTCCTCCTCCGCCTTGGGACGCATCCATCTGGATCCACGCTCGCGACGGACAGCACTTTTTCAACGCTCCCTAGTCCCGCCTCACCGTCCCAGTATTTATACTATTATAGTAATGATAGAGACTACTGGAAAGGGCGTGGGGATGGACGGCGGGGACTTCGCCTCGGTTCTGGAAACGGTCCGGAGATTCGTACGCGAGGTCGTGGTGCCCGCGGAGGACGTCATCGAGGAGACCGACGAGATTCCCGAGGAGATCAGGCGCGGAGCCGCCGAGATGGGCCTGTTCGGCTACGCGCTTCCGGAGGAGTACGGCGGCCTGGGATGCGACGCGCTCCAGGACGCGCTGCTGGCGATGGAGGCCGGCTACACCACGCCCGCCTTCCGCTCCATGTTCGGCACGAACAACGGCATCGCGGGGCAGGTCCTGGTCAACTTCGGCACCGAGCGGCAGAAGCGGGAGTTCCTCCCGCGGATGGCCGCCGGCGAGTGCGTGGCCGCCTTCGCGCTCACCGAGCCCGAGGCCGGCTCCGACCCGAGCGGGCTGCGCACCAGCGCCGTCGCCGACGGCGACCACTACGTCGTCAACGGGCAGAAGCGCTTCATCACCAACGCCGGCCGGTCGGACATCCTGCTGGTCTTCGCCCGCACCGGCGGCCCCGGCGCCGATGGCATCTCGGTCTTCGTGGTCGACACCGACACGCCCGGGGTGACCGTGGGGCCGCCGGACCGGAAGATGGGCCAGCGCGGCTCGACCACATCCGAGATCTTCTTCACGGACGTGCGGGTGCCCGCCTCCCGCCTCGTCGGCGAGGTGGAGAGCGAGGGGTTCGGCGCCGCGATGCGCTCCCTGGCCAAGGGCCGCCTGCACATCGCGGCCTGCTGCGTCGGCATGGCGCACCGGCTCGTCGACGAAAGCGTCTCCTACGCCGCCTCGGCCAAGCAGGGCGGCACCGTCATCGGCGAGTTCCAGCAGGTCCAGGCGCTCATCGCCGAGTCGCAGACCGACCTCCTGGCCGGTCGCGCCCTGGTCCTGGAGACGGCCAGGGCCTATGACAGCGGCGCCGACCGGCGGCTGGCGCCGTCGAGCGCGAAGCTTTTCTGCAGCGAGATGGTCGGCCGCGTCGCCGACCGGGCGGTGCAGATCCACGGCGGCAGCGGATACATCCACGGGGTCGCGGTCGAGCGCTTCTACCGGGATGCCCGGCTGTACCGCCTCTACGAGGGGACCAGCGAGATCCAGAAGGTGATCATCGCAAGGGGGCTCCTCCGCACCGCGACCGCGCGGTGATCCCGCTGACGACAGGAGTGCATCATGCGTGACGCTGTGATCTGTGAACCCGTACGGACGCCGATCGGCCGCTACGGCGGGGCGCTGCGGGCGCTGCCCGCGGCCGAGCTCGGTGCGCAGGCGCTGCGCGGCCTGCTCGCCCGCACGGGCATCGCCCCGGAGGTGATCGACGACGTCGTCCTCGGGCACTGCTATCCGACGAGCGAGGCCCCGGCCATCGGCCGGGTGGTGGCCCTCGACGCGGGCCTGCCGGTCACCGTGCCCGGCCTCACCGTCGACCGGCGCTGCGGCTCGGGGCTCCAGGCCGTCCTGTACGCCGCCCGGCAGGTCGGCGTGGGCGACGCGGAACTCGTGATCGCCGGTGGGGTGGAGAGCATGAGCAACGCCGCCCATTTCTCCCGCGACATCCGCTGGGGCGCCGGCCAGGGCGAGGTCCGATTCCACGACAGCCTGGAGCGCGGCCGGGTCACCGCGGGCGGCCGCCGCCACCCCGTCCCCGGGGGCATGCTGGAGACCGCGGAGAACCTCCGCCGCGAGTACGGGATCCCGCGCGAGGAGCAGGACGCCCTCGCGGTCCTGTCCCACTCGCGTGCCGTGGCGGCGCAGCGCGACGGCAGGGCGGCGGAGGAGATCCTGCCGGTGACCGTACCGGTCAAGGGCGGCGAGGTGATCGTCGACACCGACGAGCATCCGCGGCCGGACACCACCATGGAGGCGCTCGCCCGCCTCCGTCCCATCCGGGCGGCGGTCGACCCCGAGTCCACGGTGACCGCGGGCAACGCGAGCGGCCAGAACGACGCGGCCGCCCTGTGCGTCGTGACCACGGCGGAGCGTGCCGAGGCACTCGGGCTGCGGCCGCTGGTGCGGCTGGTGTCGTCGGGCGTCGCGGCCGTCGAGCCGCACCGGATGGGCATCGGCCCGGTCCCGGCCACGCGGATCGCCCTGGAGCGCGCGGGCATCACGATGTCCGACGTCGACGTCATCGAGCTGAACGAGGCCTTCGCGGCACAGGCGATCGCGGTGATGCGCGAGTGGGGCTTCGGCGACAAGGACCTGGAGCGCGTCAACCTCCGCGGGTCCGGGATCTCGCTCGGCCATCCGGTCGGCGCCACCGGGACCCGCATGGTCGGCGCACTCGCCCGCGAGCTCGCGCGCCGCGAGCAGCGGTTCGGCCTGGCCACGCTGTGCGTCGGCGGCGGCCAGGGGATCGCCGCGGTCTTCGAGCGGATCGGCTGAGCCGCGGTGGGCGAACTCAAGCTGGGACTCGCGCTGGGCTACTGGGGGGCCGGGCCGCCGCCGGGGCTCGCCGACCTGGTGACGACGGCCGAGCGCCTGGGATACGACTCGATGTGGGCGGCCGAGGCGTACGGCTCGGACGCGCTCACGCCACTCGCCTGGCTGGGCTGCCGGACGCGGCGGATGCGGCTCGGCACGTCCATCATCCAGATGTCGGCGCGGACCCCGGTGGCCACGGCGATGGCCGCGATGACGCTCGACCATCTGTCGGGGGGCAGGTTCGTGCTCGGGCTCGGCGCCTCAGGCCCCCAGGTCGTGGAGGGATGGTACGGCCAGCCGTACCCGAGGCCGCTCGCCCGCACCCGGGAGTACGTCGCGATCCTGCGCAGGGCGATGGCGCGCGAGCGGGTGGAGTTCGAGGGCGAGCACTACCGCCTGCCCTATCGTGGCGGCAGCGGGCTGGGCAAACCGCTCCGCTCCACCATCCATCCGCTGCGCGACGACCTCCCGATCCTGCTGGCCGCAGAGGGCCCGAAGAACGTGGCGCTCGCGGCGGAGATCGCCGACGGCTGGCTGGCGATGTTCTACTCGCCCTACGACGACGCGTACTATCGCACGGCCCTCGCCGAGGGGTTCGCCCGGAGAGGGGAGGGCGGCGGCCCGGAGACGTTCGAGGTGACGTGCCGGGTGAACGTCGAGTTCGACGACGACGTCGAGGCGGCGGCCGACCGGGTCCGGCCGATGCTCGCGCTCTACGTCGGCGGCATGGGGGCCAGGGGAGCCAACTTCCACTACGAGGCGTTCGCCCGGATGGGCTTCGAGGCGGAGTGCGCCCGGGTCCAGGAGCTCTACCTGGCCGGCCGCAAGGCGGAGGCCGCGGCCGCGATCCCGCTGGCGATGGTGGAGAAGGTCGCGCTGGTGGGGCCACGCGCCAAGATCGCCGAAGAGCTCGACGCCTGGCGGTCGTCACTCGTCACGACGATGCTGGTCTCCGGGGACGCGGCGAGCCTCGCCGCCATCGCCGAGCTGGTGAAGGGCTGAGCGTACGGCCGACCACCCCGCCGGTCGGTCGTATCCCGCCCGCCGCGTCCGTGAGTTGAGGAAGCCCCCGGTCGGCGGCGGTCGCTGCGCCGGGAGGAGGCTCCGGTCCGCTGCCGGGCCCCGCCGAGCGGGGCCCGGCGTGCGGTCCTCGCTCCCTCCCGCTCCGCTCCCTGCATTCTGGTCGGCGATTCAATCGGCCCAGGACGCCTTGGCTCTGGCGTCCGCGAGAAGCTCGGCGCACGCGAGCCCGTCGGCGAACGTGGGCAGGCCCGCGGCGTCTCCCGTCACGACGGCGTCCCTGACCAGGGCGCACCAGGTGCGTACGGCGGTCATGAACGTCTCCGGGCCCCACTCGGCGTCGATCGCGTCCGGCGGCAGCGTCGCGCCGTCCAGGCGCAGGCCGCCGTCGGCGCGCAGCTCGAAGGTCGCCTCCGTGCCCGAGATCACCACACGCGGTGCGACCAGCCGGGCGTCCGCGCCGGCGCTGACGACGGTGAAGCGGGCGCCGCGCTCCGTGATGCCGGCGAGCGCGCACCCGGTCTCGGTGAGGCCGGAACGGGTGCCGCCGAAGAAGGCGGCCGACGCGATCTCGGGCCGACCGGCCCAGAGCCTGATCGCGTCGAGCGTGTGCGAGACCGAGGCGCCCAGCCATCCGCCGCCGGCGGCACGGTCCGACTGCCATCCCCGGGGGCGGACGCGCCAGTTGGGCCGGCTCTCGTGCCAGTCGATCGCCTCGACCGTGCCGATGGTCCCGGCGTCGATGAGCGAGGTGACCAGTCGCCGCCAGGGTTCGTAACGCAGCTCGAAGTTGAGCAGGCACAGCGCGTCGGCGGCGGCGCCGAGCCCGGCCATCCGCCTCGCGGCCTCGAGGTCGGCGCCGAACGGCTTGTCGCACAATACGTGGCGGCCGTGCTCCAGCGCCGCGACGACGTCCGCCTCGTGGGCGGCCGGCGCGGAGTGGACGCTGATGAGATCGACGTCGTCGCGCCGGCAGAGCTCTGCGACGGCGGCCCGGTCGCGGGGCGAGACGACCCCGACCACCTCGACGTCGTCGGTGCCCGCGAACGCCGGGGCCATCACGTTGGCGCCGAAGCCGCCGCCGATGACGCCCACACGCACGGCGGTCATCGGACCACGACCAGGTCGACCGGCACGTTCGGCCGCGGATCAGCGGGGAAGGTCATGCCCACCTCTGCACAGGGCGCCGTAGACATCAAGTTTTGTCTCATCATTGATATGATAGCAACAAGGTTGGGCGGCCGGGCGGTCAGGAGAACGCGAAACCCGCGTAGCCGTCCGCGGCGACCTCGGCGCACTTTCGCGCGTGCCGGTCGAATCCGCCGGGATATGGGATGAACACCCGGCTCCCGTCGTCCTCGTTGACGTGGACCATGTAGTTCGGGGTCCGGTAGCGCAGCATCGGGGCGGCCATCTCGGCGACGTGCGCCGTCCACTCCCGCTGCGCCTCCCGCGTCGGCTCGACCCGGGTGTGCCCGTGCCGGGCCATGTGCGCGATCAGGTCGCCGATGAAGTCGGCCTGCTGCACGCTCGTGGGGAAGAAGTTCGCCAGCACCGACGGCGAGCCGGGCCCGTTGACGATGAACAGGTTGGGCAGCCCGCGCACCTGCAGCCCGAGGTAGGTCTGCGGCCCGCGGGCCCAGAGGTCGGCGAGCCCGACGCCCTCCGCGTTGCGGATGCCGGCCCTGTAGAGCGAACCGGTGAAGGGCTCGAACCCGGTCGCGAACACCACCAGGTCGCACTCGTAGTGCCCGGACCCGGTCCGGATGCCGGTCTCGGTGAACCGCTCGATCGGGTCCGTACGGATGTCGACCAGCGTGACGTTGTCGCGGTTGAACGTCCGGTAGTAGCCGGTGTCCACGCAGAGCCGGCGGGTGCCGATCGGATACGCCGTGGGCATGAGCTTCTCGGCCGTGCCGGGATCGGCGACGATCTCACGGATCTTGGCCCGGACGAACTCGGCCACCATCTCGTTGGCGGACAGGTCGGTGCCCTGGTCGGTGAAGACCGTGCCCATGGCGTGTCCGCCGTACGCCCAGCGCCGCTCCATCAGGGCGGTCCGCTCCTCCGCGCTGAACGAGGCCGCCGGCCCGGCGCCGAGCGGCAGATCGGTGCCGCCGGGATGCTGGAGGCACCGCTGCGCCAGCTCCTCGACCTGGGCGACGTGCGCGTTGTGGCGCTCCGGGTCCGCCGGGCCGTTCTGCGCGGGCACGGAGTAGTTCGCCGTCCGCTGGAACACATAGAGGTGGCCGGCGCGGGGCGCCAGCATGGGGATCACTTGGACGCCGGTCGCGCTCGTGCCGATGACGCCGACCCGTCTCCCGTCGATCTCCACCGGTTCGTCCGGCCACTGCGCGGTCAGCACGGTCTCGCCCCGGAACTCGTCGAGCCCGGGGAAGTCCGGCACCCGCGCGGCGGAGAGCGGGCCGGTGGCCATGACGAGGAACCGGCCCTGCAGCGTGAGCCCGGTGTCGGTGGTCACGGTGTAGCGGTCGGCCGCCGGGTCGAAGGTGGCGCCGGTGACCCAGGTGTCGAAGTGGAAGCGGCGTTTGACGTCCCACCGCTCGGCGGCGAAGTCGAGGTACGCGAGCAGCTCGGGCTGTGACGGATAGCGCTCGGCCCATGTCCACTCGCGATAGAGCTCGGGATCGAAGTAGGAGTAGTAGATCCCCTCGAGATCCACCCGCGCGCCCGGATAGCGGTTGTGGTACCAGACGCCGCCGACGCCGGAAGCGCCCTCGACCCCCACGACCGACAGGCCCTGCCGGGCGAACCGGTGCACCGCGTAGATACCGCCGATTCCGGCGCCGACCACGATGACGTCATGCATATTGCCTGTCTATTCTATTATTGCTATGTTTACAACCTCACGACGAAGTGAGGAGTGACCATGGAGGCGGCGAGCGGACTCACGGGCCACGCGATCGTGGTCACCGGCGCCGGCCGCGGTGTGGGGGCCGCCGCCGCGGCCGAGTTGGCGCGGCTGGGGGCGCATGTCGTGGTCAACGACATCGACGAAGTGGCCGCCCGGCGGACGGCCGCCGGCATCGAGGCCGGGGGCGGCCGGGCCGTCGCGCAACCGGGCGACGTCTCCGTACGGGCCGACGCCGCGGCCCTGGTGGCGCGGTGCGTCGACGAGTTCGGCCGGATCGACGGCCTGTTCAACAACGCCGCGCTCATGGCGATCGGCGACTTCGTCGAGTACGACGACCGGCTGCTGCGCCGCCTCCTCGACGTCAACGTCGTCGGTGTCGCCAACTGCGCGGCCGAGGCCGTCGGGCCGATGCTCCGGCAGGGTTCCGGCGCCATACTCAACGTGACCTCCGGCGCCCACCTGGGTCTGCCGCACATGAGCCTCTACGCCGCCACGAAGGGCGCGGTCGCCTCGCTGACCTACGCCTGGGCCGCCGAGACCGCCGGCACCGGTGTCCGGGTCAACGCGCTGTCGCCGCTCTCCCTCGGTCACATGACCCGGATGACCGACGACTACCTCATCGCCAAGGGGCACGCCGACGCGCCGTTCGCCGCGCCGTCGCCCGAGAGCAACGGTCCCGTCGTCGCCTACCTGCTGTCGGACCGGGCCGGGGACGTGCACGGCCAGGTGGTGCGCATCTCCGGGACCGGGCTCTCGCTGATGACCCACCCCGCGATCATGACGCCGGTCCTCGACCGTCCGGTATGGACCTACGACGACGTGGACCGGGCCTTTCGCGAGATCCTTTCCGCGCGGCAGGCGCCGGTCGGCATCGCGTACGGCGAGCCCGCGACCGCCGCCCCCGCTCCGGTCGTCCCGTTCGACTGAAGAACCTGATTCAGCCCGGAGGGCAACGTGCCGCTCTTCCTCGATCCGGAGCTCGCCTCCTACGCGCACGCTCTGCCGACCACCGACATCGCCGATCCGGTCGCCGCCCGCGCCCGCCTCGCCGCCCTGCGCGCCGGCCGGCCGCAGTTCGCGGTCCCGGGCGACCTCGTCCGCTCGCGTGCCGAGCCGGCCGGTGTCCCGGCGCT
>BCRI01000061.1 GCA_001552515.1 Sphaerimonospora mesophila NBRC 14179 = JCM 3151
AAGCCTGACATACCTGAGCTTCAGCGAGTCCAACGGCCTCGATCCCGTACTACTTCGCGGTGGCGCCCGCGCAGGTGACACGGATCAGGCCGCTGCCATCTTCGATGCGCTCGTCTACCTCGACCCGAAGACGCAGGAGGTGGTGCCGAAGATCGCCGAGTCGTTCACGAGCGAAGACGACGTCACCTGGGACCTCAAGATTCGCGACGGCGTGACCTTCACCGATGGCACGCCCTATGACGCCGAAGCGGTGAAGGTCAACTGGGAACGGATCGGCGATCCTAAGAGCGGCTCGCCGTCCGCCAGCGGTATGGAGCCGGTTGCGAGCCTCGAGGTCGTGGACCCGCTGACCCTGCGGATCACGCTGAAGAGCGCCTACCCGCTGTTTCCCCAGCTCGTAGCCCGGTATCTGTCCTACATCGGATCACCCACCGCCATGAAGAAGCTCGGTGACGGCTTCGCGCAGACCCCTGTGGGCGCGGGACCCTTCATGGTCAAAAGCTGGGTACGCGACAGCGAGCTCCGGCTCGTCAAGAACCCGGACTACTGGCAGAAGGGGCTGCCCTACCTTGACGAACTGGTCATCCAGCAGGTCCCCGACGACGAGCAGCGGTTCAACACCTTCGCGACTGGGGCGGCGCAGGCAGCGATCGGCGGCCCCAACACCATCTATGCCGACCGCGCAGAACAGCAGGGCTTCAAGGTTGACCGCTACGTGCTCGGTGGCGGCATCAACCTGATCTTCAATACGAAAAAGGAACCCTTCAACGACGTCGAGCTGCGCCGCGCTGTCGCGCAGGCACTGGATCTGCCGCGTCTGAACGAGATCGTGAGCCAGGGTACGAACTCCGCCCCGACGACCTTCTTCACCGACGCGAGCCCGTTCCACGAGCCGGACATCACCTTCCCCGCGCAGGACAAGCAGGCGGCGCAGCGGGTCTTCGACGCGTACGCCGCCAGGACAGGCGGGCCGCTCAACATCAACCTGACGGCGACGACGGCGACCGGCACCACCTTCGAGATGGTCCAGGCGCAGCTCTCGGAGTACAACAACGTCGAGGTCGACCTGAAGATGGTGCAGAACAGTGCTCTGACGCCGTTGCTCATCGCGGGTAACTACCAGGTCGCGAACTACGCGAACTACGCCGACGACTTCGAGCCGACCATGTTCGCGTACTTCCACAGCAAGGGCGCCCGGAACTTCACCGGGATCTCCGACCCAGAGCTCGACGCGGCGCTCGAGGAGGGGCGTGCCTCGAGCGATCCGAAAGTACGCAAGGAGGCCTACCGCCGCGCGCAGGAGCGGATCGTCGAGCTGGTCCCCGACGTCTATATCCAGCAGTACCGGTTCAACTACCTGCTCGCCGACAACGTGAACGACTTCACGGTCCCCGCGGGCGGACCGCAGTGGGAGAAAGTCTGGCTGGGTTCCTGACCGGGGATGCGAAGTCATCTGAGCACGGTCCGCCGGCGTGCGCGTACGCGTGCCGGCGGACCGGCACCGCGCGGGGGCACGACCGCCGTGATCGTGGTGCTCACGTTCACGGCCGCCGTCGTCTCCATCATGCAGACGCTGGCCCTGCCGATGGTGCCGCTCCTCCCCGAGCTGCTGGACACCGACCTGGTGGCGGCGTCCTGGGTCGCCACCGCCTCCACCCTCGTGGGCGCGCTGGCCAACCCTCTGCTCGGCCGGGCCGGTGACCTCTACGGCAAACGCCGAGCGCTGCTGCTGGCACTCTCCCTGCTCCTGATCGGCTCGGTGCTCTGCTCTGCCGCCCCGAACCTCGGCGTTCTCGTGGCCGGCCGCGCCCTGCAAGGAGCGGCCGTGGGAGCGATCGCCCTGGGCGTCGGACTCGTCAAGGACGTGCTGCCCATCGACGCCGTCGCCAGAGGCACGACGGCCATCGGGGCGACGATGGGCATCGGCGGGGGCCTCGGGGTCCCGCTCTCCGGTTTCCTGGTGGAACACGTGGACTGGCATGCCGTGTTCTGGGTGGCCACCGGGCTGAGCTTCGCCGCCCTGATGGGCGTACTCGTCATCGTCCCGGAGTCACCGCGACGGGCCCCCGGTGGTTTCGACGTCATCGGGGCCCTCGGCCTGACGTCGCTGACCGTCCTCCTGCTCCTTCCCGTCACCTACAGCACGTCATGGGGCTACGCCGACCCACGTTTCTGGGGATGCTTCCTGGGGGTCGTCGTGCTCGGAGCTCCATGGACGGTCCAGCAGCTGCGGTCGCGCTCACCACTGACGGACCTGCGGGTGATGTCGCGGCCACCGGTGGCCATACTGCACGTCATCGGCCTGCTGGTGGGCTTCTCGATGTTCGGCAACTTCGCGTCCACCCTGCAGGTGGTCGTCTTCGACACGGATCTGGGCGGGCTTGGCGCGACGCTCATGGTCGCAGGACTCGTCATGCTGCCGGTGTCGCTCATCTCGCCCCTCATGGTGTGGCCGAGCACCTGGGTGACGCGTCGCCGGGGCAGCCGGACGATGCTCCTTGCGGGACTGTGCCTCGCGCTCGCCGGCACGATCCTGCGCCTGACGCTCCCACCGGGACTCGTGTCGCTCACCCTCGGGTACAGCCTCATCCAGCTCGGCACGTCGTTCGCGTTCGCGTCGCTGCCTCTGCTGTTGAGCCCGCACATTCCCGTCGAGCAGACCGGCGGCACCAACGGGTTCAGCAACCTCTGCCGTCAAATAGGGTCCTCCGTCGGCAACGCCGTCAATGCCGCGGTCATCGGGGCGGCACTCGTGACCGGAACGGCGGCCGCCGTGCACACCGGATTACTCGCGTTGCACAGTGCGATCGGCGCCGCCGTGCTCCTCGCCGCCATCCTCGCGCTGTTCACCTCCCGCACCGCGGGGCGCGCGCCGGCCCGGCTGCCGACCGCCGTCCCGGACGCGACGATCTCGCCGGTGATTCGGTGTGAAAGACGGGCGTGACCCGAGTTTCGCTTTCACGGGAGGGTGAGGATCGCTCGCGCGATGTAGGCGGCGGTCACTGACCGGCGGATCAACAGGACGACGCAGGCCGGGGCGTAGGCCGCTCCGGACCGCGAGGACGACCTCTGGTACTTACGCCGCCATTACCGCCTTGGCGGACGATGCCCAGGCCGCCTAAGATCAGTTCACGGCTCCTACCTTTCGAGCTTCTCACACCGCTCCGAGGGGTGCCTCCCCCATATCGACGCCCCACTTCGAGTGCGACGTCACATCAAGAAGCACTCCCGCAGTGACCGTCGACCGCTGACGGACTCGCCTGACACAAAGCAACACCTCTTCACTGCGGAAGTACTATATGATTAATAACATCTATCGAAGCAGGAGCATCATGGCCGAGGCATCGCTCCCCAATGAAGTACGTACTTACGGGAAGCGGGTCAACGTCCCGAAGGCCGCGAACCTTGTCGCCGATTCGCTGCGCAAACAGATCATCCGCCGGCAGGTCCCCGCAGGTGACGTCCTCCCGCCCGAGTCCGTCCTCATGGAGCAGTTCGGCGTCTCGCGCCCCACGCTGCGCGAAGCGATCCGCATCCTCGAGTCAGAGCAGCTCGTGAAGGTGCGGCGTGGAGCACGCGGAGGGGCGGTGGTCCATGCCCCATCGGCTGACCTCGCCGCCCACTACGCGGGCCTACTCCTGCAGTTCCGCGGCACCACGCTCGCGGACATCTATCAGGCGCGGGCCATCTTCGAGCCCACCATCGCCAGGCTTGTGGCCGAGAACCGCTCGCAGGAGGACCTCGTGGAGCTGCGGGCGGCCGTGGAGCATGAGCAACTGATGATCCACGAAGTCCACGGTCTCGCCGCCAAGGTCGGATTCCACCGCACCCTCGCCCAGATCGCCGGCAACCAAACGCTGCTCCTGCTCAGCGAGCTGCTGCACGACATCCTGCTCTCCGTGGCCGACAAGGAGAGCCAAGCCGGCGGCGACCAGGCCCGCGCGGTCGAGGGCCATCGCGAGTTGCTCGAGATCATCGAGGCCGGCGACGGACGCGCCGCCGAGAAGCACTGGCGGATCCACGTGCGCAGCACCACCGATCGCATCCTCGCCCAACTGGGCGACCAGACGTCGATCCTGGACATAATCTAGGGCTGCTCCCCGCGACAATGAGACATGTCGGCCGTGGTGGCGGGCTGCCTGCGTCGGGTCCACGACCGCCGTACGGCCGACGACTGAAGAGCCGGCTCCTTCAGGGCCGGGTCTCCGCCGCCCGGTCGCCGTTGTCACCGTCACCGCGCCCGGCACGGGGGCGCATGATCGCGAGCGTCAAGAGTGCGAGTCCCGCACACGCCAGACCAACGAGGAACACGGTCATCTGGGCGCCACCCCGATCGATCAACGCCCCGATGAGCGGACTGCCGATGGGCGTGGTACCGACCATGAGCAGGGACTGCATGGCGATCACGCGGCCGCGGAACTCTCGGGTGGCGTGCCGTTGTAGCACCGTGGTCGTGCCGACCGCGAACCCGATGGAACAGGCCCCGGTCACAAAGGCGCAGACGAGGCAGATCGCCAGAGTGGGTGCCAACGCCGCCGCTGACAGTGCGAGGCCGAGCCCGCTACCCCACAGAGCGACGCCCACCGGCACCTGCGGTAACCGCACTGTGAGGACCGCCCCGAGGATCGATCCGACCGCGATCGCCATGTTGAGGAATCCGTACGCACGTGCACCATCGGCGCTGAGATCGGCTCCGAGGGTGAGGAAGATGACGGCGAAGTTGTAGGCGAAGATCCCCACGACACCGGCGAGCACGAGCATGAAGCGGATGGTGTGGTCGCCCCAGGCATAGCGCAGCGCGCCGTAGCGTGGCTTCTCCCCCGGCTTTCCCGTCACGGGCCGCATCCGGGGACCGACGACGAGCGCACTCATGAGGGTCAACGACACGCAGCACAGGCCACACCACAATGCCGCCGGTGGGCCCGAGACGCTGACCAGCAGCCCGCCGAGCGCCGGGCCGATGAGGCGTCCGATCTGCATCGAGGCGGACCCGACGCTCACCGCCGCGGGGATGTGCCTGCGGTCTACGACGTCCGCGATGACCGTCTGCCGCAGCGGCAGGTCGATGGCGGTGGTTCCGCCCAAGAGGAGCGCCGAGACCGCGATCACCTCTATCCCCAGGCCGACGGTCGCGTCGGCGACGATGAGACCCAGGCAGACGGTGACGAGCAGAATCGGCGAGATCAGCAGCGCTCGGCGAGCGAGTCTGCCATCGGCGAGGCGTCCGCCGAGGAACGTCAGCAGGAGGGGCGGACCGAACTGCAGGGCGGATACCATCCCGACGGACGTGGCGCCGCCGGTGGCGTCGTAAGCCTCGACATCCTGGACGATGCGCACGAGCCAGGTAGCCAATGACGTGCCGAGAGAGCCCGCGGCGAACCAGCGGAACGTGCCATTACGGAGCACGCCGGCCGGGCGGGCACCTGCCGATCCGCGACGGTGGGGAGCCCGTGCCATTACACCCTTTCCATGACGCGGAAGTCAGTGGAACGCGAGGCCACCGTCCACATTGATGGTCTGTCCGGTGATGAAGTCACTGGCCTTGCCGGCGAGGAAGACGACGGTACCGACGAGGTCCTCGGGTACCTGCACCCGGCGCAGCGCGGTGTCGGCTGCCATCCGTTCCCGGGCGGCGGGGGTGATGGTGGCCCGCTCCACCTCCGTCTCCGTGGATCCCGGTGTGATGGCGTTGACCCGTACTCCGAACCGCCCGACCTCCGATGCGAGCGAGCGCGTGAGCCCGAGGATGGCGGCCTTGCTCGTGACGTAGTGGAGGTACCCGGGCCGGCCGGTGAAGACGGTGGCGGAGGAAATGTTGATGACCTTGCCGTACCCGTTCCCGACCATGACCGGGACGAACGCCTGGCAGCAGAGGAACGTGCCGGTGACGTTGACGTCGATGACCTTGCGCCACGTGGTGGGAGAGATGTCCGTGAAGGGCCCCATCTCCAGGGTCGAGAAGATGGCGGCATTGTTGACCAGGATCTCGACGGTGCCGAGGTCCCCGGCGATACGCTCCTTGGCCGAGGTCACCTCATCCTCGGAGGCGACGTCGACGGCGTAACCGCAGGCCCGGCCGCCTGCAGCCTCGATCTCCTGCGCGACCTTGGCCGCGTTCTCGCCGTTGCGGTCGACGATTGCCACGGCCCTCCCCGTTCCGGCGAGGGCGTGGGCGAAGGCTCGCCCGAGCCCCTGCCCACCGCCGGTGATGACGGCGACGCCGTCGGAACTCTGCACGGCGCTGCCCGTCATATCTTCGACACCTCCAGAGTCGTGCTCGCGAAAAGCTCCTCCGGGGACAGCTGCCGTCGGGTGAGCCCCTGCTCGTGCGAGTAGCGCAGGAAGGTCATGAGCGTCTCGTAGTTCGACTCGAGTCCGTACGAGAAGGGATCAGGGCCCAGGAGGCGTTCGGATTCCTCGACGGCTTGGACCATCCAGGGCACCATGTACTTCAGCGCCGTGGTCTCGCGCACCCCGCGATAGGCGATCTCCTTGGCCTGCTCGAAGGCCTTGACGAGGGACTGCGCGACCCAGGGGCGGCTTTCGAACACGTCCTGGCGGATGACGATGACATGCATGATCGGGAAGATGCCGGTGTCCTCGTAATAGCGCCGCTCCTCCGCGCCGAAATCCGACCACAGGCGCCGTACGCCTGTACCCGTCCGGTACGACGAGGGCATGTGCGCGGTGTAAAGCGCGTCGATCTCACCCACTGCCAGCATCTCAGAGAGCGTCCGATCCGCTGGGATGGGCTCCACCCGGATGTTGCCGGGCAGATCCATCGACGTCTCGGTGCGCCCGGGCTGCTCAAGCCCCCCGGTGAAGTAGTGCACGCGGTCCACCGGCACATTGTGCCGATCCGCCATGATGCCCTTGAGCCAC
This sequence comes from Sphaerimonospora mesophila NBRC 14179 = JCM 3151, assembly GCA_001552515.1. Taxonomy (GTDB): domain Bacteria; phylum Actinomycetota; class Actinomycetes; order Streptosporangiales; family Streptosporangiaceae; genus Sphaerimonospora; species Sphaerimonospora mesophila. Next base: position 6,883 of record BCRI01000061.1, read on the forward strand.
ACGGCCGCGGTCATCTGGTATTCCGGACAGCCGACCCTCTTGCCCACCAGATCTTCTGGCTTCTCGATGCCGCTGTGCTCGGAGATGTACACGCAAGAGTGCCGGAACATCCTGGAGGGGAACACCGGAATCGCGGTGAATGGCCGTGGGTCCGACTCGACGGTGCGGGCGTACCAGGACAGCGACATCTCCGCCGCTTCGAACTCCCCGTGCCGCAGCATGCGGAAGGCAGGCTCGGGCATCATCAGCGGCAGGTACGTCAGGTCGATCCCCTCGGGCCGTACGCGCCCGTCAGCGAGCGGCTGCGTCCGGTCGTAGTCCCAGCAGGCCAGGGTCATCGGGAAGTCAGCCACGGCCGGCCGTCCTCTCCGAGGCCGCCAGCTTCTCGAGCGAGGCCCGCGCGTCAACAGGCTGCCACCAGAGCGGCACGCCGAGGTCTTCCAATATGACCTTGCTCGCGATGTAGCCGCCACCGCCTGAGATCGCACCGCCGGGATGCGTGGGTGATCCGGCCATGTACAGGCCCTCGATCGGCGTTTTGTAGCCGAAGTGGTTCCACATGGTCTGCTCACCGGTGAAGGAGCCGACGAAGAGGTCGCCCTGGACCATGTTGATCAGCTCGCGGCTGTAGTCGTTGGCCGTGTAGACGTACTTGCCGATGATGTTCTTGCGGTTGACGTTCGGCGCCCACTCCTGCCAGGTGTCGATCATCCGCTCGGCGAACTCTTCCTTGACGTCCTCGATGTTCTCCGGATCGCCGTCAGGGGCGTAGGGCATGGCGTGCCACGCGTAGGCGGTGGCCTTGCCGGCCGGTGCCTGTGAGGGGTCGAACTGCGAGATGGCGCCGCTGCCGAAGCTGATGCGCGAGGGGATCTTGCCCTGGGCGACTTCGTCGTGAAGGGCGAAAAGCTGCTCCATCGACTCGCAGCCGATGTTGACCTTGAGGGACTCGTTGACATGCGGGTCGAAGTCGGTGCCCACGTGCCGCGGGAGTTCCTCGAGCGCGAGGTGCAGTCCGAACAGAGTCCAGGAGGTTTGTTTGAAGTTCCGTACCTTCTCGCGGTATTCAGGCGGAAGCTGTTCCTCGCCGACCATCGTGAGGAACGTCTGCGGCACATCGACGGTGCTGGCGACGAACCGGGACTTGATGACCGTCCCGTCGGAGAGCTCGACGCCGGAGGCCTTCCCGCCGTCCACGATGATGCGCGAGACATGGGCACCCGTGCGGAAATCGCCGCCCGCCTTGATGTAGGACTCCATGAGCCCCTGGGCGAGGGCGATGCTCCCGCCGATCGCCACCTGGTAGTTGGCCGCGAGGTCGAAGCCGCGCACGAGCGCGCCCATAGGGCTGCGCGTGCTGATCTGGTCGTAGAGCACGGTGCCGAAGAGCGAGATCTTGAACAGCAGCAGGAGCTTGACGAGTTCGTTCTCGAAGAGCTCGTTCACAGCCGTCAACGGCTGGCGATTAATGATCTCGAGGAAGTCGCGGCCGACCTGGGAGCGTGAGAGCAACTCGTCGCGCTCCGCCTCCGAAAGAGGCTCGCTGTAGCGCTCGGGCCAGAAGATGTGGTCACTGATGAGGTCGGCTCGCTTGTTCCACTCGCGGTACGTCTGCGCGTCCTTCTTACTGAAACGGCCGATCGACTCACAGGTCTCGTCGACGTATCGGGAGAACACCAGGGCCGTGCCGTCGCGGTGTGGCTGGGCGAAGTCATAGCGGGGGGTCACGTACTTCACCCGCGCGGCGAGGCCCAGATCCTTGTACCAGGGCGCCTCGGTGATGTTGAAGTGGTTAACGCTGTGCATCTGGTGGTAGAAGCCCGGCTTGGTCACCTCGGTGGTCGACAAACCGCCGCCATAAATGAGGCGACGCTCGAGGACCAAGACCTTCAGCCCGGCCCGGGCGAGGTAGGAGCCCAGCACGAGCCCGTGTTGCCCGGAGCCGATGATGATGCCGTCATACGTGTCAGACATATGGATGACCTCTCTGAACGTCGGCAGTCGACAGATAGTGAAGACAGGATTAGAAGCGGATGTAGACGTTCTTGGGCTGGGTGAAGCCCTCGAGCTCGGAAAGGCCCTCCTCTCGGCCAACGCCGGAGTCCTTGACGCCGCCGAACGAGGTGCCGGGGATGTGGGAGGAGCTCCAGTTCACCCACACGTAGCCGGTCTGCAAGTCACGTACGCTCCGCATGGCGATGCCGAGGTCACGGGTCCAGACACTGGCCGTCAGACCGAGCGGGAGGGCGTTCGCCCGCTCGATGATCTCGTCGTAGTCGTCGAACGGGGCCGCGACCAGGACGGGTCCGAAGATCTCCTCCTCGAAGAGCGGCCCGACCTGTCCATGTGGGGCGGAGAAGAGAGTGGGCCGAATGTAGTAGCCCGGTCGGCTCTCGTCCGGCAGACCGCCGGCCACGAGTTCGAGACCGGGGGTATCGAGCCCGATTCGGATGTAGCTCCGGACCTTCTCGTACTGGGCGGCCGAGACCACGGGACCGACCTGCGTACTCTCGAGTTTCGGATCACCCACCGTCATCGCGTCGAGTTCACGTCCCAGAGTGGTGATCACCTTGTCGTAGACGGAGGAGTGGACGTACAGCCGGGACGTCGAACCGCAGGACTGGCCCTGCCAGGTGAAGTTCATGCCCCGCACGGCCCCGGGGACGACCTGATCGAGGTCGGCGTCACCGAAGACGATCATCGGGTTCTTCCCGCCGAGTTCGAGCGTGACGACCTTGACCGCCGAGACGGCGGCCCGCGCCTGGATGCGGCGCCCGACCTCCCCGCTGCCGGTGAACGCGATCCGGCGCACTTCAGGATGCGTCACCAGGCGCTCCCCCACCGTCCGGCCAGGGCCGCTGACGATGTTGAGGACACCGGCCGGGAGAACGTCGCAGGCCAGCTCACCCAGGCGCAGCGCGCTAAGGCTCGTGACCTCGGCGGGCTTGAGCACCACGGTGTTGCCGGCCAGCAGCGGTGCGGCGATGCGGGAGGCGGCGAACATGAGTGGGTGGTTGAACGGCACGATGCGGCCGACGACGCCGAAGGGGTCTCGCAGGCTGAAGTCGACGGCGTCCCACTCGGCGACGGGGATCGACTCGCCACGCAACTGGAGGGCCAGCCCGGCGAAGTAGCGCAGGTGCTCGACGGCCATGCGGAAGTCGCCGCGCATGACTCCGATGGGACTGCCGTTGTCGATCGTGTCGAGCCAAGCGAGTTCCTCGCCATGCTTCTCGATGACCTCGGCGAGCTCCAGGAGTCTCTCCGCCCGCTTCGTGATCGAGGTGCGCGCCCACGCGGGGAAGGCGGCGCCCGCGGCGGCGACGGCCCGGTCGGTGTCGGCTTCGTCGCCACTGGGGATGGTCGTCAGCACCTCGCCGGTCGAGGGGTCGATGACGTCGGCGCTGCCGCCTGCGACGGGGGACACCAGCTCACCACCGATCAGCATCCGCCACGGCCGGTCGACGAACGCCCGGGCGTCCACGGGAGCCTCCCTGCCCGGCGCGGCACCGCCTGTCTCGGCCGGTGTCGTCGTCATCGATCAAACCTCCATCATCCGGAGCATCTTAATGATTTATCTAAATATAAGGATTCTTGAGTTCCTGGGTCAACAACGCGCAAAGAAGATCGTTGTCAGCGTCGACCGCAGGAGGAGCACTCAGTGCTTGCGGATGGGCGCGCCACCGTCGACCCGGAGCACCTGACCGGTGATCCAGCGCGACTCCGGGCCCGCGAGGAAGAGGACGGCGAAGGCGACGTCCCAGGCGGTCCCCTCTGTCTCGAGCAGGGAGAGAAGGCGGCGCCGTTCGCGCAGTGCGGCGGCATCGTCCGCGGATCGTGCGCGTGCGACCATATCGGACCAGACCATGCCCGGCGAGACGCAGTTCGCCCGCACGCCGACCGGCCCGTACTGGGCGGCGGTGGCCCTCGTGAGGGCCTCCACCGCCGCCTTCGAGGCCGCATAGGCGGTGCCGTTCCCCGGCTGGTCGACCGCGGCCGAAGAGATGTTCACAATGGACCCGCCGCGCGCGCACAGGGCCGGGACGGACGCCTTGGTCATGAGGAACGCGCCGGTGGCGTTGACGTCCATGACCCGCCGCCAGGCGTCGAGCGGGAGGTCGCCGACGGCGCCTCCGCCCCCGATGCCGACATTGTTGACGAGGATGTCGAGACGGTTCCATCTGTCGAGTCCGGCCGCGACCGCCCGGGTACAGGACGACTCGTCCGTCACATCACCGACCGCGGTGACCACGTCCCCGCCCTGCGCTCGGATCTCTGCCGCCGTGCGCTCGGCGGCCGCGGGATCGACGTCGACGACGACCAGATGCGCGCCGGCGCGCGAGAGCAGCAGGCTCACGGCGCGCCCGATGCTCATTTCGGGCCCCGGGGCGCCGCCGCCCGTCACGACGGCGACGCGCCCGGTGAGACGTCCTGCCACGGCGGGAGAGCGAGCGTCGCCGCCGGTGTCGGCACGCTCCGTGACGTTCACGACCCCGTCCCCGCCTCTTCCTCGTGGCCCGGCATACCGGATCGTCCTTGAGCAGGTGAGGGCGCCGTCGGCGCTAGCGCCGTCTCCGCCGCGATCCGCCCGAAGCAGAGGGCGTCGGAGAGGTTCCCACCGTCGGCGGGATAGAGCAGTCCGACGGCCTCGCCCAGCTCGCCGGCGCTGTACAGGCCGGGGATCGGATCGCCGTCGACGTCGAGCACCCGGGCGTGGGCGTCACGACGGGGCCCTCCGCAGGTGTTCGAGCCGCCCGGGTAGAGCGGGACGCAGTAGAACGGCCCGGCGTCGAGCGGGACGAGTGTCTCAGCCGGGCGACCGAAGGAATCCGCACCCGCGGCACAGCCCGCGTTGTACTCGGCGACGGTGCGGGCGGCCTGCTCCGGGTCGGCGACTCCGGCCGCGCGGGCGACCTCCTCGATGGTGTCGCCTTGGACGATCCAGCCGATCTCGAGCTCCTTGCGGTTGTCCGCACTCCACGGCACGAGACCGTCACGCCCCACGGCCCGGCCTGCCAGCGGACGGGCCTTGAACCGGCGCGAATCGAAGAACCAGTAGGTGGGGATCCTCAGCCGATCATGGTGGTCGAGTGAGTAGTCGACCATGGACAGCCAGACGTCGTGCCGTGAGCGCGCCTGGGCGTACTCGTCGATGAACCGGCGCCCCAGGCGGTCGGTCAGCACATAACCTGGCGGGCCGATGCTGACGGAGTACGTCAGCTCCTCCCCCTCCGGCGTGGTCACGTGTGCGACGCCACGCCCGACCATGGAGTTCATGTGCCACAGGTCGGCGCCCACGGCCTGCGCCATACGCACCCCGTCCCCGGTGTTTCCGGGGTTGCCGTAGAAGTGCACTGGGTAGGCGGGCAGGTAGTTCCGCTTCGCGCGCTCGTCGAACTCATAACCACCACAGGTGAGGACAACGCCGAACCGCGACGTCACCGACTCGGCCACTCCGGACCGCTCGACGACGACGCCGGCCACGCGCCCGTTCGCGTCCTGTTCGAGCCTCACGGCCGGGGAGTCGTACCAGACTTCGATGGCGGCACTCTCCTCGACGCAGCGGCGCAGCTCGGCGAAGAGCTTCTCCCCGCCCATGCGGGGCGGCCCGGACGTGGTGAACCACCCGGTGGCCGCCTCGGAGGTCGTGAAGGACCGCGAGCGGACGGTGGACGTGTAGGCGGCGTTCTCGGACTGCCAGTAGCAGACGACGGCGTCGTGGCCCTCGATGTCCTCGTGCTCACCGTGCCCGAGGGGCGCCAGCTCCATGTCGAGGCCGGTGGAGATCAACCACTCACGCAGGTGGGCGGCGGCGTGGGCCCAGGCACGGGAGACGTCGGTGGGGATCAGTCCACCGCTACACCGGTCGAGATAGCCAGCGGCCGCGTCGATGGAGTCCACGTCCTTGACGCCCATGATGACGCCGCCGGACAGCAAGGTGCTCGGGGTGTGCCGATCCTTCGCCTGCTTCTCCACGAGCAGGACGCGCCCGCCCAGCTGTGCGGCACGCAGGGCCGCCGCCGCCCCTGCGGCGCCGAAGCCGACGACGACAAGGTCGTACGGGCTCTCACCGCGTCGCGACATGTGCACCCGCCCGGTAGCCGAAAGTAAGCGCCGGGCCAAGGGTGCCGCCTCCGCCGGGATATGCCGGGCCGAAGACGGACGCCGCCACGTTGCCGGCCGCGTACAGCCCAGGAATCGGCTTATCATCGAAGTCGAGGACACGGGCGTGGCCGTCGATGGTGGGGCCCCCCTTGGTGCCGAAGCAGCCGGCGCGGACCCGGAATCCGTAGTATGGGCCGCTCCCGAAGGGCTCGAGGGCCGGGTTCTTCCGCTTGCTGCCGTAGTTGCGGTAGTCGCGCTCCCATGCGGACTCCCCGCGGTGGAAGTCCTCGTCGACGCCGTTCTCGCAGAAGGTGTTGTAGCGCTCGACCTCCGCCTCGAGCCCGTCAGGGTCGACACCCAGCTTCTCCGCAAGCTCGCGCAGGGTCGGGGCCTCGACCACCGGGTCGCCGGTGCTGTTGTAGGCCAGCCCGCCGGGGGTCTCGTGGTCCATGGCGACGTTCACCCGGACGCTGCGATCTGAGATCGCGTAGGCGGGGCTGTTGGGGAAAACGTAGCGGTCGGGGTCGAAGTACGAGAGGACCTTGCCGAAGTCGTTGTAGTTCAGGGTCTCGTTGCCGAACCGGCGCCCGGAGGAGTTGACGATGATCTGGCCGGAGCCGCCGGTGCGCAGGCGTGGATGGCCCTCGTACTCGTCTCCGATCCAGCGCGAAGGGATCCACCAGACCCCGTTGAGGTTCGCGACGCGGGCACCGGCCGACAGGGCCATGCGCAGCCCGTCGCCCTCGTTGTACGGGGGGCTCAGCGGTCCGTCATATGGAACACCGATGAGCTCATCCCAGAGCCGGCGGTTCCACTCGAAGCCGCCGGAGGCCAGCACGACACCGCGGGGTGCGTGGATGGTCTCGGTGGCGCCGTCGCGCTCGACGCGAACGCCGGTCACCGCGCCGCCGTCGGTGACGAGCGAGCGGGCGCGGGTGTTGAGCAGCACCCGGACGCCACGGTCCAGGCACGCCTTCATGAGTCCGGCGATAAGGGCGCATCCCCGCAGCACGATGCCCTCGGCCATGCGTTTCTCGGCCAGCTCGACCCACCCGAGGGGGTTACCGCTGCGGACGAACCGCTCCATCTCGTCGTACCGGATCGGCAGGGTCCCACCGGGCCAGTGCGGGCGCTGGAGGGTCTCTGCCCACTCCCCCAGCCGGGCGGTGTCGAACTCGCCGACACCGACGGTTCGGCCCGCGAGCTTCGCCCCCGGATAGTCGGCGTGGTAGTCGGGGCGCTCAAGGTCGGGGTAGAGGTCGAGATCGGTGAACTCACGCATGAAGGCCACGACCTGGGGGGCACCTTCGAGGAAGCCGGTGACGGTCTCCTCGCGCACCAGGCCCATAGTGAGCTTGTCGAGGTAGCGGCGGGCGTCCTCGGGGTTGTCCCCGTTGCGGTTCTCGGGGTCGAGCCCGTTGTTGGGCAACCACATCCCGCCGCCGGAGATCGCGGTCGTGCCGCCGTAGCGCGGCGCGCGCTCGATCACGGTTACCCGGACACCTGCGACGGCCGCCGCCAAAGCTGCGACGAGCGCGGCACCTCCTGATCCGACAACGGCGACATCTGTTCGGGTGGTCTCTCCCACGGTTGGTCCTTTCGGTGCGATCAGTCGGCTGACGGAAGCGGAAACCAGATCAGACGGTGACTGGCTCGGCAGTGGGCGCGTCAGCAGGCAACGGCTGTGTCGTCGCGTAGTGGCATGCGGCATAGTGCCCCGGCCGGACTTCCCGGATTTCCGGCTCGCGCTCGGCGCACAGGTCGGTGGCGAGCGGGCAGCGGGTGCGGAATCGGCATCCTGACGGCGGGTTGATGGGCGAGGGCAGGTCGCCCCTGATCTCCATCGGAACGATCTCCACCTCGGGGTCGGCCACTGGGACCGCGTCGATGAGCGCGCGGGTGTACGGGTGAGCCGGGTAGCGGTGTAGGTCGCCGGAGGGCGCGACCTCGCACAGCTTGCCGAGGTACATCACCGCGATGCGGTCGCTGATGTTCTTCACCACGGCCAGGTCGTGCGCGATGAAGATGAGGGTGAGCCCATAGTCGACGCGGAGGCGTTCCAGCAGGTTCAGGATCTGGGCCTGGATGGAGACGTCGAGCGAGGAGACCGGTTCGTCGCACAGGATGAGGTCCGGCTTGAGCATCAGGGCCCGGGCGATCGCCACACGCTGGCACTGACCGCCGGACATCTGCCCAGGTCGGCGCTCGCCGACGACCGCCGGGTCCAGGCCGACAGCGGAGATCATCTCGTCGACCACCTCAGGCGTGGGCTTACGGCCCCAGATCTCCAGACCCTCGGCGATGATCTTGCGAACCGTGCGGCGGGGATTCAGCGAGGAGGCCGGATCCTGGAAGATGACCTGCAGGCGGGGGCGCAGGCGGCGCAGTCCCTCGCGGGAGAGGCCGGTCAGATCCTTACCGTCGAAGAGCACTCGGCCCGACGTCGGCTCCCGAAGCATGGTCATGGCACGTCCGAGGGTGGACTTGCCGCACCCGGACTCACCCACCAGGCCGAGGGTCTCCCCTCGGCGGACATCGATGCTGACGTCGGAGACACCGTGGACGACGCCGGCGTCGGTCGGGTAGGTGACGACGAGGTTCTCCACCCGCAGTAGGGCGTCGTCCGCCTCACGCAGGTGGGCGTTGCCGCTGCCTGCCATCAGGCCACGCTCCTTTCGACCGCCAGCCCGGCGGCCGTCCGCCCGGCTTCCTGGTTCCGCTTGAGCGCGTCCGTTCCGCGCCCGGTGCCCACCGGGAAGAAGCAGGCCACCGACGTGCCCGCGGACGTGTCCTGGTCGAGGGTCGGCGCCTCGCTCAGGCACCTGGCCTGCGCGTGGGAACAGCGCTCCGCGAACCGGCAACGCCGCGGCGGGTCGACCACCACGGGCGGGCGCCCCGGTGGGGCGGCGAGTGTGGAGTGCGGCGGGTCCTCGAGCCTGGGCAGGGACCCGAGAAGCGCAGAGGTGTAGGGGTGACGGGTGTGCTTGAAGACGTTCTTGGTGGGACCCTTCTCGATGATCTGTCCCGCGTACATCACCGCGATGTCGTCGGAGCGCCCCGCTGCCACGCCGAGGTTGTGGGTGATGAGGATCATGCCCATGCCGCCGAGGTCCTGTAGCTCGGCGAGTAGGTCGAGGATCTGACGCTGGATGGTCACGTCCAGCGCGGTGGTGGGCTCGTCGGCGATGAGCAGCCGCGGCTTGCACGCGAGGGCGATGGCGATGCCGACCCGCTGGCGCATCCCGCCCGAGAGCTCATGAGGGTACATGCGCAGGCGACGCTCCGGCTCGGGGATCCCGACCCGCCTGAGCAGGTCGACGGCTCGTGCGAGGCGGTCGGCCTTCGACAGCGGCAGGTGGACCGCCATGCCCTCGGTGAGTTGCACGTCGAGCCGTCGGACGGGGTTGAGGGAGGTCAACGGGTCCTGGAAGACCATGGAGACGACCGGTCCCCAAAGACCCCGCAACTCCTTGCGGCTCTTCCCCCGCAGTTCCCGCCCGTCGATCCGCACCGACCCGGTCGGGGTGAGCGCGTGCGAGCCGAGGATGCCCATCACCGACCGGCCCAGCACCGACTTTCCCGAACCGGACTCGCCCACCAGCGCCAGCGTCTTCCCCCGCTCGAGGGTGAGGTCGACCCCGTCGACGGCGTGGACGATGCCCTGCGGCGTGTCGAACCAGGTCCGCAGGTCCTCGATGGCCAGCAGCGGCGCGTCCGAATCCGCTGCGGGCCCGGCGGGTGGAGACTGTGTCTTCGTCTTCGTGGGGAGACTCATGACACTCCTTTGTGCGCTGTCGGTGGCTCGGCGAGTTGACGGGCCCAGTCCCCTACGACGTTGAGTGAGTGGACGGTGAGGATGAGTGCGAGGGCAGGGATGAACACGAGCAGGGGACTTTCGGCGAGGAGCGATCGTCCATCGGCGATCATGCCGCCCCAACTGGGGGTCGGCGGCGGAATGCCGAGACCGAGGAAGCTCAGGGACCCCTCTGCCACGATGACGGTGGCGGCGACGATGAATCCATAGGCCATGAGTGCGGGGACGATGCTCGGGACGATCTCTCGCAGGATGATTCGCAGGTCGCGCGCCCCCATGGCGCGGGCGGCCACGACGAACTCGCGGTTGCGCAGGGGCAGTGCGCCGGCGCGGGCGAGCCGGGCGAAGGCGGGGACGGCAAGGATGCTGAGTGCCATGGTGAGACTCGGCAGGCTCGGGGTGAGCACGGTCGTGATGGCCAGCAGCAGGATGAGCGGCGGGAAGGCCAGCGCGGAGTCCATGACGAGCCCGAACGCGGCATCGATCTTCCCACCGAAGTAGCCGGCCACGGTGCCGAGGAGCCCGCCGACCACCATGCCGATGATCACCGCGCTCACACTGACGACAAGTGAGACGCGAGCACCGTTGGCCAGTCGTGCGAGAACGTCCCGGCCGAGGCGGTCGGTGCCCAGGATGTGCGACGGGTCCGCGAAGGGCAGCAGGCGAGCGCCGGAGCCCACAGCGGAGTACTCCAGCAGAGGAAGCCACTGAACGGTCAGCGCCACGAAGATGACGAGGCCGAGCCACCCCATGCACAGGAGCAGGACCGCGCGTGGCCGACGCTTCGGCCGTCGATCCAGCGGGTTCATAAGCCATCGGTTGCGGCGGCGGGCGGTCTCCGATGCCGTGACGGTTTCCCGTGCCTCGGCGGGAGCGTCGGTCTGCTGAGCGGTCATCGCTTGCCTCCGACTTTGATCCGGGGATCGAGCCACGTGTACATGAGGTCGACCGTCGCGTTGATGATGATGTAGGCGATGGCGATGAAGGCCACGGCACCCTGCACCGTGATGACGTCCTTATTCATGATCGATTGGTAGATGAGCTGCCCGATTCCTGGGATCGAGAAGATCACCTCGATCGTCACGGTGCCGCCGATGAGCCTCCCGAGGCTGATGCCGGCGAGGGTGAGCAGCGAGAAGGACGACGGGCGCAGCGCGTGCTTGACGAGGACACGATAGGGAGACAGGCCCTTGGCGGTGGCGGCCAGAACGTATTCCTGGCCGAGCACCGTGATCATGTCGCTGCGCAGCAACCGGACGAACACGGCCGCCTCGCACAGGGCGAGAGAGAGGACGGCCAGGGTCGCGGTCCGGAGGTTGCCGACAGGGTCCTCGGCGAAGCCGGCCCAACCGACGATCGGAAGCCAGCCGAGTTGGAGAGCCAGCCCGTAGGACAGCACGAGGGCTACGAGAAAGCTCGGGGCGGAGATCAGGACAGAGCCGACGGCCTGGGAGACCTTGTCGAACGCGCGCCCTTTCCGGTAGGCACTCCACGTGCCGACCGGGATGGCGATGACGAGCGCCATCACCAGAGCGAGAACGGCGATCTCGGCGGTGACGGGAATCCGCTCGATCAGAACGTCAGAGACATCCTGCCGGGTTCTCAGAGAGGTTCCGAGATCCCCTCGTAGGAGATCGCCGACCCAGAGAAGCCATCGCACGATCACCGGCTTGTCGAGATTCAATTGCTCGCGGGCAGCGGCCAGCTGCTCCGGGGTAGCGGTGTCGCCCGCCGCCACCCGGGCCGGATCGCCCGGGGCGAGGTCCAGCATGAGCATCGTCATGAAGGTGACGATGCTCAGCACGGCAATCACGTGGGACAGCCGCTTCACTGCCGCCCGTGCCCGCACAGGCATCCTTCGCCGCTGACGCGCAGGTGCCTGACCGGGCGCCGTCGTCGCCGCGGTACTCACGTCTCATCACCTGGCATCGTTGCCATCTCCGTCCGGGATCTTTCGCTCAGTCCGCCCACGCCTCGAGGACGTCGCCGGCACATCGCTGTACGAGCTCTGCCGTCTCCATCTCGCCGTAGACGAGTGAGTTGCCGATGATCGCGAGAACGTCCTCTTTGGCCACGTCAAAGGCACGGGCGAGCAGGATGTTCTCCCGGATCCCCTCGCCTTGGCGGATCAAGCAGTTGTAGAACAGCTGTGTGGTCGGCCACATCTGCTTGGGCAGGTGGTACAGGGTGTTCTCGAACCGATTGCGATAGGCCTTGAGCAGCGCGGGCTTGTAGCGGCCGAGAAGCTCCACATAGCCCGGGATCTCGCCGTAGTTGCGGCGATACCAGTCGCGCAGCAGCTCGAGCTCCTTCGGCGAGAGTTCGGGGTCGGAGAAGTCAAGGCCGGAGGCGAAGGCCTCACGGTCCACGGCCCAGCCGTCGGGGAACCGTGCCGACAGCTCCGAGTTCTCCACGAACTCGTAGTCGGCCAGGGCCCTCGAGATGGTCTCCATCCCCCGCGGTCCGCAGTACATGAACGCCATCGCGATGGTCTCGAGGCTTTGCGCCTTGGTCAGGCCCTGAACCTGCCCGGCGTGCACGCAGTAGCGCACCCCCGTCTCGAACCCAAGCATGGCGTAGTAGGCGATGTAGCCGTGTCCGACCATGTGCGGTTCCACGCGCAAGGAGAGACTGCCGAACAGCCGGTAGCGCTTGAGAACCTCAGGGTTCTGGTCGATCCACCAGGCGAGACCATGGTGGGCGGTGCCGAACTGCTTCGTGTAATGGGCCTTGAACGCCTCGATCTCAGAAGAGGTCATGGTCGTCAGGTTGCTGAGGTCGAGCCCCCGGTGCGTCTTGGCCGGTCCGCCAGGACGGAACCCCTCATTGACGTCGAGATCCTGCTCAATGGACATTCTCGTCCCTCCCTACTCTCCAGAAACAGTAAAATAATATTATTCCTTTAGATGTTCCCTGCCAAGGGTTCAGCCCGGAATTTCCGCCGGCGGATCGTCCGCGCCGCGCGCGGCGGCCGCCCCCGCGATCCGTCCCGTGGTGAGCGCCTCCGACCAGCCCGCCCCCGGCGAGGGATAGGTGTGGCCGATGAGCTGGCTGACGGTACCGGCCGCGAACAACCCGGCGATGGGTGTGCCCCGTACGTCGAGAACCCGCCCGGAGGCGTCGTGCCGTGGCCCGCCTGCGGTGTTGACCCCACCGGGAAAGAGCCTGACCGCGTAGTACGGCGGCCGGTCGAGCGGCGCCATGGTCTCGGCGGGGCGACCGAACGGATCCTCGCCACGCGGGGCCCCCGCGGCGAAGCCCTCGACCGTGCGGACCAGCTCGTCGGGGTCGGGGAAGCCGAGCTTCTCGCCCAGTTCCCGGACCGTGTCCCCCGACACCACCCATCCGCGCTCGAGCTCGGCCATGTTGTCGTCGCTCCAACGGGGGCGGGTGGAACGGACGGGCTCGGCGCCGGCGGCCAGCCGACGGGCGAACCGCCGGGAGTCGAACACCCAGTATGAGGGCACCCGGGAGAACGAGCGCTTCCTGTGGTCCCACAGCTGCATCTCGTGCCACGTGGTGTGAATCCGCACGTAGGCGGTCTCATCGCAGTAGCGGCGTCCCTCGCCGTCCACGACAACGAACGGGTCGTAGGTCAGTCCCATCTGATAGTTGTGCCAGCGGCCGTCCGGCCCCTGGACGTGCGTGCACTGCCGGCCGATCACGACCGTCATGTGCCAGAGGTCCGCTCCGAGGGCCAGTGCCATCCGCAGGCCGTCCCCGGTGTTGCCGGGATTGCCGGTGAAATAGGTCGGCCAGGCCCGTAGGTAGGTGCGGCAGGCCTGCGGATCGTTCTCGAATCCACCGGTGGCGAGTACGACCCCACCGCGCGCGCGGACCACTGTGCCGTCGGCGGCGCGCACACCGATCACGCGCCCCGTTTCGACGCGCAGGAGCTCCTCCGCCGGGCTGGCCCAGCGGATGCGCACCCGCCCTGTCGCCACCGCCCGGTCGAGGAGCATCCGGTGCAGGAGCTCGCCCGAGCCGGCCGTCTGGCCGGGCAGGCGGAATTCCCGGGTGACGACACCGTCAGCGCCGGGCAGATCCGGGTAGATCGAGCCGGCATGGTGACCCGTGAGATCGTGCACCGTCAGCCCCGGACACCGCTGCACCAGCCAATCCTGGAGGTCTGCTGCGCCACGCGCCCAGGCCCGGCACTCGGGTTCCGGGGTGCCGCCGGCGGCACAGGCCACCAGATACCTCGCCGCCTGATCCTCATCGACCGTGACCATGATCATCGATCCGGCGAAGGCGGCCGAGGGAGTGTGCCGGTCCTCGGCCTGTTTCTCGAGGACGAGAACGTCGGCCCCCGCCTCTGCGGCGGTGAGCGCGGCGGCGACGCCCGCGGCGCCGAGGCCGAGCACAACGACATCGGCCTCGATCCCGGCCGGTACGGCGGCCGTCATGAGCGGGGACGGAGCGCGAAGAACTCCTCCGCCGTGCCCCGCAACACGCGGTCCCGGACCTCGGCCAAGGCCGCGGGCAGGATGTCCCGGGCGCCGGTGGACATCCACATGGGATAGGCGGAGCCGTACATCAGCAAGCTGCCGGCGTCCCAGATCCCCGACCACTCGTCGACGATGTCGTCGGGCGGTCCCTCAAACGGGGAGGTGACGAAGCGGACGTGCCGTCGCAGGTATTCGCTCGGGAGATGGGGAACCCAGGGCGTCTCCACGCGGGTGATCGGCCAGTCCATGTCCATCCGCCACATCAGCGGGAGCATGACATCGAAGCCGCCGTCCGTGAACACCCAGCGCAGGGCGGGCAGACGCTCGAAAACCCCCTCCGCGACGAGGGAGGTCAGGTGATAGATGTAGTTGTTCTGCTGCAGGGCGGCGAACTCGGCGTAGTGGCGTGGGAATCCGCTCGGAGTGGGGTGGAAGCTCGCGCCGCTGTAACCATCGTTACGTACGGCCACCGGCAGCCCACTGGCCGCAACGGCCTCCCAGAGCCGGTGATACACACGGTGCCCATAGGGCAGATGTGCCTCCAGCGGCACAGACACCTGGACCATACGGTCGTCGCCCGCCCATCGCTCGAGCTCCGTGATGGAGCCCTCGACATCCAAGGGGTTGAGCCGAATCGAGCCGTGGTAGCGGACCTCGGTGGCGGCCGACAGCCATCGTTCCGCCAGCCAGGTGTTGATGGCCTTGCAGATCTCCGTACCGAGATCGAGGTTGGGCAACACCCCGCGGGCGAGGGGCAGGAGGATCGCCTCGTCGCTGCCGTACGCGGCCAGGTGCTCGGCGGCGAGTTCCGGGTCCGAGCCGGGTGTGCCGGCCGCCTGTCGCGCTTCGGCGGAATAGGAACCGTAGGGCGCGACCCCTGTGGGCGGCGAGTAGAGATAGCGCAGGGAGTTCGGGAACGGACGGTCCCGGTAGGCGCGCGGAAGGTATTGGCGGAGTTCGGCGTCTGACGTGAATGTCGGGTGCACCGCTGTGTCGATGCTGCCCAGCACAGTCTCGGTCCGCACGGACTCGTTGCCAACGGTCACGGACATGGGGTCATACACCTTCCACATAGACGGAACCGTCCTCGACGGTCACGGGCCAGGAGCGCGCCTTGTGGTTCTTCAGCGCCAGGGCGTTGCCCGTGGCGATCTCGAACTCCCAGCCGTGCCAGGGACAGCGGACGATCTCCTGGTCGCGCTCCCAGGTCAGCTCGTAGGGCTCGTCCCCCGGGCGCACCTCGCCCGACACAGGGCCGAGGCACAGTGGGGCGCCACGGTGCGGACAGTAGTTGCTCAGGGCGTAGAAGTCGCCCTTGACGTTGTAGACGCCGATGCCCTGCTTGCCCACTGGCAGGAACTTCATGGTGCCGGGTGGCAGGTCGTCGACGTGGCACACGAAGGTCCGCTTCTGCTCACTCACGGCTCAGTCTTCCTGCTCGGCGAAGTACCTGGGCTTGGTGTCGCGGACGAGGCTGATGGTCCCTGAGAGCGGGTTCGCGAGGAAGCGGTCGCGTTCGTCGTCGTTGGCGTCCCGCGGTCGCACCGCCGGCAGCCCGTAGAAGTCGAGGGCATTGCCTGCGAGAATGCGCTCCCTGCGCTGCCGTCCGAGGCGCCCCTTCGCCCATGCCGGACTGTCGAAGTCGTAATGCGGGTAGTCGGAGGAGAACATGAGCAATCGGGTGGCGTCGAGCCAGTCCATGACCTTGAGCAGGTCCATGGGGTTCTGCGGCTCCTCGATCGGCTGGGTGGTGAACCGGATCGACTCACGGACGTAGTCCGACGGCCGACGCGGGCATTCGGTGAGCTCGCCGCCGAGGCGCTCCCATATCTTGTCGAGGCGCCAGAGGATGGGCGCCGCCCAGGTGAAGCCGCCCTCGACCATGACCATCTTTAGCCCGGGGAACTTCTCGAAGACGCCCTCGAACAGCAGGCTGGTCAGGTTGGCCATGAAGTACTGCGGCCACTGTGCGAAGGTCTCCATGTGGTAGGCCGCGAAGCCGGCCGGGGTGAGGTTGTACATGCCCGGCCTCCCGGTCACGTGCATGGCGATCGGGAGACCGGCACGCTCGGCGGCGGCGTAGATGGGGTGGAATTGGGGCTGACCGAGCGGCGACGGGTCCTCGGGCACGATGTAGACCTGACCGACGTACGGGTGCCCGCTCCATCGGTCGATCTCGCGGGCCGCTGCGAGCGGGTCGTGGGCGGAGACGCGAATCGAGCCGCGGTAGCGGCCGTGGCCGTTGTGTTCGCCGAGCCAGGTGCCGGCCATCCACTCGTTGTGGGCGGCGAACAGGGCCGAGTCGAGCTCGGGGTTGTAGAACTTCGTCTTCGGCTGGAGAAAGATCAGAAACGCGTAATCGACACCCGCCTCCACGAGTACCTGACGGCGCAGGAATTCGGAGTCGCTCCCCGGGGCACCACCGGACGGGGGGATCGAGTCGTCACGTGTCGTGGTCGCGGGCGGCGTGTACAGGGACGCGTTCTGGTCGATCTCCTCCAGATGTTTCATGAAGTGCCGCGTCCGGTACGGCTCGGCCACGTACGGGGCCAGCTGGGCCAGGGGCGCGATGGGATGGACGTCGCAGTCGACCACGCCCACCTGGACGGTGGGCGCGGCCTCCTGGCGCACAGCTGTACTGGTGGTCATTGCGAGCTCCTCCGCAGGGACATCGCTGTCAATGCCGGCTATAATCGTCCATCATGGCTAAATTGTTAATAGGATTCAAGAGGCTATCCTCGGCCCCAGCGCACCCTCAGACCGAGTCGGCGCTCTGGCGCTAAGGTGAGGCTTGGATCCACGCCCCGCAGAGTCCGCCAAGCCTTGCGAAGGAGCCCGAACCATGTCCAGCGGAACGCCTCGTTCCTACGGCCAGTCCATAGAGATCCCCAAGGCGGCCGCTCTCGTAGCCCGGGCCCTGCGCAACCAGATCGTCCGCGGGGAGATCCCAGAGGGCAGCTCTCTCCCGCCCGAGGCGGTGCTGACCCAGCAGTTCGGCGTCTCGCGCCCGACCCTGCGCGAGGCGTTCCGCATCCTCGAATCCGAGCAGCTCGTGACCGTGCGCCGGGGTGCGCACGGCGGGGCCACCGTCCACCCGCCGCGCAGCGACCTCGCGGCCCGCTACGCCGCCCTCATTCTGCAGTACCGGGGTACGACCCTGGCCGATGTGTACGAGGCCCGCGTCATCGTCGAGCCGGCCTGCATCCGCCTCGTCGCCGCCAATCACAGCGACTCGGACATCGCTCTGCTGCGCGAGACGCTGGAGAAGGAGCGGAACACCGCCACGGTGCACGATTTGGCCACCAAGGCCGGATTCCACCGCACGCTCGTGGAACTGAGCGGGAACCAGACGCTCATCCTGCTGAACGAGCTGATCCGCGACACCCTCGTCTCCGCCGCGGCGGCCAAGATCGTGGAACGCGATCCAAGCGTGGCCCTGGAAGATCACGCCAAGGTCATCGACCTCATCGAACGAGGGGACGGCGATGCGGCCCAGGAAATGTGGCGCAAGCACCTCAAGGAGACGGAGGAGCGTGTCCTCGGCCAGCTCGGCGGGGGGACCACCGTCCTCGACCTGCTCATAGACTGACGTGCGTGGCCCGGACCACGCCCGGGCCACGCACGCCGACCTCGATCAGCCCCGCGACCAGACCTTCTCCCACATCGGCCCGGTGCTGAGAAGACTCATTCCCACGACCTCTTCCTGGAGCAGGTAATTCATGCGGTACTCCTGGTTGAAGATCGCCGGGACCAGCGCGGCGATGCGCTCCTGAGCGGTCCGGTACGCCGCCACACGCTCCGACGGCTCATCCGTCGACCGGCCGGTCTCGAGCGCCCTGTCGAGAGCGGCGTCGGAGAGCCCCCCGTGGTTGCGTTCACCGTCGCTGTGCAACTGTGCGAACATCGTCGGTTCGAAGTCGTCACCGGTGATCGCGTAGTTCGCCATCTGGAAATTGCCGGCCGCTACCATCGGCACCAGGGCGGTGTTCTGAACGATGGTCAGCTTCACCTCGATGTGGCGGAACTCGCCGAGCTGGCCCTGGATCATCTCGAACTCGGTGGCCATCGTGGTCGCGGCGACCAACTCGATTTTCACCGGCCCCCCGTTCTCGGCCGCGTACCTGTCGAACACCTCCTGTGCCGCCTGCTTGTCGACGGCAGGAAAGGTGATGTCGGGCGCGTGAAACGGGCTCGACTCCGGAAACATCGTCTTAGGCGCCGCGTTCGTACCGTCGTTGACGACCTGGTGCAGTTGTTCGAGGTCGATCGCCTGAGCGACGGCCCGCCGGATTTCGACGTCGTCGAAGGGGGGGACCTTCGTGTTGAACAGGATGGCGAGCCCTCCCCCGGTCTTGGACTCCAGCACACTGAAGCCCTGGTCGTGAGCCCGCGCGGCGTAGCGCGTGTTCGTCCCCGCGTCCGCGACCTGGGCCGCGCCCGAGGTGAAGGCGCTGAACCGCTGCTCGTCGTCGGGGACCTGTCGGATGGTGAGCTCGTCAAGGTGGGGAAGACCGCGCTGCCAGTAGCTCGGGTTCTTGACGAGCCGAAGCTCGCTGTCACGCACCCAGCTCTCCACCACGAAGGGCCCCGCGCCCACAGGGGCCTGGGCGAAGCCGTCTCCGAGCTTCTTGATCGCGGTGGGCGATCCGATGTAGGGCAGGTATCGGACCACGAGCCGGGGGAACAGCGAGTAGACGTTCTTGAGAGTGATCCGTAGCGTCAGCGGGCCAACGACATCCAGACCTGCCACCGGTCCCATCCCGGGCGCCGAGTGTGCCCCGTTCGCCGGTTCCGCGATCCGCTCCCAGTTGAACTTCACGGCTTCCGCGTCGTACGGCGTCCCGTCGCTGAACGTCACACCCTCACGGATCCTCAGGTCCCAGATCTTGTTGTCCTTGCTGGTCAATGACTCGGCGATTTTAGGAACGACCTCGTTCGTCGCCGGGTCTATGTACATCAGCACGTCAAAGATCGCCGCAGCCTGCGCGGAGTCACCCGAACGCGCACCGGCGACGAGCCGTACCGGGTCGAGGCCGTTCGATTCGTTCTGACTGAGGAAGATCAACGAACCGCCGGCGACGGGCTGCGACGACTTGGCACGGGTCGCAGTGCCATCCGATGCGCCGCCGGCGGCACAGCCGGCGGTGAGGCTGAGAATCACGGATGTAGCGATGAGGAGAGCATCGAGCCGACTGCGGGTACGTCGGGTGGCTGGATGGATCATGTCGTCCTACTCATTCCGTTGGATGCATCGCAAGGTGGAAGAGGAGTTCGTGGCCCGCAGGCTTCGGACGAACTCCTCTGACCACGCGGAAAGTCCGAGCCTGCGGGGGAATTCATGGGTGGAGCGGCCCCGTCTGGGCCACGCGCGCGTCGGTCGACCCACGGTCCAGATCATGTCGGCACACCGCCGACGTCCCCCGAGCAGTACGGCCGGTCGAGACTACGAGAGCACGAGATGCACTGCCTCCGGCGCCCGTTCCTGCACCATCCCGCCGTACGTGATGGGTGGGGCGTCCGGGACCATGCGCAGACCGGGGAACCGCTCGGTGCAGGCCTCGAGGACGGTACGCAGCATGAGCCGCGCGACCGGTGCACCGAGGCATGCGTGGATGCCGAACCCCATCGCGAGGTGGCGGTTCCTTGACCGACGCCGCACATCGAAGCGGAACGGGTCGTCGTAGGCGGCGGGGTCGAAACCGGAAGCGGCCTGGACCGTGTACACCGTCGTGCCGGCTGGGATCTCGAGCCCATGCCACTGAATGTCCCGCAATGGGAACCGGAAGTTGAACAGCCCGGAACCGTTGTAGCGCAGCACTTCCTCGATGGCCTGCGGGATGAGAGACCGATCCGCGCAGAGCAGCCGCCACTGATCCGGCCGGGCACCCAGCTCGGCCAGGGCATTTCCGATCAGCGTCGCCGTGGTCGACAGGCCGCCGCTGTAGAGCGTGAGCATGAGCTCGAAGGCCTCGTCGTCGGAGACACGCCCCGACCGGCGAGCCTGTACCAGGCGGCCGAGGACGTCGTCGCCGTCTTGGGACATGCGACGGTCGACCGCCGCCAGGCCATAGTCCTTCGCCGCCGCCCAGGCGTCGATGAACTCCCCCGGACGCGACTCACCAGGCCCGAGGTCGGCGAGCAGCCGCATCGACTCGCTGTATCGCTCGAAAACCCCGAAGTCTTCCTGTGGCGTGCCGAGGATGAGACCGAGCACCACTCTCGAGGCCAACGGCCGCGCGAGTTCGGACATCACCTCGATGCGCGCGTCGACCCCGTCGAGGAGCTCGCCGACCAGCGCCTGGACGGCGGCCGCGAGCCGGTTGACCACGCCGGGCGTGAAGGACGGCTGCAGAACCGACCGAAGGCGGGCATGGTCAGGCTCGTCGGTGAAGGCCATACTGCTCGCGCCGTTCTTGTAGTCGACGCTGTCCAGCCCAGCGTTGCTGGGCTTCACGCTCGAGAAGGTCGCATGGTCGGTGTACAGGGTCTTGACGTCGGCGTACCTCGCCGCGACGATACACGGAGTCCCGTTGGCAGACGCCCAGAAGGGTGGTCCGGCCACCCACTCCCGGTAATACGGGTGCGGATTCGCTTTGAAGGCAGGCTGGAAGAGCGGCACGTCGGGAAGGTCGTGCCCCTGCGTGCTCGCGGAGCTCTCGGCGGCGTTGGCAGGCCCGGCCTCGGGCAACCCGGCGCCGGTAACCGGGCACCTCAGTATCGTGGCATCCTCGTTCACAAGACCCTCCGCATGAAAGAATGAAGTCGCTCGGTGAGCGCAGTGAGTCGGCTTTCGAAGATCGGTTGCTGAACGGCGTGACGTGGAAGAATTCAGGAAGCAACCGATCGCGCTTTCCAGGATCAAAGCACAGCCCGCATCACCTGTGAAGCGAGCGGTAGCAAACGATCGTTAAGGCAGAATTAACACACCAGACGGCAGAGCTTATCGCGAGAAATGCGAGGTGGGCTTGCCGCCGCAATCCGCGAATGGATAGGATGTCGAGACGATCCACAAGGGCGATATTTCCGACTCGGAATGCACGGCCCGGCCGGGTATTCGGCAAATCATCGAAGCGATCATCACCCGATGACGAGCGCCGACAGCCGATCCAAGGCGTCCGCGGGTGGGTGAATACGACTCCGACCCGGCATCGCCCGCCCATTGGAGGTACGACGTGGAGCTGCTACGGATGCGTTGCTTCGTCGAGGTGGCCGAGCAACTCAGTTTCCGGCGCGCGGCCGAGCGACTCCACTACTCCACAGCCCATCTGAGCCAGCAGATCAAGAAACTCGAAAATGAGCTCGGGCTGCTGCTCTTCGAAAGATCCAGCCGCGGTGTCGCGCTGACCCCCGCCGGCCAGCGGGTGCTGATCCGCGCTCGGGACTTCCTGCTCGCATACGAGCGCGTCATCGACGCGGCACGTGAGGCTCGCGCAGGCCTGCGATCTCGTCTGCGGGTCTACTACTCCTCGGGCAGCGGAGGGGCCGCCAAGTCCGCGATCCGGGCGTTCACGGCCGGAAATCCTCATATCGAAATATCATTGACACAGGTCAGAACACATCAACTCGTGCGTGCCCTCCGAGAAGGGCACGCCGATGTCGCCTTCGCCCTCGCCTCCATCGAGGAGATCACCGGCCTGAGCGCTGTGACGCTCGGCTGCTACATCCAGAACCAACTCGCCCTCCCGGACGACCACCCACTCGCCGGTCAAGAGTCGGTGACCATCTACGATCTCGAGGGGCAGCGGCTGCTCTTACCCTCCGACGACATGGCCAATATGCACTCCCGGCGCATTCTGCGATTCCTGGCCGAGCGCGGAATCGTGCCGGACCACCGCATCCAGATGATCTCGAATGAAGAGGCATTCCTCGACGCCGTGGCCGCCGGGCTGGGTGCCGCGCTGGTAGGAGATTCGATCAGACAGCGATGGGAGAACCAGCCGTCGATCCGGTTCCACGAGTTGATCGGCGAGGCTCCTCACATACCTCAACTAATGATATGGGATGAGAATTGCCCGCAACTTACCGAGGCTTTTGTTCAGGTCGCTCGCGGAACGGTGCCAGCACAATACCAGACGATTCACGACCCTGATTCTTCGGCGGCTCCCCGCTCTACCGGACTTGTTCAGAAAGCACCTGATGGAGATCTGAAGCCCGCTCCTGAGCGCGACGGGCCCGACCGCTCGGCGCGGTGACGATCACGGTCCCTCGACGTGGGTCAGGCTCACTCTGGCGAGGAGCCGCCGCTCGAGATCCCCGAGCAGGGTCGGCCGCACCGGCTCAGGAATCGGGACCTCAAGCCGGAAAGGCGTGGGTCGTCACCAGTCGAAGAATCCCCGACCGCTCTTGCGACCCAGTTCACCAGCGGCCACCTTCTCCCGCAGAAGTCGAGGCGGAGCGAAGCGGTCGCCGAGAGTGGAGTGCAGGTACTCCGCGATGCCGAGGCGGACGTCGAGTCCCACGATGTCGGTGAGCCGCAGCGGACCGACCGGGAACTTGTACCCCAGCGTCATGGCCTTGTCGATGTCCTCGGCTGAGGCGACGTTCTCCTCCAGCATCCGAATCGCTTCGAGCCCGATGACCACGCCGAGCCTGCTGCTCGCGAAGCCCGGCGCGTCGCCGACGACGATCGGCTCCTTGCCGATTTCACGCACCCATCCGACCGCCGTGTCCACGGTGGCGGACACGGTCTTCGTGCCCCGGACCACCTCCACCAGTTCGCTCACCGGTACCGGGTTGAAGAAGTGAAGGCCGCAGAAGCGCTCCGGAGCGCTCACATCTCGCGCCAGCCGGTCGATCGACAGGCTCGAGGTGTTGGATGCGAGCACCGTCGACGACGGGACAGCCGCAGCCACGCGGGCCCAGGTATCGGCCTTCAACGCGAGATCCTCGGGAACGGCCTCGACGACGAGATCGGGCTCCCCCAGATTCTCAAGTCCCTCATCCGCGAACAGACGGGCGAGCACGACATCGGCCGGTTCGGTGAGCGTCCCTTTCTCGGCAGCGATGGCGACCGTCCGCTCGACCCCGGCACGGCCGCGGGCGACGGCGTCCGCGGAGATCTCCCGCACATCCACCTCCCATCCGCTGACGAGGAAAGCGTGGGCGATCCCTGCTCCCATACGGCCGGCGCCCACCACCACGGCCCGGCGCGTCGTCGTCTCCGTCATTCGCTTCTCACCTTTCCTCCTGGCGGGTGATACCGGTGTCGCGCAGCCAGTCCGGCACGGGTGCGGGTGACTGCCGCCCATCGGCGGTGGTGATCCAGACATGCCGGCACTCACCGACGGCGAAGGCGCCGTGGACGTCGTCGAACCGGTGGATCACGGTGTAGCTGGCCGCCCCCACGCGGCCGACCCACGACATCGTCGTGAAAACGTCATCGAGGCCGATGGGGCGCCGGTAGTTGCAGCGGGCATCGACGACAGGTGTCGCGGCTCCCTCCGCGAGGATCCGCGAGAGAGGGTGGCCAAGGCGGTGCAGCAGTTCGGAGTACCCCTCGTCCATCCACCGAAAAAAGCGGGAGAAGTTGACCTGAACGGCATCGACGTCGACCATCAGCACCCGGTGGTCGAGCACGGCTCGGACGGCACCCTCGGGCGGCACCGGTACGGCGCGCGTCTGCGTCACCGGGTCAGCCACGGCGGGTCTTCTTCTCGAGGAAGGCGTCCATGCGGGTCACCTTCTCATCGGATTCGAAGAGCACGGCCTGTGCCGCCAGGTCGAACTCCAGGGTGGCGTTCGGACGACCGACGCGCAGCGCGAGTTTCGTGAGCTCGAGTGCCTGCCAGGACGCGCGTGCGATCCGTCGGCCGTACTCGATCGCCGCACCGAGTAGTTCGTCGGGCGAGTGCAGCCGGTCCACGAGACCCGCCTCCAATGCCTGGTGGGCGTCCAGGAACTCTCCGGCGAGCAGCATGCGCCGGGCAAGCGGCAGGCCGACGGCCTGCGCGAGCCGCCAGTTGGCACCCGCGCCCGCCAGGATTCCCAGCTGCGGCTCCGGCTGGCCGAACCGGGCGCGTGGGGTCGCCAGCCTGAAATCGCACGCCAGGGCGAGCTCGCACCCGCCGCCGATGGCCGGGCCGTCGACGGCGGCGATCGTCGGCCAACGGTGCTTCGAGAGCTTCTCGAAAAGCTCGGCGTTGATGCCGCTGAGCGCGTCGCGGCTGGTCCGCCGACGCAACTCCGCAATATCGGCGCCTGAGACGAACATCTCGGGGGTGGTCGAGTGGATGACGATGACGCAGGGGGTCCCGCGCACCGAGTCGAGCGCGGCGTGTATCTCCTCGACCATCGAGAGGTCCAGCGCATTGTGCTTCTCTGGACGGGCGAGGCCCATCAGCAGCAGATCGCCGTCACGGCGGACGTCCAGCAGGCTCACGAGAGCACCCCCTCGCGGCCGCGCAGGAGTGAGTACGCTTCCCGCACATGGTCGACGTCATCACCGGCGTACAGCACGTACCGGTCGGGGCGCACCAGCACCACACGCACTCCCCGCGACTCGAGCGTGCGCGCGGCGAACCGCCGCAGTTCATCGCCGGCGCCGGGCTCGGTCACGACCGTGAGAACGTCGTCCTGCACGCACCACCACGGGTCCACGTCTCGCCGGTCGCGAGCGATGAGGAGGAAACGGTCGCCCACGGTGTCGTCGAGGCCTCGGCCGCGGACAGGCGGCTGGCCGAAGAGCCGGCCGCCGCCTTCGGCGACCAGCGGCCCCGGCTGCAGGCGGGGCAGTGAGAACGGGATCCGCTTCTCCAGGGGTCGGGGGTCGGCGAGCAGACGGCGGTCTCGCTCGGCCGCGTACTCGGGGTCCCGAGAGCAGATGACGCCGCCGAAGGCGATGACGGCCTCGGTGATGGCGCGAACGTGGGGCTTGCGCTCCGACTCGTAGGTGTCGAGCACCGGCTCGGCCTCGGCCAGGTCCATCCGGGCGCGGACCACGCGGGCGAGCTTCCAGGCGAGGTTGACGGCGTCCCGCATCCCCGAGCACATGCCCTGGCCGAGGAAGGGGGGCATCTGGTGGGCGGCATCGCCGGCGATGAGGACGCGCCCGGCCCTCCAACGCCTGGCCACCAGGCCGTGGAAGACGTAGGTGGCGGCCCGCACCACCTCCACGTCGTCGACGTCGAGCCAGCCGGAAAGGAGTTCGGCCACGCGTTCGGGCCGGACGGCTTCGGCGGGGTCGTCCTCCTCGTTGAGCTGAAGCTCGAAGCGGTAGCGCAGATCGGGCATCGGGATGGCCGTGTGCGGCCGGCGTGGGTCGCACATGTGGACGGCCTGCGTGGGCAGATGGGGCATCGGCCGCGGGAGCTGAAGGTCGACCACGAGCCACCGCTCGTCGAAGCCGAGGTCCTCGAGCGTGAGGCCGGCTCCTTCGCGCACAGGACTCCAGGAGCCGTCGGCGCCGATGAGCCAGCTCGCCCGCTCCCGAGTCTCGGTGCCATCGGGGTGGCGCAGCCGCAGCGTGACACCATCCTGGTCCTGGCCGAAGGACTCGAGTGTGGCGGGGACTCGCGCCGTGACGCCGGGCAGGGACAGTGCGTGACGGCGCAGCGTTCCGTCGAGCGTGGGCTGGTGGAAGTACATGCTGGCGGGCAGCCCGGAAACGCTGCCCTGGTCGCCGGGGATGCGCATCAGCGTCTCTCCGTCGGCGGAGCGGAACTCCAGACCGGGGTTGGGGATCATTCCCGGAAGGAGCTCGTCGAGCAGGCCCAGCTCCTGCAGCGTCCGCAGACCCATGTGGTCGATGTGCGCCGCCCGCGGCAGGGCGAACACGTCGGCGCTCTGCTCCACCACGAGCACCCGGACACCACGCTGGGCGAGCAGGGCGGTGAGGGTCGCACCGACGGGTCCGAGCCCGACGACGGCTACATCGTGAACGGAAGTCATGACGTTCCTCCTGCTCTCCCGGCGAGCCGGACGATGGCCGCGAGCAGCGCGGCCTGCTGGTCGAGCGGGACGAAGTGCCCGCAGTCCGGCACCTCGACCAACTCGGCGTCCTCGTAGCGGGCGACGCAGTCACGGCTGACGTCGACGGAGACGATGGCGTCCTGGGAGCCATGCACGAACACGGTCGGGACGTCCCAGCGCTGTGGCCGGTCGGGTTCGAACTCCGCGAGCTCGTCCACACCGGCAAGAGCGCACTCCAGCGGGGTGGCGGCGAAGACACCCCCGAGCCAGGCGAACGTTGCTTCGCTGTGTTGGACGTGACAGATGGCACGGGCGGAGCGCTGCGCGAAGAGCGGCCAGTCTCGCAGCATGGCCCGCCGCATCTTCGGGTACGGCGCCCCGGCCGCGCTGGGCACACCGACGAGCGCCATGCCGGCCACCCGAGCGAACCTCGGCAGTTCGAGAAGGGCTGCGGCGCCGTAGGCGAACCCGACGAGAAGCGCGCCCTCGAGGTCCAAGTCCTCGAGCAGGTCGGCGAGGTCGGCGGCGTGCCGTGCGAGGGTGTACGGCCCGGCGAGGTCGGCTGACGCACCATAGCCCGCCAGCGCCGGACTGATCACCTCGTATCCCTCGCCGACGAGGCTCTCCTCGAGGTACATCCACACCGTGCGGTCGAGGCACCAGCCGTGCACGAGCACCACCGGGACGCCGCTGCCTCTGCGTCCGTAGATCATGCCGCTGCGCGACCTGCGCAGGCGTGTGGCGATGCCGGCGCCCTTCAGCGCGGCGCTCGCGAGGTCGGCGGTCATGAACTCACCCCTATGCGGGCGAGCGCCTGCTCACGGAGCACCTTGGGCATCACCTTGCCGACATGGTCACGGGGAAGAGCGTCGATGAATTCGAGGTTCCGCGGGTACTTGTAGGGCGAAAGCGTGGATTTGACGAGGTTCTGGAGCTCGCGACGCAACGCGTCAGAAGGCTCGTGCCCGGGGGCGACGACGACGAACGCCGACACCGCTTCCTGCCTGATGGGATCGGGCAGACCCATGACGACGACCTCCTCCACAGCCTCGTGGCTGCTCAGAACCTGCTCGACCTCCCCGGGGGCGATCTTGTTGCCGGCGGAGCTGATGAGGAAGTCGGTCCGCCCGAGATACGTGTAGTCGCCCTCCTCGAAGACGACGAGATCGTCGACGATGGTCCAGCCGTCCCGCACATCGGCGCGCTGCTTCTCCGGCAACCGCCAGTAGGTCAGCCCTGAGACACCGCGCATGGCGAGCTGGCCGGCCTCACCGGGCTCGGCATCCTCGCGAGGGCCCGTGTGGCCGACGTCGACGGTACGGAGCACACGCGCCTCGAACCCCGGCGCAGGGCTGCCGAGCGACCCCTGGGAGACCGGACCTTGCGGAATCAGTGGCCATGTGGCGAAAGCCGTGGAGCCGTAGTTGTTGAGCAGGGTGACGCCGAGCGCGCTCCAGCCCTCGATGACATCGGAGGACGACGAGGATTGCCACATCGCGTAGCCGCGGCGCAGCGACGTCGGGGCGGGGGCGCCGGCGCGGATGGCGTCGAGCATCGCCGCCCAGCTGGCGGCGATCGCGGTGAAGGTGGTGACCTCGTGCTCGCGGATGGCCTCGAGGAGTGCTCGGGGGTCGGTGAACCGCTCCACCATGACGAGGGTGGCGCCGTGCAGGAGCGTGAAGATCGTGGAGTGGATCATGCCGAGCGCGTGACCGATCGGAGCGGCCGCGAGCCAGCGCTGGCCAGGGGCGACCCCGGCACCGCGACCGAGGGAATGGCCTGCCAGCAGATACCGGCGCTGGGTGTGGTAGCAGCCCTTGGGGGTGCCGGTGGTTCCTCCGGTGTGCCAGACGATGGCGACCGAGTCGAGGGGCACCTCAGGCCGCTCGACCGGCACCGCCGCTGCGTCGGATTCCCCCCAGCGAAGCACGCTGTCGGGCACGGGTTCCGCGCCGAAAGCGGCGACGTGGCGGACACCCAGTGCCCGGGCCACCCGGACCACGGTGTCGGCGTCCTCGCACCCGGCCTGGAAGAGCAGGAGGGCGGGCTCGGTGTCCCGGAGATAGAACGTCAACTCGGTCTCGCGCGCGAGCACCGGCACCGGGACCACCACGGCGCCGATCTTCCAGGCGCCGATCGCGGCGATGATGAGTTCGGGCCGGTTGGTGCCTTTGAGCGCCACCCGTTCGCCGGGGCGGATGCCGAGGGCGAGCAGGAACCGGGCGGCCCTCTCGCTGAGCCTGCCGAGGTCGGCGTACGTGTAGGACTGTCCCGCGTCGTGGTGAACGATCGCGATGCGGCCGCCGGCACCGGAGGTCACATGGACGTCGCTGAGCGCGCTGCCCAGGTCGGTCGTCAGCGTGACGTCCAGGTCTGTGTAGTGCGGCTGCTCGTCGGGAGGCACAAGCCATTCCTGGGGCAGCGTGTCGAGCACGGGATACACATCGGGCACGGGGCAGGACCTCCGTCGGTCGTTGACGTGGGAAGGGCTCAGTACTGGGACTCCGGCAGGTGGACTGTGAAGCCCTCCCAGTCGGGCTGCACACGCAGCTGGCAGCTCAGCCGGCTGTTGTCCTCGCGCGGGCAGGCGGTGCCGTCGAGCATGGCGTCCTCGATCTCATCGATCTCGGGCGTCTTGCCGAGCCAGGTCCGGTCGACGTACACGTGGCATGTCGCGCAGTTCATCTGGCCGCCGCACTCGCCTTCGATACCGGTCACACCGGCCTCGATCGCGGCGTCGCGAACGGACTCGCCGACCGCGACGTCGAGTTCCTCGGTGAAACCGTCGGACCGGCTGTAGCGGATCTTGACCATGGGAACTCCTCAGATTTCAGAGCCGGTGTGCGGGGGGCGAGGTGGCGACGGCCGCCTTCAACGGAGTCGCGGCGTCCTGGGCGAGGCTCGGGTCGAGATGCTCCCGGGCGGCCACGAGCCGGCGGGCGGCGACATGGTCGGCGGGGCTGTTGACCGAATCGACGGCGACCACCCGGTTCTCCAGGTCGAGGTGGACCAGCGAGAACGGCTCGCCGTCCGGGGTGCCGCGCGCGACCTCGCGGGAAGCAGGGTCGTGGATGCCGACCAGCTGCAGCTTGAGGTCGTACTGGTCGGACCAGAACCATGGCACGGCGTTGTAGATCGCTTCGGCGCCGGCGGCGGTCGCCCCGGCCACCCGCCCTTGGTCGGTGGCGTTCTGGACGGACTCCAGGCGCAGCGGAACGTCCGTGGGGGCGTAGGAACTGACGAAGGCGGCGCAGTCGCCCGCGGCGAGGACCCCGGGGACCGATGTGCGCATCGTGGCATCGACCAGCACACCGCCTCCGGGTCCGGCGAGCGCCGCGCCGGCCTGCCGGGCGAGCTCGGTGCGTGGCACGGAACCGATGCCGACGAGGACGACGTCCGCGCGTAGTGTCTCGCCGGTGGTGGTCCGCACCCCGGTGACGCGGCCGCCGCTGCCCTCCATGGCCACGCAGCCGGTGCCGGTGCTGATACGGACACCGTGGGATTCATGAACCGCGGCGAGCACGGCGGAAAGGGTGGGGGTGAGCACCCGGCCCATCACGCGCTCTCCGGCCTCCAGCACGTGCACGGATCGGCCGAGGCCTGTGAGAGTGGCCGCGAGCTCGAGGCCGATGAACCCCGCACCGACGATGACGACGTCGCGGGCGCCGTCCAGGGCGTCTCGCAGTGCGAGGGCGTCATCGAGGGTGGCGAGGTAATGCACGCCGCCGAGGTCGCCACCGGGTACGGTCAGCCGCCGCGGTGTCCCACCGGTCGCGAGGCCGAGCGTGGCGTACGCAAGGGTGCTGCCGTTGTCGAGCCGAGCGACGCGTGCGGCGTGGTCGACGTCGGTGATCCGCGTCCCGAGGACGAGGTCGATGCCGTGGCGGCGGTAGAAGACCTCGCCCCGGAGGGCGATGTCCTCGGGGGCTTCGCCCTTGGCGAGGAAGGTCTTGGACAGCGGCGGGCGTTCGTACGGCGCCCAGGGCTCCTCCCCCACCACCGTGATCAGGCCCGTCCATCCCTTCTCGCGAGCGGCGGCGGCCATATGGATGCCGGCGTAGGACGCACCGGCGACCAGGAGGCGTGCATCGTCGCGCATGATCAGGCCCCTCAGCGCGCGGGCTCGGTGCCGAGAACGGTGATGGCGATGGCCGCGGTGTCGTCGAGGGCGAACCCGCCGGCGTTCTCGGCCACGCCGATACAGGCGTCAGCGACCTGCCGATCAGCGGCGTCGTGCCGCAACTGGTGGACGAGCTCGACGATCTGCGCCGCGCCGGTGGCGGCGACGGGGTGGCCGCGGGAGGTGAGGCCACCGCTGGTGTTGACCGGGACGCGCCCGCCGAGCCGGGTCTCGCCGTCGAGAGCCATGCGTCCGCCCTGGCCCTCCTCGCACAGACCGAGCTCCTCATAGGCCGCGAGCTCGTTGAAGGAGATGGAATCGTGGACCTCGGCGACATCTACCTCGTCGGGAGTGATGCCGGCCTGGTCGTAGGCGCGGCGTGCCACCCGAGCCACGCTCGACGTCCCGTTGGGCGTGGCTCCCATGCCGATGGCACTGCCCCGGATCCACACCGGACGCCGACCGTGGGCACGGGCATCGTCGGCGCCGGTGACCACCAGCGCGGCCGCACCGTCGCCGATGGGAGCGCACATGAGCGTGGTGAGCGGGTCCACCACGGTTCGGGCAGCGAGCACGTCGTCGACCGAGAGCGGGGCGGTGTACTGCGCGAGCGGGTTGAGAGCCGCGTGAAAGCGGTTCTTCACCGCGATCTCCGCGAGCGCGGTGACGTCGAGCCCCCACCGGTCGCGATACCTCCGGAAGCGCTCGGGGTAGATGGCCGAGACGAAGCCGCTCTCCCGGGCCGGGTCGACCCCGCTCGCGCGCAGCGTATCGGTGTCCATGGCCCCGTTGAGCGCCCGGTAGGCGATGCCCTTCTCGTGCGCGTACAACTTCTCGACGCCGAGGACGAGGACCGTGCGGGCGGCACCCGCCGCGACCGCCTGAACGGCCAGGTTGAGGGCACTGGACGAGGCGGCGCAGGCGTTGTCGATGTTGAAGACCGGGATGTCGCTGAACCCGAGGGGCCGGAGCACCGACTGGCCGACCACGCTCACCTGGCCGGTGGTCAGGGACGCCATGGCGTTGGCCACGAAGACCATGTCGACGTCGTCGATGTTCGCCTGTGCGTCGGCGAGGGCGGTGAAGACCGCGATGCGGGCGAGTTCGGAGAGCGAGGTGTCGAGGTGCTTGCCGAACCGCGTCATCCCGACGCCGACGACGGCGGCCCCGGTCACGACGCGCTCCTGCCGAACTTGGCGACGAAGGCGTCGACTCCGGGCAGGAAGTTCCCGCGGCGCATGGCGTCCCAGTGCAGGGAGCGATCAAGGTCGAGCGCGGGCCCGAGCGGGAGCTCGTGCCCGCCGAAGATCGCCCGCTTGGCGGCGGTCACGCCGATGCGGCCGGCCTTATTCGCCACCTCGGCGGCGAAGCTCTCGGCCTGCTGACGCACGGTCCCGGCCGGATAGACCCGGTCCACCAGGCCGATCTCGAGCGCCCGGGAAGGCGGAATCGGCTTGGCGTCAAGGATGAGATCCAGCGCCCGGCTGGGCCCGAGCAGGCGGGCGAGGAACTGAGCTCCGCCGCCGCCCGACGGCATGGCGCCGAACAGATCCATCTCGGGCGCGCCGAACTGGACCTTCGCGTGGTCGGTGCTGAATCGCAGGTCGCACGCGGCGGCGAGCTCGAGACCGCCGGCGAGGGCGTGACCATCGATGGCGGCGATGACGAGTGCGGGCAGGCGACGCAGCTCGTGGCACAGCCGCCGGAACTCGTCCATGGTCTCGTTGAACATCTCCAGCAGGCCGGTGGACCCATGCTCTTTCACCGTCCGGGCCATCCATGCCGCATCCGCCCCGGCGGAGAAGACCCGCAGATCGCTCGCGAGGACGACGGCGGCGACGGAATCGTCCGCACTCACCGCCCGGATCGCGGCGTCGATGTGGGCGAGCAGTTCGGGATTGATCGCGTTGACGGGCGACTGCCGCATCAGCCACGTCTGGTACCCGTCCCCCGAGACGACCTCAAACGTCGCACGCTCCGCGGCGGCGTCTCCGTCCGTCATGCCGGCCTCCGACCTCATAGATAGCAACTCACTTAATGAGTAAGACAATATAACTGTATTCGCTCGTTGCTTGATGTCAACACTGCGGCCGCGCCGACTCCCAGGGCGCCGGCAAGCGGCCGGGCCTCGATACGTGCCGTTAACAGCGCGCGTGCCCGCTTCTTCGGGCGGCGGGCACGGTTACCGCGGCAGATGCGTCGGACATGGCCGGACGAGCCGGCGAACCGCGTGACGGTGTCTCATCACCGTGGGGACGGAAGATTCAGAGGTGCGCCGGCACTCGGCAGCTCCGCATCCATCGAAGGATCCGCGAACACCATGGCCGCGCGGAAGGAGTCGCTCGTGGTCCGCAGCGGCATCACGTCACGATCCCGCATGAGGTCCTCCGCCGCCTCCGCCCAGGCCTCGGGCGACATGTCCGCGGCCCTGACCCGGGGCATGGCCGAGAACACCGTCCTACCCGCCGAATCGCCGCTCACCTGGAAGCACTCCCCGTACACGGTCGTGTCCTGGTGAGCGAGCCAGGTCACGAAGGCGGCGATGGCGCGCGGTGGCAGCTTCTCCCGCAGAACCCGGCGGATCGCCGGGTCGCCGAAGGCGTTCTCGGTCATCGATGTCCACGCCGTCGGCTGCAACGTGGTGACCTGGACACCGACCTCCTCCCCCTCAGCGATGAGGGTGTTGCCCAGGCCCCAGATGGCGGCTTTGGCGGCGCTGTACGCCGAGTTGTACGGACCGGCCAGCATCCCGGCCGAGGAGACATTGATGAGACGGCCGGTGCCCGACTCCACCAGATGACGCCATGCCGCCCGCGTGACGTTGACCGTCCCCTTGAAAGAGGTGTCGAACACCTTCCACCAGATGGCCTCGTCCATCTCGGAAAAGGCGCCGACACGGGTGATCCCGGCGTTGTTGACGACGATGTCCAGGCGGCCGAAATGCTCGATCGCCGTCTGGACCAGCGCGGCGGCACCCCCGACGATATCGCCGACGTCGCTCACGGCCACGCCCGCCGCGTCACGAATGGCACCCACCGTCGCCGCGGCGGCATCCGGCG
>BCRI01000062.1 GCA_001552515.1 Sphaerimonospora mesophila NBRC 14179 = JCM 3151
ACCGAAGTACCGCCCGCTCTGCGCGGCCGCCGCGCCCAGCGTGCTCGCCGCGGCGTCGGCGGGAGCCGACACCGCCACCAGAGCCGTGGCAGCGCCGAGGATGCCGAGGGCGCCGGTGGCCAGAGCCCGGCGTAACCGGGTTCCAGGCGAGGGTAAGGCGTTGCCCATTTCTGAGCCTCCGTAACTGCATCACGAATAGAGGGGGAAGCGCGGGGACGTCCCCGCGGGCTCGACGCCGCGTCCCGCCGATTCGGGTGGACGCACACCACCAGGGCGTCGCAGACGCGCGGTCTCCCTGCCATCAGTCGGCTGTGGGGACCGCTTTGGAGACCAAGTGTGGAAACCCCACCGAAACTTGTCAAGAGCATAAGAGAAACTTTCGCCCCACCTCTTCTCCGGCATGCGAAGCTCCACCCGATGACACGGATTAATGTGGGTGGAAATTTTCGGCGTCCCGCAGTGCTGACGCCGGAAACGTCGGTGAAAGTTTCACCATCCGGTCCGCACCGGTCGGGTGCGCCGGCGCGAAGACTCCCAGGTGGGCCGGGATCAGGCCCCGCGCGGCCGGCGCGCGACTCATCGGACCCTTGACATCTGCTCCGTCCCTCGTGTGTGCTCCACCCCACACCACCTCCACCCGTCCGATGGAGAAGGGACTCGACCGATCGATAGAATGTGAGCGCTAACATTCAGGGTGTACCGCTAGAAATCCGTCATATCCGACCGAAACACCCTGCTATGGGTACTTATCCATGAGTGCTGAAATATCGCATTCTCAGCTATTAACTTAAGCACCGGCTCAGAAGCTCCGGGTCTACGGGTCTACGGGGCACATGCCCGGACTCGGGCGGCGCCGGCGACCACGCGGTGATCCGGCTCTACTCCTGCTGGGGCGGCGACGACCAGAGGTGAACCTGGAGCGGGCGCTCCTGACGTCGCACCACCGTTGGCGGAGATGGCCGGGAACCCCGGGGGCCCCGGCCATCGGTCCGTACGTCAATGGCGGCCGCACGTCGACGGACGTGGACGTCAGGATCCGCGTGGGGCGACCAGACCGGATTCGTAGGCGAAGACCACGAGCTGAGCGCGGTCGCGGGCGTGGAGCTTGGTCATGGCCCGGTTGATGTGGGTTTTCGCGGTCAGCGGGCTGATCACCATGCGGTCGGCGATCTGGTCGTTGGACAGGCCCCGCGCGACCAGGGCGACGGCCTCGCGTTCGCGGTTGGTCAGCTCTTTCACCCTCGTGTCGACCCCGGTGTGGAGCGGCTGGGTGACGTATCGGTCGATCAGTTTGCGGGTGATCGACGGTGCGAGCAGGGCGTCGCCGCGCGCGGCCACCCGTACGGCATGCAGGAAGTCTTCCGGCCTGATGTCCTTGACGAGGAATCCGGCCGCGCCGGCGCGCAGCGCGTTGAAGACGTATTCGTCCAGGCCGTAGTTGGTCAGGATGACGACGTGCACCCCGGCCAGGGCCGGGTCGGCGGCGATGCGCCGCGTCGCCTCGATGCCGTCGACGACCGGCATCTGGATGTCGATGAGCGCGATGTCGGGCAGGTGTTCTCTGGCCAGCGCCAGGCCCTCCATCCCGTCGCCCGCCTCGGCCACCACCTCGATGTCGTCTTCGAGGTCGAGGAGCGCGCGGAATCCGCTGCGCAGGAGCGGCTGGTCGTCGACCAGCAGAACACGGATCATGATGTTCCGTCCACGGGAATTTCGACCTGGACGGTGAAGCCTCCCTCGTCGCGTGGCGCCGCCCGCAGCCTGCCGCCGAGAGCGGTGACCCGTTCGCGCATTCCGAGCAGCCCGACGCCGGGCACCGAGACGTCTGCCGGCGTGGCCTTGCCGTCGTCGTCGACGCGTATCGCGAGGGCGCCGGGACGGTAGCCGATGCGGACCGATGCCGTCGCGGCGGCGGCATGCCGGGTGATGTTGGTCAGCGACTCCTGGACGATCCGGTAGGCCGTCCGGTCCACCTCGGCGGGCAGGTCATATCGTCGTCCCTCGATCGTCAGTGTCGTGTCGAGGCCGGTCGTCCGGGTCCGGTCCACCAGTTCCGCGACGTGGTCGAGCCCGTGCGGGGGGCTCTCTCCGTCGTCGCGCAGCACCTCCAGGGTCGCGCGCAGTTCCCGGGCCGCCTCACGACCGGCCTCCCGGATCGCCAGCAGGGCCTGCGGCACCTGTTCCCCCCGTTTGCGCGCCACGTGGACGGCGACCTCGGCCTGCACCTGAATGATCGAGATCTGGTGGGTGAGCGAATCGTGCAGTTCGCGCGCGATGTGCAGTCGCTCCTCGTCGACGCGGCGCCGCGCGGTCTCCTCCCGGGTGCGCTCGGCCTCGTCCGCCCGCCGCTCGGCCTGCCGCAGCGCTTCACCCGCGGCGCCGGCCGCGATCAGCCAGGCCAGTTCGAGGGCGCCTCTGGCCCGCGCGAACACCTCGCCCGTGTCGTGCAGGCCCGAGGCCAGGGCCGCGAGAGGGAGAACGGCCAGCATGGCCACGCTCACCGCCACCGTGACGGTGCGCTGTCCCGCCCGCACCGCCGCGTACACCGCGAACAGGTACGCGACGGCGGGCACGTCGAAGCCGGCGGCCTGGTAGCCCAGCGCGCACAGCCCGGTCACGACCAGCACGGTGACCGGAGCCCGGCGGCGTGCGACGAGCGTCAGGCCGCCGACCGTCAGCAGCGCGTAGCCGAGCAGGGCGAGGTGCATGGCGGGGTGCCGCCCGGCCAGCCCGGTGACCAGCAGGGTCGCCGCCACGCCGACGGCGGTCGCCCAGTCGATGACAGCCGCCCGGACGCCGCACCGTCCTGTTCTCATGCGCCGCACCCTAGCCGGATGCGCGCGTGGGCGACTCCTGCGTACGGATGATCGGCCGCTACCGCGTCCGCGGTACCTTCGCCACTCCCGTGGCGGCCACGCCGGCCGGCTACCGCATCGGCGGCAGCCCGGATTGCCTGCGTCGGCCGGACGACCCGCGGTGGCCCCGGCGGACATGATCAGGCGTGGCCCAGTCGCAGGAGAAGGTCCGTAGGAGAAGAAGGAGCACTCATGTCCGTCCGTCATCTGCTTCCCGTAGCCGCCCTCGCCCCGCTCGGGGCGCTGGGGCCTGCCGCACCGGCGGCCGCGCACGTCTTGGCCCGGACCGCCGACGTCGATGCCTACGCATTGACCGCCGGGCGGGCGTGGTCCGTGGTGGCCGTGCTGCTGGGGCTGGTCGGCGTGGTCCTCGGCGGGCTGGCCCTGGCCCGCTCCACCGGTCGCATCGGCACCGGCAGCGGGAGAGGCGGAGCCGTCGCGGCCCTGGTCGCGGGGGCGGCCTGCGCGGTCATCGGCGGGCTGGTCGTGGCCGCTGCCGAGGGTGGCCCCGGCACCGGCTACGGAATAGTCGGCGGCTTCATCGCCCTGGCGGTGGGACTGATCGCCATGCTCCTCGGCGGGCTCACGCTGGCCCGCGCCCGCCGTACCGGCTGACCGCGGCGCGCACGCGTGCTCCGCCGCGAAGCACGGTGCCGCGCTGCGGGAGAATGCGGACATGGTTGAACAGAGCATCTGGATGCAGAAGGTCGCCGCCGACCCCGGTCACTCCACCTGGTACATCGAGCGCTTCCGTGCCATGGCCCGCGCCGGCGACGACCTCGCCGGGGAGGCCCGCCTCGTGGACGCCATGGTGTCGCGCGGCGCCCGCATCCTCGACGCCGGCTGCGGATCCGGCCGGGTCGGCGGCGCGCTGGCCGAGGCCGGTCACGACGTCGTCGGCGTCGACGTCGACCCGGCTCTGATCGAGGCCGCCGAGCAGGATCACCCGGGGCCGCGCTGGATGGTCGGCGACCTGGCCGAACTCGACCTTGCCGCGCGGGGCGTCACCACGCCGTTCGACGCCATCGTCTGCGCCGGGAACGTGATGGCGTTCCTCGCCCCGAGCACCCGGCGCGAGGTGCTGAAACGGTTCCGGGCGCACCTCGCGCCGGGCGGCCGGGCCGCGATCGGCTTCGGCGCCGGCCGCGACTACGAGTTCGGCGATTTCTTCGCCGACGCGGCGGCCGCCGGACTCGAACCCGACCTGCTGCTGTCCACCTGGGACCTGCGTCCGTTCACGGACGACTCGAGCTTCCTGGTCGCCCTCCTCCGCCCCGCCTGACACGCGCGGCCCCGGTGAGAGCGGGCGGAGCGGCGTCAACGCAGGTGTCGGCTCGCAGGTCGTCGACCCGAGCGGCACGTCCGCGACACGGGCGATCTCCCGGTGCGTCGTCGCCGCGACGCCGCTCGGCGATCACGTGAAGCGCGGCGTCGATCAGCTGGTCGCGCCGTCCGGGGCCGCCGTGAAACGGACTCCGTCCCTGACCAGGGTGGCGAAACGGGCGGCCACATCACCCCAGGCGGCCCGGGCGAGCGGGTCAGCGGTCACGGCGGCGGCGTACAGCCCATCGAGATCGAGGCCGCGCCGACGCGCGTGCTCGGCGTCCCACTGCCGGATGCGTTCGGGCCTCGCCTCGGGGTGGAACTGCACGCCCCAGGCGCGATCGCCCAGCCGGAATGCCTGGTAGGGGCAGCGTCCGGTCTCGGCCAGCCAGACCGCGCCCGGCGGCAGGGCCGTGATGGCGTCGACGTGGTTCTCGATCGCCGGGACCGCGGCGGGCAGCCCGCCGAAGACGGCGTCGTCCGCCGCCTCGGCCCGCACGGTGATGGACGTGCTGCCGTGCTCGGGCGCACCGGCGTCGCCCTGGACCTTCCCGCCGCCGACCGAGGCCAGCAGCTGCCCGCCGAGGCAGATGCCGAAGAACGGCACCGACCGGGCGAGGGCCTGCTCGACGAGGGCGCGGGCGGCCGGCAGCCAGGGCGCCCTGTCGTCGTCGTCCGGCAGGTAGCCGCCGCCGAGCACGATCAGGCCGTCGTGCTCCAGCCGTGACGGGAGGGCGGACCCGTCGAAGGCGGTGGCCACGTCGACGGCGACCCCGGCGGCGGCCAGCCATTCCCCGAATCGTCCAGGACCTCCGCTCGCCTCGTTCTGTACGGCGAGCACACGCGGCATCTCCGGCATGAGGCCTGACTTTACCTCCCCCGCCGGCGTGCGCACCCGCGAAGTCCGCGGCCGCCGTACCATCCGGCGCCGGTACGATCGCCGGCGCGGCGAGCCTGACCGCCGGCTACCGGATCACAGCTGCTCGCCGAGCTTGAAACCGCGCTCGACGTCGCCCACCCGGGTGTAGGAGAAGCCGTCGGCGCCGACCGTCACGGCCATCTCGCTGGCCTGCGTGCGCTGCACGACCGGCACGGGGTCGCCGTCCAGGTCGAGCACCGCCGACGCCTCGGTGTACCAGCTCGGGACGACCTGGTTGCCCCACCAGTCACGGCGCTGGTTGTCGTGGACGTCCCACGTCACGAGCGGGTTGTCCGGGTCGCCGGTCCAGTAGTCCTGCGTGTAGATCTCCACGCGGTGACCGTCCGGGTCGAGGATGTAGAGGTAGAACGCGTTCGAGACGCCGTGCCGGCCCGGCCCGCGCTCGATCCGGTCGGAGATCCGCAGCGCGCCCATCTTGTCGCAGATCGCGATGATGTTGTGCTTCTCGTGGGTGGCGAAGGCGACGTGGTGCATGCGCGGGCCGTCGCCACCGGTCATCGCGGTGTCGTGGACGGTCGGTTTGCGGCGCATCCACGCGGCGTAGACGGTGCCCTCGCTGTCCTCGATGTCCTCCGTCACCCGGAAGCCGAGATCCACCATGTGCTTCGCCGCGCGCGGCACGTCCGGCGTGACCTGGTTGAAGTGGTCGAGGCGGACCAGCGCGCCCGGGATGTGCAGGTCGTAGCGCCAGGCGAGGCGCTCGACGTGCTCGACCTCGTAGAAGTACTCGATCGGGAAACCGAGCGGGTCCTGGACCCGGACCGCGTCGCCGATGCCCTTGACGAAGCCCTCCTTGCGGCGCTCCACCCGGCAGCCGAGCTCGGTGTAGAACGCGACCGCCCGGTCGAGCTCCTCGGGAGCGCGGACCCGGTAGGCGAACGCGGCGACGGCGGGCACCGGGCCCTGCCGCAGCACGAGGTTGTGGTGGATGAACTCCTCGAACGTCCGCAGGTAGATCTCGTTCTCGGTCTCCGCCGTGACGACGAGGCCGAGCAGGTCGACGTAGAACTCGCGTGACTTCTTCAGGTCGGTGACGACCAGTTCCATGTACGCGCACCGGACGATGTCGGGCGCCGGGGCCTTCGGGGTGGGGATGTCGGCGGTCATGGCGGTCTCCTCGCTCATTTCTGCGTCCTGAACGACGTGGCGGCCTCGGGTCCGCGGCCGAACCGGGGCGAGTGGGCCTCGTTCAGCGTGATGTGCACGGCCTGCTGGTCGGTGTAGAAGTCGATCGACCGGTAGCCGCCCTCGTGGCCGAGGCCGGAGGCCTTCACGCCGCCGAACGGGGTGCGCAGGTCGCGCACGTTGTTCGAGTTGAGCCAGACCATGCCGGCGTCGATGCTCTGGGCGAAGGTGTGGGCGCGCCGGAGGTCGTTCGTCCAGACGTACGCGGCGAGGCCG
The DNA here is from genome assembly GCA_001552515.1 of Sphaerimonospora mesophila NBRC 14179 = JCM 3151. GTDB lineage: Bacteria > Actinomycetota > Actinomycetes > Streptosporangiales > Streptosporangiaceae > Sphaerimonospora > Sphaerimonospora mesophila. The sequence goes on from BCRI01000062.1 coordinate 6,520, forward strand.
TACATGACGCCGTTGGCGAGCCGGAGCGCCTCCTCCTCGCCGTCGAACGGGGTGATCGCGACGACCGGGCCGAAGATCTCCTCCTGGAAGATCCGGGCGTCCGGCTCGACGTCGGCGAAGACGGTGGGGGCGACGTAGTTGCCCTCGGCGAGTCCCTCCGGGCGGCCGCCGCCGGCGACGAGACGGGCCTCGCTCTTGCCGATCTCGATGTAGCTCATGACCTTGGCGTAGTGCTCGGGGTGCACGAGCGCGCCGACCTCGGTCGCGGAGTCGCGCGGGTCGCCCACCACGATGTTCTTCGCGCGCTCGGCATAGCGCTCCACGAACTCGTCGTAGACGGACCGCTCGACGAGGACGCGGCTGCCCGCCGTGCAGCGCTCACCGTTGAGCGAGAACACCCCGAACACCGTCGCGTCCAGCGCCGCCTCCAGGTCGGCGTCGGCGAAGACGACGGCCGGCGACTTGCCGCCGAGCTCCATCGAGAGGCCCTTGAGGTGCGGCGCCGCGTTGGCGAAGATGATCTGCCCGGTACGGCTCTCGCCGGTGAACGAGATCAGCGGCACGTCAGGGTGCTTCACGAGCGCGTCGCCGGCGTCCTCGCCGAAGCCGTTGACCAGGTTGAAGACTCCGTCGGGCACGCCCGCCTCGCGGAAGATCTCCGCCCAGAGCGAGGCCGACAGGGGGGTGAACTCGGCGGGCTTGAGCACCACGGTGTTGCCGGTGGCCAGCGCCGGGGCGAGCTTCCACGACTCGAGCATGAACGGGGTGTTCCACGGCGTGATGAGGCCCGCGACGCCCTTGGGCTTGCGGTTCACATAGTTGACCTGACGGCCGGGCACCTTGTAGGCGTCGTCGCGCTGGGCGACGATCAGGTCGGCGAAGAACCGGAAGTTCTCGGCGGCGCGCTGGGCCTGGCCGAGCGCCTGCGTGATCGGCAGCCCGGTGTCCCACGTCTCCAGTTCGGCGAGCCGCTTGTCCTGCGCCTCGACCAGGTCGGCCACCCGGTGCAGCACCCGCGAGCGCTGGCGGGGCAGCAGCTTCGGCCACGGGCCGTCGAAGGCCCGCCGCGCCGCGGCCACCGCGAGGTCGACGTCCGCTTTCTTCCCGGCGGCGGCCTTGATGTAGACCTGGTCGGTGGCGGGGTTGAGCACGTCGAAAGTGTCGCCGTCGACGCTGTCGACGAACTCTCCGTCGATGAAGTGCCGGATTCGATCCGGCAACCCGTGCGGGGCGTTCTGGCTCAATGGTCGCTCCTGGCTGAGGTGGGTCGGTGTGGTCGGTGGTCAGCGGCCGGCCTGGTAGGCCAGCACCGCGTCGAGGGTGCCGAGCCGGTGGTCACGGGCCGCGAGTTCGATGGTCAGCGGCGTCTCTCCGGCTTCGATCAGCCGTAGCAGCGCCTCGTGCTCTTCGACGGACTCGTGTGCCCGGCCGGGCACGAAGCCGAAGACGGAGTCGCGGAGCAGGGCCAGCCGCTTCCACCCTCGCTGGACGAGGTCGGCGATGTGCGGGTTGGGACACTGCTCGAAGAGCACCGTGTGGAAGGCGAGGTTGAGCTCGGTGAACCGCTGCGGGTCGAAGTCCTTCAGCGACTCGGCCATCTGGTCGTTGATCGCCCGGGCCCGGGCGATGTGGTCGCCGGTGACGCGAGGCGCCGACAACGCGGTCGCGGCGCCCTCCACGAGGGCGAGCGTCTGCATCGTGTGCAGGTACTCCTGCTCCTGCATGAAGGCGACCTGGGCGCCGACGTGGCGCTCGAACGTCACCAGGCCCTCCGCCTCGAGCATGCGGATCGCCTCGCGCACCGGGACCGTGCTGACGCCGATCTCCCGCGCGATGGCATCGAGGACCAGGCGGTATCCGGGCGAGAACCGCCGGGTCTCGATCCGCTCTTTGATCCAGTCGTAGGCGAGCCGGGACTTGCTCCTGGTCTGGGTCACGACCGTTCCTCCCGCCAGGTCTGATAACGCCGGCGCCACTCGTCGCCGAGCGGGAAGAGGCCGTCGACGGGATGACCCTCCGCCACCCGCGCGGCGATCCAGGCGTCCTCGGCCTCCTGGTCCGCCGCTCCGGCGGCGACCTGCTCGACGAGCTTCCGCGGGATGACCACGACGCCGTCGTCGTCGCCGACCACGACGTCACCGGGCAGCACGGCGGTGCCGCCGCAGGTGATCGCGGTGTCGACCTCCCACGGGACGTGCCGCCTGCCGAGCACGGAGGGATGGGCGGCCCGGGCGTACGTCGGGAGGCCGATGCCCGCGACGGCGGCCGAGTCGCGTACGGCCCCGTCCGTGACGATCCCGGCGGCGCCGAGCGTCTTCGCGCGCAGCGCGAGGACGTCGCCGACGGTGCCGGCGGTCGCGTCGCCGCGTGCCTCGATCACCAGCACCTCGCCCTCGGCGAGGGAGTCGAAGGCCCGCTTCTGGGCGTTGTAGCCGCCGCCGTGCGAGGCGAACAGATCCGGCCGGTGCGCGATGAACCGCAGGGTCCGCGCGATCCCGATCATCTTCGTCCCGGGGACCAGCGGGCGGACGCCGTCGATCGAGGAATGCGGATGGCCCAGCTTGCGCAGCTGCGCGCTGATCGTCGCCACGGCGGCGGAGGAGAGCTTCTCGCGCAGCTCGTCGCTCAGGGTGAACGGCGCGGGCACGGTGACGCCCGCCGTCTCGGCGTCGCCCCACGCCTCGACGCGCTGCAGATCGTCGACATGCGGCTTGGCGCCGTAGTCGGCGAACGGCGTCGTTCCCTCGACCACCCTGGTGACCAGGCGGCCGGTGCTGGGCGCGCCGGGGGCGGTCGGCGCGTCGACCTCGACCTCCACCACGTCGCCGGGGACCGCGACGGAGGAGCCGGCCGGGGTGCCGGTCAGGATGACGTCGCCGGGCTCAAGGGTGATCAGCTGCGACAGGTCGGCCACGAGCGTCCCGAACGGAAAGACCAGGTCGGCCGTCGTGTCGTCCTGCTTGAGCACGCCGTTGACCCAGGTGCGGACCCGCAGGGCGGCGGGGTCGACCGACGCGGCCGGGATCACCTCCGGGCCCAGCGGAGTGAAGCCGTCTCCCCCCTTGTTGCGGAGGTTCGAGCCCCTGTCGACATGGCGGAGGTCGTAGACGCCCCAGTCGTTGGCCGCGGTGATCCCCGAGATCGCCGCCCATCCCTCCGCTGGAGTGACCCGGCGCGCCCTGGTGCCCACGATCAGGGCGATCTCGCCCTCGTACGCCAGGAGCTCGGTGCCGGCCGGGCGCTCGATGACGTCGCCGCTCGCGGCCATCGACGAGGCCGGCTTGAGGAAGAACGACGGGTGCGCCGGGGGGCGCCCGCGCTGTGCGATGCGGGACGGGTAGTTCAGATGCAGGGCGATGATCTTGCCGGGCCGTCCGATCGCGCTCACGAGGTCTCCTTGGTGGACGAGGTCTCCTTGACGAACTCGGCGGCGAGCCGCTCGCTCCCGCGGGCGAGCAGCTGGACGTCGGCGCCGACGAGGATGAAGTCGGCGCCCGCCGCGAGGTAGCGCCGGGCGAGCGCCGGTGCGAAGGCGTTGAGGCCGGCCTTGCGGCCGGCCGCCGCCGCGGCCCGGAGGCAGTGCTCGACCGCGGCCACCACCTCGGGGTGGTCCTGCTGGCCGAGCACGCCCATCGAGGCCGCCAGATCGGACGGTCCGACGAAGATGCCGTCGACTCCGGGCGTGGAGACGATGGCCTCGACGTTCTCGACCGCCTCGGCCGACTCGATCTGGAGATAGAGCGAGATGGTCTCGCGGGCGGTGCGCAGGTAGTCGGGGACCCGGTTCCAGCGGGACGCGCGCGCCAGGGCGCTGCCCACTCCCCGGACGCCGCGCGGCGGGTACTCGACGGCGCTCGCCATCGCCGCCGCCTGTTCCGCGGAGTGGACCATCGGGATCAGCAGGTTCTGCGCGCCCAGGTCGAGGTAGCGCTTGATGACGACGGGGTCGCCGACCGGCGGGCGTACCAGCGGAGTCACCGGATGGCCGTGGACGGCCTGCAGCTGGGCGAGCAGGGACTCCAGACCGTTGGGGCTGTGCTCGGCGTCGATCAGCAGCCAGTCGAGCCCGCTGCCGGCGCAGATCTCGGCGACCAGCGGGCTGCCGCTGCAGACCCACATGCCGATCAGCGGCCGGCGGGCCGCGGCGAGGGCGTCGCGGAACGTCGGGTCTACTCGAAGCGACACGTGATCGCCCCCAGGTCGCCGTAGTCCGCGTGTACGGTGTCGCCGCGCTCCACCCACATCGGACGGGTGAAGGAACCGGAGAGGATGATCTCCCCGGCCGCGAGCGTGGTGCCGTGCTGGGCGAGCTTGTTGGCGAGCCAGGCCACGCCCGTGCCCGGGTGGTTGAGCACGCCGGCCGCGACCCCGGTCTCCTCGATGGTCTGGTTCCGGTAGAGCAGCGCGCTCACCCATCGCAGGTCCACCGCGTCGACGGCGACGGGGCGCCCGCCGACGACCATCGCGCCCATGGCCGCGTTGTCGCTGATCGTGTCGACGATGGTCCGGCCCCGCAGCTCGATGTGCGAGTTGAGGATCTCCAGTGCCGGGACGACGTACCTGGTGGCGTCGAGCACGTCGAACAGCGTGCAGGCCGGGCCGGCGAGCGGTTTGTCCAGCACGAAGGCCAGCTCGACCTCGACGCGCACGTTGGAGAAGTCGTCGTACGGAATCACGACGCCGTTCTCGAAGACCATGTCGTCGAAGATCACCCCGTAGTCGGGCTCGGTGATCCCGGTGGCGGCCTGCATCGCCTTCGAGGTCAGACCGATCTTGTGGCCGACGATCCGGTGGCCCGCCTCGACCCGGCGTTCCGCCCACAGCGCCTGGATGGCGTAGGAGTCCTCGATCTCCATCTCGGGGTGGCGGGCGCTCAGCAGCGGTACGACGCTCCGCTCGCGGTCGGCGGCGAGCAGCTCGTCGGCGATCCGCTCGATCTGTTCTTGCCGAAGCACTGGTTTCACTCTCCGTTACATCCTTCGACTACGGGACGACCATGAGGATCAGGAGGACCTTCAGCACCGCGATGGCCGCGCGACACGAATCATATACGATCTGGCATCAGGAACGATACATTAAACGTATTCAACATGCTCGATCGACCCGAACCCTCCTCGCGGCGGGGGCCGGGCACGGGGTCCGCTATCGAACCTATTAAACATGTCTAATATGCACTATTGTTGCCCCTGCCGCGCCACGTGGTGGGTGGTGCCGCTGCCTCGAACGGGAAGGTCAGGATGAATCTGAGTGCCGGCGAAGCACCCGGTGGCCGCTCCGCCATCGGGCTCGAGACGGGCGTGCCGGGGCTGCCCGCCGACCTCGACGGACTCGTCGTTCGTGAGCGGCTTCGATGACGGCGATGCGGCTCGGCCAGCCGCTTGAGACCGGACCGGCAACGCGGACGCACCTGTCCCTGCGTGTCGTCACCCTGCACTGGGAGGCGGCGGGCATCGTGTCCGTCGTGCTCGCCTCGGCCGACCGGGCGCCGCTGCCGGCGTGGACGCCGGGCGCGCACGTCGACGTCGAGCTGGCGCCGGGGCTGGTCAGGCAGTACTCCCTCAGCGGCGATCCCGCCGACCGCTCGTCCTACCGGATCACCGTGGCCCTCGATCGCGGCGGCCGGGGCGGGTCGAGGCACGTGCACGAACGGCTCCGGGTGGGCGAGATCCTGCAGGTGAGCGAGCCGCGCAGCACGTTCCCCTACGTCGACGCCCCGTGCTACGTCTTCCTCGCCGGCGGCATCGGCATCACTCCGCTCCTGCCGATGATGCGGCGGGCCACCGCCGAGGGGCGGCCGTGGGAGCTGTATCTCGCCGTCCGTTCACGCGATGCCGTCCCGTTCCGTGACGAGCTCGGCGGCGCCGGCGACGGCCGCGGGGCCGTACACGTCTTCGCCTCGGACGAGGGACGGCGGCTCGACCTGCGCGACGCCGTCGCGCGGGCGCACCCGTCGGCGGCCGTCTACTGCTGCGGGCCGGAACGGATGCTCGTCGAGGTGGAGCGGCACGCCCGTGAGCTCGGACACGAGGTCAGGGTGGAGCGCTTCCAGGCCAAGCCGTTGAGCGAGCCGCTGCGCCAGGGTGCCTTCGTGGTGCGCTGCGCGCGCTCGCAGCGGTCGGTCACGGTCGAACCCGACCAGAGCGTTCTCGACGCCCTGGTGGGCGCCGGCGTCGGCGTCCCGTCTTCCTGCCGTGAAGGCGTCTGCGGCACCTGCGAGGTGGCCGTGCTCAGCGGCGCCGCCGACCACCGCGACTCGATCCTCACCGACGCGGAGAAGCAAGCGAACGAAACGATGATGGTCTGCGTCTCGCGGGCCCTGACAGAGGAGCTGGAACTCGATGTCTGACGCCACGACGACCCACGGCGCCGAAGCCGCACTCGACACGGGAACCGCCTACGGGCTGAAACTCGGCTCGCCGCTGAACGAGCTGGCGCTGATCGGCCCCGGCACGCCGTACGGGGAGGTGATGCGCCGCTACTGGCATCCGATCTCCAAGTCCGAGAAGGTCACCACCACCCCGCGCCGCGTCAAGGTCCTGGGCGAGGAGCTCATCCTCTTCCGCACCGGCCGCGGCCGGCCCGGCCTGCTGCATCCGCGATGCATCCACCGCGGCGCCTCGCTCTACTACGGAGGGGTGGAGGAGGACGGCATCCGCTGCTGCTACCACGGCTGGGTATTCGATCCGGCGGGCCACTGCCTGGAGCAGCCGTGCGAACCCGACCTCGGCCAGCACCGCGACAAGGTCCGGCAGCCCTGGTATCCGGTGCAGGAGCGCTACGGACTGGTGTGGGCCTACATGGGGCCGGCCGACAAGAAACCCGTCCTGCCCCGCTACGACGTCTTCGAGGACATCCCCGAGGGCGAGCACCTCATCGTCAACGACGCCGGCGTCGGCGGCGGCGGGCCGGAGGTGCTGGACTTCAACTGGATGCAGCACTGGGAGAACGTCATGGACCCCTTCCACGTGCCGATCCTGCACGCGCGGTTCAGCGGTGAGCAGTTCACCCCGGAGATGGCCGTGATCCCCGAGGTCACGTTCGAGTACACACCGGTCGGGGTCCGCTCGACGCAGATCAGGAAACTCGACGACGGCCAGGCGCTGCGCCGGCGGACCGAGGTGATGTTCCCCAATCTCCGGGTCGTGCCCAGTCCCCGGCTCACACCGGGCCAGACCAACCTGATCGGCTGGGTGGTGCCCGAGGACGACACCTCCTTCCGCATCTTCACCCTCGCGGTCCACGAGGACCCCGACTTCCTGGTCAAGCTGCGCTCCACCTTCGGCGGCAGGCCGTGGGCCGAGCTCGACGAGGAGGAGCACCGGCGGATGCCCGGTGACTACGAGGCGCAGAAGAGCCAGGGACCGATCTCGCTGCACTCCGAGGACCACCTCACCACCACCGACCAGGGCGTGGCGATGCTCCGCCGGATGATGGCCAAGCAGGTCCGCGCCGTCGCCGCCGGGAACGACCCGGTCGGCGTGATCCGCGACCCCGCCGACGAGGTCGTCCACATCACCGGCGGCAACTTCTTCCTCACCCCCGAAGAGGCACTGGCGGAAGGACTCGTGGATGCCTAGCCCCGTCGCGCTGCTGGCCAAGTACACGCCGGCGGCCGTCACCTCCGGTACACCGCTGGCCGTGCTCGGCGTCGACGGCGTCGTCGTCCTCGACGGCGAGACGCGCGTCCCGGCCCGGCTCGAGCATCTCTCGGCACGGGGGAAGTGGGTGCGCGACCTGCGGGTGCCCGACGGCACCCGCGAGGCGGTCGCCCACCTGGCGCGGCGCTACGGCATCGTCTGGGCCTCCGAGTGGGGGCCGAACGCGCACCTCGCGCTGGCCGAGGTTCTCGGACTCCCGGCGGATCCGTGGCCCTACCTGCCGTTGCAGTTCAACAAGCTCGCGGCGATCCGGCAGTACGCCGGGGACCGGCCCTGGGTGTGGATCGACGACCCGGTCGTCGACCTCGACCCGCTGCCCGACGATCCGGGCGGCGTCGTCGTCCGGGTCGATCCCGCCAAGGGACTGGTGGGACTCGACCTCTCCGCGATCGACGAGGCGGTCTTCGGCCCGGCGCCGTGACCGCGTCTCGCGTGCACGTCTCGCGTGCACGTCTCGTGAGCACGTCTCCTCACGCGTCGTGACCGCGTCTCCTCACGGAGCCGGGACGACGCGGAAATCGTCGTAGACGGTCTGGTGGCGTCGCACGGCGTCGGCGGCGGCGGCCCGGTCTCCCGCCACGATCGCGGCGATCAGGTCCTCGTGGATCTGGAGCCGGACCCGGGAGTTGGGCGGGATGCCGTCGTCCGCGACGTAGAAGTCGTCGTGCGACTCCACGTACGCCAGCAGGTTGAGATAGACCGTCTTCAGGACGGGGTTGGGCACGATCTCCGCGATCCTGCGGTGCAGCCGCCAGTTGTTGCGCAGGCCGGCGACCCGGTCACGCCAGGTCGCGCGGAGCTGTTCGAGCAGCCGGCCGAGGTCTTCCGCGTCGGCGGCGGAGCGATGCTCGGTGGCCGCCTGCACGACGGCGGGCTCCAGCGCGTCGATCACCCGGACGCAGTCGATCGCGGTGCTCGTCACGTCCTGCAGGTTCAGGAATCCGTTGCCGATCACGGCCTGCGCCGTCCGCTGGGCGACGAAGACCCCGCCCTGGGGACCGGTGCGGGTCGTGATCAGCCCTTTGGCCTCGAGGACGCGTACGACCTCGGCGATGGTGGTCGGCGCCACGCCGAACCTGCCGGCGAGCTCCGCACGGGTGCCGAGCCTGCTGCCGACCCGGAGCCGTCCCTCCGTGATGTCGTCTTCGATCTCCGACGCGACGGCGTCGACGGCTGAGCGCCGGCGGGCAACGGCTCGTGAAACAGACATGGTGCATCCAGTATCTCAGGCCGGTGGCGTCCGGGCGGCCGACGCGGAACCGGCCGGGGCCGCGGCCCCCGCGTGGGAGCCGCGGCCCCGGCCGCCGACGGTTCAAGCGGTGGGCACGCCCACCACGGTCTTGATCTCCAGGAACTCCTCGATGCCGTAGCGCCCGCACTCGCGGCCGACGCCCGACCGTTTGTAGCCGCCGAAGGGCGCGGCGACGTTGAGTCCCGCCCCGTTGACGCTCACCATCCCGGTGCGCAGGCGGCGGGCCACCGCGAGCGCCCTGGCCGGGTCGGCCGACCACACGCCGCCCGACAGCCCGTAGTCGGAGTCGTTGGCGATGGCGACCGCCTCGTCCTCCGTGCCGTAGCTCATGATCGAAAGGACCGGGCCGAAGATCTCCTCGCGTGCGATGGTCATCTCCGGCCGCACGTCCGAGAAGATCGTCGGGGAGACGTAGGCGCCCGGCCCCGCCGGCTCCGCGCTCTCCGCGCCGCCCGCGATGAGCCGGGCGCCCTCGGCGATGCCGGCGCGAATGTGGTCCTGGACGATCCGCTGCTGCCGCCGCGACGCCTGCGGGCCGAGCCTGGTGGCCGGATCGGACGGCGGGCCGGGCACCCATCCCGTCGCCGCCTCGGCCGCGAGCCGTTCGACCTCCTCGAGCAGGTGCGCGGGGACGAGCAGCCGGGTCAGCGCGGCGCAGATCTGCCCCGCGTTCGCGAAGCACCCGCCGACCGCCTGCGGGACGACGGACGCGAGGTCGGCGTCGTCGAGCACGATTCCGGCCGACTTCCCGCCGAGCTCCAGCGTGACCTTCTTGATCGTGGGCGCGGCCAGCTCGGCCACCCGTGCCCCCGCCCGTACGGATCCGGTCAGCGTGACCACGTCCACCAGGGGATGCGCGACGAGCGCCTCCCCGGTGACCGGTCCGTCGCCCGGCACCAGGTTGAACACGCCGGCGGGCGCTCCGGCCGCCTGCACGATCTCGGCGAAGACGTAGGCGTCCAGCGGGGTCAGCTCGCTCGGCTTCAGCACGACCGTGCACCCGGCCACCAGGGCCGCGCCCACCTTGAGCGCGATCTGGTGCAGCGGGAAGTTCCACGGGGTGATCGCGGCGACCACGCCGGCGGGCTCGCGTACGACCAGGGCGCCGCCGACGACCTCCTCGGCCGTGTGGTCGCGCCCGGCCTTGACGATCTCGTCGAGGTCGGCCAGCGCGACGCCGAGCTGCGCCTGCCTCGCGAAGGTGATGGGCGTTCCCATCTGGAGCGTGAGCAGCGCCGCCAGTTCCTCGCGCCGCTCCTCGACCCCGGCTCTGATCCGCTCGACCAGGGCGACCCGCTCCCCCATCGGAACCTGGGACCAGCTCGGGAAGGCCGCCGCCGCGGCCCGGACCGCCGCGTCGACGTCGGCGGCCGAGGCCACCGGGACGCGCCCCACCACCCGGTCGGTCGCCGGGTCGACCACGTCGAGCGTGCCGGAGCCGTCCCCGCGCGGGGCGGTCCACTCCCCGCCGATCAGCAGACGGTCACGTGTGATCATGACGCCTCCAGCGGCGCGGGGCGCGGGACGCCCTCGTGGATCAGGTGCCAGGGGCCGGGGAACTCGCCGACGGGGGCCTCGACGAGCACCGGCTCACCTGCGTCGAGCGCCTCCTTCAGCACCGTCTCCAGCTCCTCGGGGCCGGTCGCCCGGGCGGCGGCGACGCCGAAGGCGTCGGCGAGCCTGGCGTAGTCGGGGTTGACCAGGTCGCTGGCGAAGTAGCGGGCGCCGAAGCGGTTCTTCTGGATCCGCCGCACGTTGCCGAAGAATCCGTCGTTGAAGACCACGGTCACCGTGGCCAGGCCGTACTTCTTCGCGGTGGACAGCTCCTGCAGCGTCCAGGAGAAGCCGCCGTCACCGGTGATCGAGACCACCGGCCGGTCCGGGTCGGCCGCCTTCACGCCGAGGGCGGTGGCGAAGCCGTACCCCAGCGTGCCCTGGTAGCCGGGGGTGAGGTAGGTGCGCGGCCGGTAGACCGGGAAGCACGCGTTGGCGGCGTAGCCGACCTGGGTCAGCTCGCTGACCAGCACCCCGTCCTCGGGGAGCGCGGCGCGGATCGCCCGCAGGTAGGCGCGCTGCGGCGCGATGTCGGCGTACTGCTCCTCCAGCCAGTCCCGCACGGCGGCGAACTCGGCCGTGCGGGACTCGCGGTCGAGGCCGCGCAGTTCCTCGGTCAGGGCGGCCAGGGCCAGCCGGGCGTCGCCGTGCACGGCGAGCTCGGGGGTGCGGGGCTCGCCGAGGTCGGCGGCCTCCGCGTTGATCAGGACCAGGCGGGCGCCCGCCGTGTCGACCTGCGAGCTGAAGGCCGTCACGAACCGGGTGCCGATCGCGAGCACGACGTCGGCGTTCTCCCGCAGCCGGCGGAACGCCAGCGCGTCGAACGCGAGCGGGTGCCTGGCGGAGATCGCGCCGCGGCCGTTCTCGCTCACCACCACCGGCGCGTGCAGGATCTCGGCCAGCTCGCGCAGCTCCGCCGAGGCGTCCGCGGCGATCACGCCACCGCCGGCGTAGATCACCGGCCGCCGCGAGCCGCGCAGCAGTTCTGCCACGGAGTCGATCAGCTTCTGGTCCGGTACGGCGGGCGCGGGCGGGGCGGCGTCGGGGATCTCGACGTCGGCGGTCGCGGCGAGCACGTCCGGCGGGATCTCCAGGCCGACCGGGCGGGGCCGGCCGGAGCGCATCTCGGCGAAGGCGCGGTGGACCAGGCCGGGAATGTCCTCGGGGCGGGAGGCCAGGGCGCTCCACTTGGTGAGCGAGCGCAGGATGCCGCTCTGGTCGGGGATCTCGTGCAGCGCGCCGAGCCCCCTGCCGATGGCCCCCGAGTCGATCTGCCCGCAGATGTAGAGCAGCGGAGAGGAACAGGCGTACGCGGTGGCGAGCCCGGCCAGGCCGTTCAGCATGCCCGGTCCCGGCACCGTCATCGAGACGCCGGGCCGTCCCGTGGAGCGGGCGTAGCCGTCGGCCATGTAGGAGGCGGCCTGCTCGTTGCGCGCGCAGGTGAACGCGATGTGGTCGCTCGCGTGGTAGAGCGCGTCCGCCGCGTGGTCGAGCTGCACGCCCGGGATGCCGAATACCTGGCTGACGCCGTTGGCGGCCAGCGAACGGGCGAGAGCCTCGCCGCCCGTCATGTTCATGTATCTCCTTAGGGAAGCTCATCGGCGGGGGACCGGGTGGGACGCACGGGGGCGGGAGACGCGGAGGAAGATCGTGTCCCTGGCGGCACGCTCGGCCTCGGTGAGCACCGGCTGAGATGCTCCACCCCACCCTGACTTCATAAACCATATATATGGTTATGGCAGTAGAGGGAGAGTGTCAACCATTTGTATGGTTCCTATGGATCGAGGACGCGTGGAAGAGACTCCGCCACCGCGGCGAACGATCTACAGTTGACGGGTCGCCGTCGAGGGAGAAGCCGGAATGTACGACGCAGACGCGGTCACCCAGGTGACCTTCGACCGCAGCGACGCGCGGTCGTCGATCGCAGAGACGCTGGTCGAGCGCCTCGAGAACGCGATTCGCCGCAACCGCCTCGCGCCGGGCCACCGCCTGGGCACCAAGGACGAGCTCCGCCAGCAGTTCGGAGTGGCTCCCGCGACGCTGGCCGAGGCGATCCGCGTGCTGCGGCTGCGCGGCGTGCTGGACGTACGCCCCGGGCCGGGCGGCGGCATCTTCGTCGCCGAGCAGTCGCCACTGGTACGGCTCGGCCACGACATGCTCCAGCTCGGCGCCGACGGCGCGTCGGTGAAGCACTGCCTGGCCGTCCTGGACGTGCTCGACCAGGAGGTGGCGCTCGACGCGGCGGCCCACCGCACCGAGCAGGACATCGACGAGCTGGTCGAGATGGTCGAACAGCTGCGCCGGTCCTGGCCGGACGCGGCCGAGGCCCAGCGCCGCAACTGGGACCTGCACCGCAGGCTCGCCATGATCTCCCCCAACATCCTGCTGCGGACCATGTACACCCGGCTGGTCGACTACATCAGCAGAGAGCTGTCCTCGGCCATCTCCGCCGAGGACTTCCGCAAGGGCTCGGCCGACCGGCTCCAGGTGCACGTCGATCTGGTCGAGGCGGTCATCCGCGGCGACCAGCGCGGCGCCGAGGCCATGGCCCTGCGCCACCGCGGACTGACGCGCGACGACCGCTGATCTCGGCGACCCCCCGGAGGGGCCGGCGCCCGCGGGCGCCGGCCCCTCCGTCGTCTTGCGATTCAAAGGAAACCATTATATAGATTCATGTGATTTCTTCTGTCCTAGGGAGTGAGATGACCGTCAAGCACCGTGCCGCCATCGACGCGTTGGTCGCCTACAAGCCGGGCCGGGCTCCCGCGGCCGGCCGTTCCCAGGTCAAGCTCTCGTCCAACGAGATGCCGTTCGGGCCGCTGCCGGCCGTGCTGGAGGCGATCTCACGGGCCGCCGCCACCCTGAACCGCTACCCCGACTTCCACCGGGTGGAGCTGACCGAGGCACTGGCGAAGCGGCACGGTGTGGATCCCTCGCAGGTGGTCGTGGACAACGGCTCGGGCGCGCTGCTGCAGGTCCTGGCCTCGGTCCTCGCCGGTCCCGGCGACGAGATCCTCTACGCGTGGCGGGCCTTCGAGAGCTACCCGATCGTGACCGCCGTCTCGGGGGCGACCGCGGTCACCGTCCCGCTGGACGACCGGTACACCCACGACACGGCGGCGATGGCGGCCGCGGTGACCGACCGGACCCGGATGGTCATCGTGTGCAACCCGAACAACCCGACCGGCACCGTGGTGTCCCGCGCCGAGCTCGACCGGCTGCTCGACGCGCTGCCCGACGACGTGCTGCTCGTGCTGGACGAGGCCTACCGCGACTTCGTCACCGACCCGCACTCGCCGTCCGGCGTCGACCTCGTCGCCGAGCGGCCCAACATCGCCGTGCTGCGCACGTTCTCCAAGGCGTACGGACTGGCCGGACTGCGGGTGGGCTACTGCGTGACCCGGCCGGAGACGGCCGAGATGGTCAGGAAGGCGATCGTCGGATTCTCGGTCTCCACCCTGGCCCAGGCCGGCGCCCTCGCCGCGCTGGCCCCCGAGGCCGCCGCCGAGATCGAACGGCGCATCGCGCTCGTCGTCGGGGAGCGGACCCGGGTGACCGACGAGCTGATCCGCCTGGGCGTGCCCGTCGTGCCCGGCCAGGCCAACTTCGTGTTCATGCCGATCCCCGACGGCCCCGCCAAGGCCGCCGCTTTCGAGGAGCGCGGGGTGATCCTGCGGGCGTACGGCACGGACGGGCTGCGGGTCACCATCGGCGCTGCCGAGGAGAACGACCGCTTCCTCACCCTCGCCGCAGAGCTGCTGCGGCGGTCCTGACCCGTGGGCGCCGGCGCGGCGGACCGACGCGCGCCGGCGCCCACGTTTCAATCCCGGGCCGCCCGATCCCTGGCCGCGACGTGCCGCAGCGCCAGCGCGGCGAGCGCCGCGGCCTGGTCGGCGAGCACGCCATCGTCGAAGACCGCCCGAGGCGAGTGGTTCATCTCGGCCTGCGCCGGGTCGATGTGAGCGGGCGTCGCCCCCAGGAACACGAAGGCTCCGGGCACCTCGTCGAGCACGAACGAAAAGTCCTCCGAGGCCATGATGGGCGACTCGAGCCGTTGCACGCGGTCGGCCCCGAAGGTCTCGGTCAGCGTGTGGAGAGCGGTCTCCGCACGCTCCGCGTCGTTGACGGTGACCGGATAGACGACCTCGAACTCCGTCTCCGCGCGGCAGCCGTGCGCCTCGGCGATACGCGTCGCGAGCGCGGGCAGGTCGGCCGCCAGGCGTTCCGCCGACTCCTTCGACATGGTGCGGACCGTCCCGGCGAGCTCGGCGCGCTCCGGGATCGCGTTCAGCACCTCACCCGCCGAGAGCTTCGCCACCGAGATGACGACCGGGTCGAACACCGAGACGCGGCGGGTGACGTACGTCTGGAGCGCGAGCACGATCTCGGCGAGCACCGGCACCGGGTCGACCGCCTCATGCGGGCGCGAGCCGTGTCCGCCCCGTCCGGCGACCCGCACGCGCAGCACGTTCGCACCGCCCATGAGCGGGCCGGGGCGCGTGGAGAACGTGCCGGACGCACCGGGCAGGACGTGGATGCCGTACGCCGCCTCGACGCGCTGTCCGGCCGCGTCGAGAACCCCCTCCTCGATCATCAGGGGCGCGCCCCCGCCGGCCTCCTCCCCCGGCTGGAACATGAGGACGACGGAACCGTGGATCCGCGATCGCCGGGCCGCGAGCAGCCGCGCCGCGCCGACGAGGCCGGCGACGTGCAGATCGTGGCCGCAGGCGTGCATCGCGTCGTTCCGCGACGCGAACTCGAGGCCGGTCTCCTCGCGGATCGCGAGCGCGTCCATGTCGGCCCGCAGCAGCACCGAGGGGCCGGGCCGGTCCCCGCGCAGGACGGCGGTGACGGAGCTGAGGCGCTCACCCGTACGGATCTCCAGGCCGAGGGGCTCGAGCGCCTCGATGATCGCCGCCTGGGTGCGCGGCAGCTCGAAGCCCACCTCGGGTTCGCGATGCAGCCGGCGGCGGAGTGCGATGAGGTCTTCCGCCAGTCCGGCGGCGTCCTCACGCAGCGACTCGGGCGTCGACGCGCTCATCGCCCGGCCCACCGATCCGCCACGATGGGCGCGCCGTTCTCGACTCGGTAGACCTCCCGGCCGAGGATGTGGACGCGCTCGACGGTCGAGCCGAGCTCGAGCGGGTCGCCGCTCCACACCACGACGTCGCCGTCGCGGCCGGGCTCGATGGCGCCGACGCGCTCGTCGAGCCCGGCGATCCCGGCGGCGGCCGAGCTGATCGCCGCTATCGCCTCGTCCCAGGTCAGTCCGGCTCTCCGGGCGACGGCCGCCTGCAGGACGAGGGCATCGATCGGCACCACCGGGTGATCGGTGCAGATGGCGGTGCGGACGCCGGCGCGCGTCAGCGCGACGAGATTGTTCACGGAGGCCTCTCGGGTCTCGACCTTGCCCCGGGTGGTGAGCACCGGGCCGAAGATGACGGGCACGCCGCGTTCCGCCAGCTCGGCGGCGTGCCGGTGGGCCTCGGTGCCGTGGTTGAGCACGAGGCGGAGCCGGAACTCGGCGGCGATCCGCAGCGCGGTCGCGATGTCGTCGTGGCGGTGCGCGTGCTGGTCCCAGACGAGGTCGCCCGCGAGCGCGGCGGCCAGCACCTCCTTGCCGAGGTCGCGGGCGAAGAACTCGCCCTTCTCCCGGGCGTCGGCCCGCCGGGCGGCGTACTCTCCGGCCTCGACGAGCGCCTTCCTGATGACGAGCGCGATGCCGAGCCGCGTGCGCGGCATCTGGCCGCGCTCCCCCCAGGCGTTCTTGGGGTTCTCGCCCAGGGCCGACTTCACCCCGACGGGATGCTTCACGACCTGCTCGTCGACGGTCCGGCCGCCCCAGGTCTTCATCGCCACGCTCGTCCCGCCGATCGGGTTGCCCGATCCGGGCTTCACGACGACGGTCGTGACCCCGCCCGCGAGCGCGTCCCGGAACGCACGGTCCTCGATGTTGACGGCGTCGATGGCCCGCACGGCGGACATGTCGGGTGCGCTGACCTCGCTGGCGTCCGCGCCCGCCGGGCCCTCGCCGTCCTCGTGGGCGCCGATGTGGGTGTGCGTGTCGACGAACCCGGGGAGCACCCAGCGCCCG
This sequence comes from Sphaerimonospora mesophila NBRC 14179 = JCM 3151, assembly GCA_001552515.1. GTDB lineage: Bacteria > Actinomycetota > Actinomycetes > Streptosporangiales > Streptosporangiaceae > Sphaerimonospora > Sphaerimonospora mesophila. The sequence continues at coordinate 23,078 of BCRI01000062.1, forward strand.
TCGGCCGCCACGATGGGGACGCCCTCGGGTACGCGCGGATCGTCGTCGACGCGCTCGATGACGCCGTTTCGCACCAGGACCGTGCCGCGGTCGATGACGCGGCCGGTGCCGGTCACCACGCGGCCGCCGACGAATGCGACCTCCGCCATGCTCACTTCCCTTCCCTGCCGTTGCCGAGCGCGGCGGCCGTCCGCCGCGCGAGTGTGCCGAGACCGGGTCGCGCGGACGCGCGCCCGGCGTCGCCGATCACGCCGTTCCCTCGCGGACGAAGTCCCTGAGGTCGGCCGACAGCGCGGCCAGGCTGCGGGGATCGGTGTACATCATGTGCCCGGCCGGGTAGCGCCCCTCGCGCAGGCGCCCGGCCGGCAGTCCGTACTGCGCACGCAGATGTTCGAGCGAGCCGACGGTCGTCAGCGTGTCGAAGTGCCCGGTGCCGAAGAACAGGCGCGCGCCGGCGTTGGCGCGCAGCAGCGCCACGAGGTGGGCCGGGTAGTCGAACATCGCGAAGGGCGAGGGCAGCGCGCTGCCGCCGAACCGCGCGACGGCCGCGCCCTCGAGGTAGTTCCAGCGTTCGTGTGCGGCGACCGCGACGCGGTAGCGGTGCTCGCCCGCGATCCCCAGGTGCTCGGTGAACAGCCGCCGCGCCGCGGCGTAGAAGACGGGACCGAGTCGTACGGACGCGGCGTCGACGTGCGGCTCGCCCGCGCCGGCCGGGGCGGGCAGGGTGTAGCGGGCGTCGGTCAGCCCGAGCACGAGCCCCCGGTCGGCCAGGAGCAGCCTGCGGTACTCCTCCTTGTCGACCCGCAGCCGGCGCGCCCGGAGTTCCGCCGGGCCGAGCCCGGTGAAGCCCGCCAGCCGCTCGACGACGGGGTCGGGCATCTCGCCGGTGAGCAGCGCCGACGCGTACTCGTCCACGGCGAACGCGTGCGCCAGGCGCACCACCTCGTCCAGGGTGAGCGCGCCGTGCGCGCTCTTCCCGTGGTACCACGCGGTGGCGGCGAGCAGCGGGAGCGCGGCGACGAACCCGACCGGGTTGCCGGGACGCTGGGTGGTCTCCTGCGCGTTCACGCACTGGCCGAGCATGGCGACGCCGGAGACCGCGACCGGCTCCTCGGCGGTGAGCAGGGTCGTCGCGGTGAGCGCGGCCCGAATCGTGCCGTAGCTCTCGCCGAGCAGGTAGACGGGTGATTCGAGCCGGTTGTGGCGCTCCAGCCACGACCGGACGACCTGCGCGGTGATCACGGCGTCCCGGTCGACGCTCGAGATCGCGGCGGGTTCCACGCCGTCGGCGAGCCGGCCGAAGCCGGTGTCGATCGGGTCGATGAACACCAGGTCGGCGGTGTCGATGAGGGCGTCGGGGCTCGGCGCCAGCGTCTCCCGCGCGACCGGCGCGGCGTCGAGGTCGCCGGGAACGGCGGCGCGCCAGGGGCCGAGCCCGCCGAGGTGGAGCCAGACCGACGAACATCCCGGCCCGCCGTTGAAGAGGAAGAGCACCGGCCGCTCCGCCGTCGCCGGGTCGAGGACGTACGCGAACGTCCACGCGTCGCCGAGCGTGCGCCCGGACTCGTCGGCGATCGGGACGCGCTCCGCCGCCGCGGTGAAGTCGATCGGGGCGTCGCCGATCACCGCGGAGTGCCGACTCGTGTAGTGCTGGGGCATGTGAGGGGACCTCGCGAAGCGTTCGCATAAATAGTTATAATCATTTACGATCATAGGAAACGGGAGTCACAGGTGTCAACAGTGGCCGGGACGCGGCGGCGAGGCGCGAGGACGAGCCCGCACCCCGCGAGAACCGACACCGGCGCCTTCGCGAGAACCGGCACCGACGCTAGATTATTCGTCATAATCGTATGGATTGATTGGAGCGGGATGACCGAGCTCGAAACCGCGGGCGGCGCGGAGGAACGCGTCGAGACCCGGCACGCGATCCGATTCGGCGAGCGCACGCTTGAGTACACCGCGGCGGCGGGAACCGTCCTCGTCCGCGACGACGACGGGCGCCCGAGGACGAGCATGTTCTACGTCGCCTACTCCGCTCTCCGCGAGGAAGGCACCCCGAGGCGGCCGATCACCTTCCTCTTCAACGGCGGACCCGGCTCGGCGAGCCTGTGGCTCAACATCGGCGGGTTCGGGCCGAAGCGCACACCGACCGCGACCCCGATGGCGACCCCGCCCGCGCCGTACACCGTCGGCGACAACCCGCACAGCCTGCTCGAGCACAGCGATCTCGTCTTCCTCGACGCCCCCGGGACCGGATATTCGCGCCTGCTCGGCGACACGCCGGCCGCCGAGGTCTGGGGGGTCGACCAGGACGTCGACGCGTTCGCCCGCGCGATCACCCGCTACCTCACGCTCACGAACAACTGGAACGCCCCCCGGTTCCTCTTCGGCGAGTCGTACGGCACGACCCGGGCCGCCGCGCTCGTGCATCGGCTGCAGAACCAGGGGCTCGACTTCAACGGCGTCGTGCTGCTCTCGACCATGCTCAACTGGGCGGAGAACCACCTCGGCCTCGACCAGGAGCACATCAACATCCTGCCCTCGTTCGCCGCGACCGCCTGGTACCACGACCGGTCGCGCATCGGCGCGACGAGCGTCGAGCAGGTGCTGGACCAGGCGCGCGAGTTCGCCCAGGGCGAGTACGCGACCGCGCTCCAGCTCGGCGACCGGCTCCCCGCCGACCGCGAGCAGGCGGTCGCCGAACGGTTCGCCGCGTTCACCGGCCTCGACGTCGACCTCGTGCGCCGGCGCCGGTTCCGCATCGGCATGGAGCCGTTCCGCTACGCCCTCCTCGCCGACGAGGGCCGGGTCGTCGGCCGCTTCGACACCCGCTTCGTCGCCGATCACCAGTACGTGGTCGGCACCGGCTCGCACGATCCGGCGACCGACGACGCGGCGACCGCCGGCGTGAACAGCGCGCACCTGTCGGCGTTCCGTGAGCACCTTGTGAGCGATCTCGGCTACACGAGCGATCTGCACTACCGCCACCTGTACAACATGGTGATCTCCCGCGCCTGGGACTGGCACCACAAGGCCCCCGGCATCGACGAACCGATGCCGGTGCCCGTCGTGAGCCTCGACCTGTCCGCGGCGATGCGCCGCAACCCGAACCTCAGGGTCGCGGTGATGGGCGGCGTCTACGATCTCGCGACCCCGTTCTTCGGCGCCGAGGTCGACATCGCCAAGCTGTACCTCGCCCCGCGGCTGCGCGAGAACATCGAGTTCCGCTTCTACGAGTCGGGCCACATGACGTTCGTCGACGAGGTCGTCGTGGCGAAGATGAAGGCCGACCTCGCGGCCTTCTACGCCCGATCGACCGCCCACACCCCGGTCGACCCCTCCTGACGGCCCGGCGCCGTCCCCGGCGATCCGGCGCACCGGGCAGACCCCGGACGCGCCGGATCGTCCGGCATGTGATCTCCGTACGGCGGTGCCTCCCGTCGCCGTCCTCACCCCGGGCCGAGGTGCCGCATCGCCAGCGACGCGAGCGCGACGGCCTGGTCGGCGAGCACGGCGTCGTCGAAGACGACGTGCGGCGAATGGTTCGGCGCGGCCGTCTCGTGATCGATGTCGCGCGGTGTCGCGCGCAGGAAGACGAAGGCCCCGGGCACCTCGCGAAGGACGTGGCTGAAATCCTCCGATCCCATGACGGGGGCGGGTGAGACGCGGACGCGGTCGGCGCCGAAGGTCTCCGACAGCGTGGCCAGCGCCTCGGCCGCCCGGGCCGGATCGTTGACCGTCGGGGGGCACAGCACCCGGACCTCCACGTCGGCCGCGCACCCGTGGGCGGCGGCGACGCCCCTGACGAGCCCGGGCAGCTCGGCCCGCAGCCGGTCGAGCGCGTCCGCCGACAGCATGCGGATCGTCGCGCCGAGCCTCGCCTCGTCGGTGATGATGTTGCGGGCGGCCCCGCCGGCCTGCAGTTGCGTCGTGGTCAGCACCACGGGGTCGAAGACGTCGAACCGGCGCGTCACGAACGTCTGCAACGCCTGGACGAGCTCGGCGGCGGCGGGCACGGGGTCGACCGTGAGGTGCGGGGCGGAGGCGTGGCCGCCCCGGCCCCGGACGACGACGTCCATCTCGGCGCACCCCGCCATGATCGGTCCGGGACGCGTCGAGAAGACGCCGAACTCGCCCGGCACCACGTGGATGCCGTAGGCCGCGACGGGGCGCGCCCCGGCCGCTTCGAGCACCCCCTCCGCGATCATGCGGGCGGCGCCGTCGCCGAGCTCCTCACCGGGCTGGAACATGAACACGACGTCGCCCGCGAGCGTCTCCCGCCGCCCGTGCAGCAGCATCGCGGCGCCGACGAGCCCGGCCACGTGGAGGTCGTGCCCGCACGCGTGCATGGCGTCGCCGCGCGCCCGGTAGGGCAGGTCGGTCTCCTCGCGCATGGGCAGCGCGTCCATGTCGGCGCGCAGCAGCACGGCGGGCCCGGGACGGCCGCCCCGCAGCACCGCCACGACCGAGTCGAGCTCAGCGCCGAGCGTGATCTCGAGATCGAGGCCGGCCAGCGCGTCGACGACCCGCCGCTGCGTCCTCGGCAGCCTGAGGCCGAGCTCGGGGTCGGCGTGCAGCTCGCGGCGCAGGCGGACGAGCTCGGGCAGGATCCCGCCGGCTTCCTCGCGCATCAACGGAGTCCCTCCTCGTCGGCGAAGCGCAGCAGGTGATCGGTGCCCGCGTGCTCGATCCGCGGGATCGCCGACACCAGCGCCCGGGTGTAGGGCTGCCGCGGATTCGCCACGATCTCCTCCGAGTCGCCGTGCTCGACCACGCGCCCGCGGCTCATCACCACCGTGGTGTCGGCGATGTAGCGTACGGCGGCGAGGTTGTGGGTGATGAAGATCATCGAGAGTTCCAGCTCGCGCTGGAGGTCGCGGATGAGGTTGAGCACCGCGCCCTGGACCGAGGCGTCGAGCGCCGAGGTGATCTCGTCGGCGACGATGAGCCGCGGGCGTACGGCCAGGCACCGCGCGATGGCCACGCGCTGCCGCATCCCCCCCGATATCTGCGACGGGTACTGGCCGGCGACCGCCGGCTTGAGCCGTACGAGATCGAGCAGTTCGCGGACGGAGGCGGCCCGCCGCCTCCCGTCGAGATCACCGTGCGTGGTCAGTGCCTCCTCGATCGTCTCGCCGACCGTCATGCGCGGGTTCAGCGACGAGTAGGGGTCCTGGAAGATCATCTGTACGTCTCTGGCCCGGCGGCGACGGTCGACGCCGCGGGTCCGCAGCAGGTCGTCGCCGTCGAGCGTGATGCGCCCGGAGGTCGCCCGCTGCAGCCCGGCGACCGTGCGGGCGACGGTGGACTTGCCCGACCCCGACTCGCCGACCAGGCCCACGATGGTGCCGTGCGGCACGGTCAGGGAGACCCCGTCGACGGCGTTGAAGGCCCGGTGACGGTGACCGAAGGTCACGACCAGGTCCTCGATGACGAGCTCGGCCATCAGGCTCCCACCTCCTCACGTCCGGGCGCCGCGTCGGTCGCCATCGCGTCCTGCGGATGCCGGCAGGCGACCCGGCCGCCGTGGCGGTGCTCGGTCAGGACCGGGACCTCGGTCCGGCAGTCGTCGGTCGCGAACGCGCAGCGAGCCGCGAAGGCGCATCCGGTCACGGGACGCGACAGGTCCGGCGGCTCCCCGGGGATCGTCACCAGCGGCTTGGTCCGGTCGGTGCCGAGGTCGGGAAGCGATGCCGCGAGCGCCCTCGTGTACGGATGCGCGAGCCGCTCCGGGGTCGCCAGGAGGGCGATGTCGACGTCCTCGACGATCCGGCCGGCGTACATCACGAGGAGCCGCCCGCAGAGCTCGGCCAGGACGGCGACGTCGTGCGACACGACGATGGCGGCGGCGCCGGACTCGGCGCACTCGCGGCGCAGGAGCGCGAGCACACGCCGCTGGACGGTCACGTCGAGCGCCGTGGTGGGCTCGTCGGCGATGATGAGCGACGGCGAGCCGATCTGCGACATCGCGATGAGCGCGCGCTGGCGCATCCCGCCGGAGAACTCGTGCGGGAACTGCTGGGCGCGGCGCGCCGCATCGGGGATCCGCACGTCGTCGAGCGCTCGGACCGCCATCTCGTGCGCCTTCGCGCGGCCGGCGCCGCCGTGGACCCGGGGGATCTCGGCGAGCTGGGTGCCGACCCGCAGGGCGGGGTTGAGCGCCGTGAGAGAGTCCTGGAACACCACGCCGACGCGGGTCCCGAGCACCCTGCCCGCCTCGGCCGGCGTGCGGCCGGTCAGGTCCTCGCCGTCGAACCGGAGCCGCCGGGCGGTGACGGCCGCGCCCGCCGGCGCGAGCTGCGCGATCGACATCATGGTCACGCTCTTGCCGCTGCCGGACTCGCCGACCACGCCCACGATCTCGCCGGGGAGGATGCGGAAGGAGACGTCCTGGACGGGGCGGATCCAGCCGTCCGGCCCGGGAAAGGAGACCGAGAGCCCGTCGACGTCGAGGAGCGGGGCGGCCTCGGTCTCGGCGCGCTCGGTCTCGGCCGGCGTCCGCGCCGGCCGCTCGGCGACCGGCGCCGGGCCGAGGCGGCGAGGCGGCAGCGCCCTCCCGTGCTCGCGGTTGCGCAGCTGTGCGGCGAGCGACTCACCGAGCATGCTGAACGCGAGGCCGGCGAACACGACGGCGACGCCGGGGCCGATCGCGGCCACGGGCGAGTTGTACACCTGACCGAATCCCTCGCTGAGCAGGCGGCCCCAGTCGAAGTCCGGCGGCTGCACGCCGACGCCGAGGAAGCTCAGGCTGGACAGCGCGAGCAGACCGCCTCCGATCGAGGTGGTCACGTTGACGATGACGGGTTCCGCGATGTTGGGCAGCACGTACCGCGTGAACTGGCGCCGCCGGGAGACGCCGAGCATGCGCGCCGCGGCGAGGTACTCCGAGCCGCCGACACGCGAGGAGAGCGTCTGGGCGAGGCGCGCGAACGACGGCGTCATCGTGAGCGCGAGGGCGACCACCGCGGTCGTGGTCCCCGGCCCGAGGAGGATCACCGTGAGCATGGCGACGAGGAGCACGGGGAACGCGAGCCACGTGCTGATGACGCTCGCGAACCAGCGCTGGGCGCGGGTGCCGAGCACCGCGGGCAGGGCCCCGAGCGCCAGGCCGATGCACCCGCCCATGAGCGTGGCCGCGACGGCCATCACCAGCGAGAGCCGCGTGGCCACGAGCGTGCGCAGGAGGATGTCGCGGCCGAGCTTGTCCGTGCCGAGCGGGTGCTCACCGGACGGGGGCAGCGCGATGGCGTCGGGGTCTGCCGCCACGGCCTCCTCTCCCCACAGGACCGGAGCGAACACGGCGAGCAGGACGAGCACCCCGAGCATGCAGACGGCGATGATCGCCATCGGCTGCCGCGGCGGTCCGGAACGGCGCTTCGGCGGTCCGGAACGGCGGTTCGTCATGAGGTCTCCAGGAGCGAGGTGCGCCGGTCGAGCAGGGAGAGCACGAGATCGATGAGCAGGTTGACGACCAGGATGATCGCGGCGTACACGAGCGCGAGGCCCTGGACGATGCCGTAGTCCTTCGTGGTGATGGCCCCGACGAAGGCCATGCCGAGCCCCGGCCAGTTGAACACCTGCTCGACGAGCACGCTGCCCGCGATCATCGCGCCGAGCAGCGTCCCGCCGATCGTGAGCGTCGCCGTGAGCATGTTCGGCAGGGCGTGCCGGAAGTAGACCATCCAGGCGGGCAGCCGCTTCGAGCGTGCCGTGCGCACGTAGTCGTCCTTGAGCGTGTTGAGCGCCTCGATCCGGGCGATGCGCGACACGGACGCGGCCGCCGAGACGGACAGGGCGATCACCGGCATCAGGTACGAGGCCGGGCCGGTGCGCCCGGCGACGGGCAACGCGTGCAGCGTGATGGCGAAGACGATGACGAGGAGCACGCCCAGGAGGTATTCGGGGATGGCGGCGATGAACGCCGTGACCCCCGTGAAGGCGGTCTCGGCGCCGCGGCGGCGGTTGCCCTGGGTGATGACCGCGATGCCGAGGCCCACGGGGACGGCGACGAGCAGTACGACGAGGAAGGCGAGGCCGGCGAGCTCGAGCGTGGCGGGCAGCCGGTGTGAGACGAGCTCGGTGACCGAGCGGCCCGTGATGATCGAGACACCGAGATCGCCGCGGAACAGCCCCGTGAGGTAGTCGAAGTACTGCACGATGAGGGGATCGTTCAGGCCGAGCTGCTCCCGCCGGGCCTGCACCACGCTCTCGTCGGCGGTCGCGCCGAGCGCGGAACGGACGGGGTCTCCGCCGGCCATCCGCAGCACGAGGAACGCGACCGTGACGATCACCCACATGGCGACGAGCATGCGACCCGTGCGACGCAGGAGGAAGAGGAGCCACCGGTTGCCGCCGTGGCGGCGACCGGTGGCGGATGTCGAGCGCGTCATCAGGCTAGTTCGACACGCGCAGGCTGGTGGGCACCACGAGCGTGTTCGAGTTCAGGTTGAACTTGACGCCGTTGCCGTAGTTGGTCTCGGTGGACTCGTACAGCGGCAGCACCTCGAGGTTCTTGACCAGCGAGCGCTGCGCGGCCTCCCAGCTCCCGCAGCTCTCCTCGCCGGCGTGGCCCTGGGCCTCGGCGGCAAGGTCGAAGAACTCCTGGTTGGTGTTGTAGGTCCAGTTGCCGCCCTTCGGGGGGAAGTCGCCCGAGAGGATGCCCTGCCACGTGTTCGGCAGGGTCGTCGAGATGGGGGCCCAGATCAGGTCCCAGTCGCCACCCTGGAAGATCACGTCCGTGTACGACGGCGACGGCGTCGGGGTCGCCTTCACCCCGATCTCGGCGAGCTGCTGCTGGATGAGCTCGATGCCCGACACGGTCGACTTGTCGGAGTTCGCGGGGTAGAGCAGCACGAGCGACAGCGATGTGCCGTCCTTCTCGCGGGTGCCGTCGGCGCCCTTCACCCAGCCGGCCTTGTCGAGCGCGGCCGCGGCCGCGTCCCGGTCGAAGGCCGTGAGCGCCGGGGTGATGTCGGTCGCCTTGCACACGTTGCTGTACGACGTGGTGAGGCTCTTCATCGGCGCGCCGCGACCACCCGTGCTCACCTTGCCGACCGCGTCGCGGTCGATGGCGCCGGCGAGCGCCTGGCGGACGGCGAGGTCGTTGGTCGCGCGCCCCTTGGCCTGGTTGAAGAACACCAGACCCGGGCGGGCCGGCACGTTGATGGCGTTGAGGTTGAGCGAGTCGAGACGCTCGCGGTCATCGCCGCCGACGAGCCCGAGGTTCACCTCGCCCGACTGGAGCATGTTGGCGATCGTCGACTCGCTCTCGACGACCTGGACGGTCACGGTGACGGGCAGGCCGGGCGTCTTGGCGGTCACGCCACCGGGGCCCCAGACGTACTCGTCGCGGAGCTTGAGCGTGTAGCTCTGGCCGGGTGACGACTCGGCGAGCTTGTACGGGCCGGTGCCGAGCCACTCGGTGTCGAGCCGGCCGGGGTCGGTCGAGCCCGCCTGGCAGACGATCGGCATGAGGCCGATCGTGGCCAACAGGAAGCTCTGCGGGGTCTCGCTGTGGAACGTGACGGTACGGCTCGCGTCGTCGGCGTCGATCTTGAGTCCGGTGGCCGGGAAGTACACGCCGCGGTACGGGGACCCGGTCTCCTTCCGGTCGGCGTACTCGAAGCTCGCCTTGACGTCGCTCGCGGTCAGCCGGGAGCCGTCGGCGCAGACGACGCCGTCCTTGAGGGTGAAGCTCACCTCGGTGGTCGACTCCTCCCACTTCTCGGCGAGCAGCCCCTGGGGGTCGGCACCGGCGGCGAAGGACACGAGCGACTCGTAGCCGAATGCGGCGAGGCTCTGCGCCGCCACGGTCGCGTTCTTGATGGGGTTGAGCTGGCCAGGATCGCCGGTGAGCGCGTACGTGACGCTGTCCGACGCCGCCTCGCCGTCGCCTCCTCCGGTGCAGCCGGTCAGCGCGAGCGCGCTCACACCCACGACACCGAGCAAGGTCACAATGCTTCGTTTCATGGTGGTCCTTCAACACAGACGCGCCGTGCACGCGCCCGGCCCTAAATGAATGTTATGAATTATGTGGTTACTGATGTTTCGACGGTGTAACGACCGCCGCCCTCTTTCTGGCGGGCGCCGGCCCGCTCGCGGCCGTCGGCGAGAAGATCATCACCGGCCCGTTCCTCCATCCGAATCCCCTCCCACTGGTGGCGGAACACTGTATTCGTTACAATCATTCACTGCAACCATGTGCGAGAACACTCACGACGGGCTCGGCCGAGCGGGCGGCACGGCACGACCGAAGCGGGCGACGCGTGATCGGGTTCACAGAGACCGGCGTACAGAGACCGGCTTCACCTGGAGGAGGGCATGCGGACGCTCCCATCCCGGCGCGGCCCCTCGGCCACGACCATGAGCGACGACGATGAGCGGACCACCGCCGCCCTCGACGCGGCGCGGGAGCACGACCAAACCGGACGAACTGTCCACGGCGGTCGGTTATGGCTAGTTTCCGGGACATCCCGGCATGAAGCGTACCGGGCCTCGTCTCCGCCGCCGGCGGGCGGGGTGAGCACCGCGCCGGCGTGTTCTCACGACGCGGACTCCTCGGCGTACGCGGTGGCCTGGATGCCGTACAGATCGGCGTACCGCCCGTCGAGCGCCATGAGCTCGGCGTGGGTGCCCGACTCGACCAGCCTGCCCCGGTGCAGCACCAGAATCAGATCGGCGCCGGTGACCGTGGAGAAGCGGTGGGAGACGATCACGGTCACCGCCCCGGTGCGGCGGCCCAGCACCCGGGCCCTGGCCATGTGGCGCTCGAAGATGGCCTGCTCGCTGGGGGCGTCCAGGGACGCGGTCGGCTCGTCGAGCACGAACAGCAGCGGATCCTCGCGCATCGACGCCCGGGCCAGCGCGGTGCGCTGCCACTGCCCCTCCGACAGTTCCACCCCGCCCAGCTCGGTGCCGAGCTGGGTGTCGAGCCCGTCGGGCAGCGCGGCGGCGATGTCCTGCGCGTCGGCCTCCCGTACGGCCCGCTGGATGCGGCCGCGATCGGTCAGGTGCGCCAGATCGCCCAGGCCCACCGTCCGGGCGAAGGTCGTGTGGAACCGGCCGAAGTCCTGGAAGGCCGCGCTGATGCGGGCACGCCAGCCCGTCGTGGAGATCGCGTCCAGGTCGAGCCCGTCCACCAGGATCCGCCCCGAGTCCTGGCGGTAGAGCTTGGCGAGCAACTTCACCAGGGTCGTCTTGCCCGAGCCGTACTCTCCGACGATGGCCACCACGGCGCCGGCCGGGAGAGTGGCGCTGACGTCGTCGAGGGCGGGGCGCCCGGTGCCGGGGTAGGAGTAGCTCACCGACTCCAGCGCGATGCCGGTGCGCAGCGTCCTGGGCGGTGCGGTCGCGCCCTCGGCCCTGGCCCGCTGGGCGGCGACGTAGTCGCGCAGCCACAGGAAGGGCTCGATCAGGCGGCCCGCGCCGGCGGTCGAGGTGGTGCTGGTCACCGTGTTCTGCACCGTCTGGCGCAGCGTGGCGGCCACGGTGACGGCCAGGACGAGATCGCCGACGGTTCCGCTGCCCTGCGCCGTCCGATAGGCGACCAGCGCCAGGCCGCCGATGAAGCCGGTCACGAACACCAGCCACCCCGCCAGCTTCCAGGCCGCGGCCAGCGCCCGGGCGCGCACCCGCGGGACCATCGCGCGTTCCCATGCCTGCGCCTGCCGCCGTACCAGCTCGGGGCCGGCCCCGGCGACGCGGATCTCCTTGCCGCTGGCCGCTCCGACCGCCAGATCGGCCAGATGCTGTTCGAGCCGGACGTCCTCGGCCGTCTCCAGCTCGACCCGCCTGACGACGCTCTGCCCCCGGTGGTCGCACCACACCGGCGCGACCGCGAACACCAGCAGCAGGAGCAGCCACGGGCTCACTGTGCCGAGCAGCAGCATCGTGACACCGAGCTTCGCGACGTTGGAGACGGCCGTGATCGCGTTCCACATGCTCTGGACGAGCTGTCCCGACGAGGCCCTGACCAGCGTGACCCGGTCGAGGAAGTCCGAACGCTCGAGGTGCTCGATGCCCTCGATCCCCGCGATGTCGCGATGGACCTCCGGATGAAGCTCGAGCCGGCCGATCCGGTCGACGGTCGTGTTCCGCAGCAGCCCGGAAACGTCCTGGAGCACGAGGTTCACGGCGTAGGCCACACCGGCCGCCACCGACGCGAACACCGCGCCGCGTACCTCCCCCCTGACCATGGCGTCCACGGCGGCGCGCAGCGCCAGCGCGCTCACCGCCACCAGGACCACGTTGCAGACGATGACGGCCACGGTCGCGGCGGTGAGCAGCGGCCGCCGGCGCCTCGACAGCGCGAAGAACTCGCCCCACAGCTTCAGATAGCGTCCCACTGCGACGTCCCCTCCTCCATCCGGTCGTCGTAGCCGCGCCGGAAGCGCTCGGCCTGGATGGCGAACATCTCGGCATAGGCGCCGCCGAGCGCCATCAACCGGTCATGGGTGCCGGACTCGGTGATCCGGCCGCCGTCCAGCAGCACGATCCGGTCCGCCTGCCTGACGGTGGACAGCCGGTGTGAGATGAGGACGACGCTGGTCTCCCCCCGGTTGGCCCCCAGCCGGTCGAACACCTCGAACTCGGTGCGTACGTCGAGGTGCGCGGTCGGCTCGTCGAGCACGAGCAGCCGGGCGCCCCGCCGGACCGCGTAGAGCGCGCGGGCCAGCACGACCTGCTGCCACTGGCCGCCGGACAGGTCCACCCCGCCGCTCCGCGAGCGGGACAGCGGGGTGTCCCAGCCATCGGGCAGGCGCTCGAGCACCTCCCCCAGGCCCGCACTGGTGGCCGCCTCGTCGATCAGGCTCTGCTCGGCAGGCAGGCCCGCCTGCCCGAGCGCCACGTTGTCCCTGGCCGTCAGCTGGTAGCGGACGAAATCCTGGAAGACGATGGAGATCTTGGTGCGCCACAGGACCGGATCGACCAGGGCGAGGTCGACGCCGTCGACCGTGATGCGGCCAGAAACCGGCCGGTAGAGACCGGCCAGCAGCTTGATCAGCGTGGACTTGCCCGCTCCGTTGAGCCCAACGATCGCCAGCAGCTCCCCCGGGCGGATGTCGAGGTCGAGCCCCCGCAGCACGGCCCTGCCCGTGGCCGGATAGCCGAAGCCCACCTGCTCGAACCGGACCAGGGGCGCCGGTCCCGACTCGGGCGGCGCCCGCAGGCCACGCGGCGTGGCGGGTGGGGCGGCCAGCGCGGCGCGCAGCTCGTCGGTCGCCTCGAGGACACGGACCGCGCTCACGATCTCGTACATGTCTGAGCTGGGCCCGAGCACCAGGAACAGCGACCACCCGGCGGTCAGGACCGCCGTGGCGACCGCGGGTGTGGTACGCCCCTCGGCCGCGCTCATCGCGACCACCACGTACGCCGGCACGAGCCCCACGGCCACGAACAGCGCCTGCCGCCACGACATCGACAGCATCCGGTCGATGTACCGCCACAGCCCGCCGTTGGCCGCACGGACATGCTCCTGCATGCGGTCCACCATCCAGCCGACGAACCCGAAAACGCGCACGTCCTTTCCCTCGGCCGGAGAGACCGCCGCCTGCCGCCACACATCGGCGTGCAGCTCACCCGCGGTGGCCTCCCGCCAGAAACCGACAAGACGCAGGTTGTCCCTGGTGCGGATCACCCGGTTCGCCGCCGCCGGCAGCAGGATCAACGGAACCAGCCACCAGGAGAAGCTCGCCACCACCGCGCAGGCCGCCACCGCCCCGACGAGCCCGGCCGCCCAGCGGAGCTGGCCCAGCGCCCCATCGGAGGGCGTGCAGTCGTAGCCGTGGCTCCGGTCGGCCAGCGCCTGCCGTACCAGCACCTGGACCTCCGGGTCCTCCAGCGCCGCGATCGTGTCGCTGGTCGCGGCCAGACGCGTCACCTCGGTGCGATGCCGCCCGTCGATGCGGGCGGCGGCCAGCTGCTCCAACGGCGCGACGACCGCCTCGGCGAGATGGCCGAGCACCAGGACGCCCGCGAACGCGCCCAACGGCACGAGCGCGACAGCGAACAGATCCGCCGTGCCCACACCGGACGCCTGGTCGAGCTCGCCCACCAGGAACGCCAGCGCAGCGGCAGTCGCCGCCGGGATCACGCTCTCGATCAGCAACGCGACCGCGAGCGAGACCAGCAGCAGCGGACGGGCCGCCGCGAGGATCCGTACGAGCCGCATCCTGCCCGCGATGACGTGCACATCTCCTCCGTCTTCTGCTCCGCAGGTTCGGTCCGGACATTTCCCTGCGGGGACGGTCACGGTGCCCGCCTGCGAGGGCGCGGAGTCCTCTCGTCGGTGGCCGGGTGATCCCGCCGCCAACGGAGGTGATATCGCCCCGCCGCCGCACGCTGAAGCCGGCCTCAGCACGGGATCGCGGCGCCGAGAGGTCCGTACGCGAGCCGGGTGACGCGGAGCGGGGTGAGGTCGGCGTCGGTCATGATCGGAATCTACCGACGATACGGTCCTCTGACAACGAATCCGACTCCGGTGAATATCACGGTTTTCGGCTACCTCCTTTACGTTGTAGATTTCCGAATCATTCGATCACCGGCGTCGATTCGCCAGCGGAGAGTCACGAAAAGCCGCTCAATCACTACGTATGCACTTCAACCGCCGCGATTCGACCTACGCTCTCCCCTGTCCCCATCCCCTCCGTATCTGGAGTCACAGGTGAGACTCTCCTCCCGGATGCTTGCCGTTCTCGCGTCGTCCGCCGCGCTGGTCGCCCCCCTCACGATCGTGACGCCCGCCGATGCCGCCGCCCGACCGGCGAAGGTCCCCAAGGGCGCCGTATCGGTGCGGGTCAAGAAGATCGTCGACGGGGACACCATCGACGTCGTCAACAGCAGGGGCAAGACGCTGCGGGTCCGCCTGCTGGAGATCGACACTCCCGAGCGAGGCCAGTGCTGGTTCCACGCGGCCACCGCGCGCACCGCCGCACTGCTGCCGGTCGGCAAGCTCGCCTACGTCCTGAAGGACAAAGACCCCAAGGACAGGTACGGACGGCACCTGTTCTACGTGTGGAACTCGGGCGGCTCGTTCGTCAACCGCGCCCTGGTCCGGTACGGCTACGCCAAGGCGGTGCTGTACAAGCCGAACGACAGGTACATCAAGGTCATGCGTGCCGACCAGGCCAAGGCACGGGCCGCCAGGCTGCGCATCTGGTCCGGCAAGTGCGAGACCGCCGCCGGAAGCCAATCCCCCACGAAGCGGCCGGCCCCGACTCCGACCTCGACGAAGCGAGCGACCCCGAGCCCGACTCCCACCCCGGCCCCGCCCCCGTCCTCGGGAACCGACCCCAGATTCTCCACCTGCGCTGAGGCCAACCGGAACGGATACGGGCCCTACTACCGAGGCAAGGACCCCGAGTACTCCTGGTACCAGGACAGGGACGGCGACGGCATCGTCTGCGAGCGCTGACCCGCCGACCCCGAGAACCGGCCGATCTGATCGAGTCGGAGTCCAACCGGACTCACGGCTTTGTCGGCTCGTCGGACGGTCAACACCTCCGTCCTCCATGACCGTGGTTCACAGGCGGTCATGGAGGACGAGACGACGGACGGTGGTCAGGACGCACTCACGTTCTCGAGAACGACCGCCAGACCCTGCCCGACACCGATACAGATGGCGGCCACACCCCACCGCTCGCGACGTTCGCGTAGGACGTGGGCGAGTGTGCCGAGGATACGCCCACCGGAGGCGCCGAGCGGATGGCCGAGGGCGATGGCGCCGCCCTTGGTGTTGACGATCTCGGGGTCGATCCGCCATGCGTCGAGGCAGGCCAGCGACTGGACGGCGAACGCCTCATTCAGCTCCACAGCGCCGACGTCCTCCCAGCCGATGCCCGCCCGGTGCAGCGCCTGATTCGCCGCCTCGACCGGGGCGTACCCGAACATCTGCGGCTCGAGCGCCGCGGCTCCACGGCCCGCGATGCGGGCGATCGGGTCAGCCCCAAGGCGGTCGGCGGCGGCTTCGGAACCGAGCAGGACGGCGGAAGCGCCGTCGTTGAGCGGCGAGGCGTTGCCGGCCGTGATCGTGCCGTTGGGGCGAAAGACCGGCTTCAGCCCGGCGAGTATCTCCGGCGTCGTGCCGGGCCGGATCCCCTCATCTCGCGCAAGGTCGATACCCTCGACCGGGACGACCAGGTCGTCATAGAACCCGGCGTTCCATGCGGCATCCGACAGCGTGTGGGACCGGGCAGCGAAGGCGTCCTGCCGCTCGCGGGAGATGGAGAACTTCTCCTGCAGTCGCTCATTGGCCTCGCCGAGGGAGACGGTCCACTCCTTGGGCATCCTCGGATTCACCAGGCGCCATCCGAGAGTGGTGGAAACGGCCGCCATGTCGCCTACGGGGAAGGCTCGCGAGGGTTTCGGCAGGACCCACGGAGCCCGCGTCATCGACTCCACACCGCCCGTGACCACGACATCGGCATCACCGGTTTCGATGATGCGTGAGCCGATCATGGCGGCGTCCAGGCCCGACCCGCACAGCCGATTCACACTGGTGGCCGGCACGCTCACCGGCAACCCGGCCAACAGCGCCGCCATCCGCCCGACGTTGCGGTTGTCCTCACCCGCGCCGTTGGCATTGCCCCACACGACGTCGCCGATCTCCGCCGGATCCAACTCCGGGACCTTGGCCAGGACACCGCGTAGCACGGCCGCCGCCAGGTCGTCCGGGCGGACACCGGCCAGCGCACCATTGAACCTGCCGAACGGCGTGCGCGCCGCGGCATAGACCAAGGCCGAGCCCATGCAGTCGCCCCCTTCCACATCCACACGACAATCATCTCAATAAATTGATTCTACTAGACACATGAGAAGAGGTGCACGTGACACCGGCATCGGCGGGCCGAGCCGGGCACAGACCGTGCGATCGACTGCCGCCGCCCGTGTCGCCGCAGGTCCTCGGCGAGGGCAGGAGGCTACAGAGAGGCATGTTGTAGCGGCACCGTCCACGCGACCGGCGGGAGCGGCGGGGGTCGTACGCAGGAGCTCACCCGCGCTCGAGAGACCTGGGGCGCCGATGGCGGAGTGAGCCCTCGGCCGAAGCACAGCGGGAGCGGCAGCCCAACGCGTGCGCAGATTTCTCATGCGGACCGGCTCTTGGAAAACCGTTAGATCATCCTTATTATCTATCTAGGTCATATGTACCGGTGGAGACCCTACC
>BCRI01000063.1 GCA_001552515.1 Sphaerimonospora mesophila NBRC 14179 = JCM 3151
GGTGGTGGCCGAGGGCATCTCGGAAGAGGAGATCACCCGGGGCAAGGGTCAGATGCGCGGCGGGCTCGTGCTCGGGCTGGAGGACACCGGCTCGCGCATGTCCCGCATCGGCAAGAGCGAGCTGGTGTACGAGGAGCTCATGTCGGTGGACGAGGTGCTCGCCCGGATCGAGGCCGTGACCGCACGCGACATCGCCGACGTCGCCCGTGACGTGCTCAACCGTCCGCTCACCCTCTCCGTGATCGGGCCGTACGAAGGCAAGGACTTCGGCTTCGCGATCGCCTGAGCGGACCGGGTCCACAGGGGCCGCGCGGGTCAGACCCGCGCGGCCCTGCTCGTCTCGCACCCGTTTCCTGCGTGGAAGGCCGGCCGCGCCCTGCGGCCGTCCCGCCCGGCCGGGGCTATAGCCTTGGGCGCGTGATAAAGGTCGGTGTTCTGGGTGCCCGCGGGCGCGTCGGGGTGGAAGTCTGCAAGGCCGTGCACGCGGCCGATGATCTGGAGTTGGTGGCGGCCGTCGACAAGGACGACCCGCTGGAGTCGCTGACGAAGGCCGAGGTGGTGGTCGACTTCACCCACCCCGACGTCGTGATGGGAAACCTGCGGTGGTGCATCGACCACGGCATCCACACCGTCGTGGGCACCACCGGCTTCGACGCGGAACGGTTGGACCAGGTGCGCGGATGGCTCGCCGCCAACCCCGGGACCAACTCGCTGATCGCGCCCAACTTCGGGATCGCGGCGGTGCTGATGATGCACTTCGCGCGGCAGGCGGCGAAGTACTTCGAGTCCGTCGAGATCGTGGAGCTCCACCACCCCAACAAGGCCGACGCCCCCTCGGGCACGGCTCGCCGTACCGCCGAGCTGGTGGCCCAGGCCCGCCGGGAAGCAGGCCTCGGGTCGTGTCCCGATGCCACCACCTCTCAGCTCGACGGCGCCCGCGGCGCGAGCGTCGACGGCGTTCACGTGCACGCCGTACGGCTGGCCGGCCTGATCGCTCATCAGGAGGTCATCCTCGGCGGCGAGGGGGAGATCCTCACCATCCGGCACGACACCATGAACCGCGCGTCCTTCACGCCCGGGGTCCTGCTGGGTGTACGCCGCGTGCGGGAACTCGACGGTCTCACCGTGGGGCTGGAGCGGCTTCTCGACCTGTAGGCCGCCCATGAGCCCGTGGGGAGACGCTCTTCCGGGGGCCGGAGATCCAGCGGGCCGGTTCGATCGGCTTCGACCGACTTCACCGGCTTCGCCGGCTTCAACGGGTGCCCTTTCCATCGTCAATCGGTCGTCTCCGGCGTTTCCGCTGCCATATTCGCAGATCAGGCGAGGGATCGCGGTTCCGGGAGGGCTGGTCGGACTCCCAGGTCCATAAACGTCATCCACCGGGTTGAAGTCCGTCCACAGAACCGTTTTCCGTGGCCCGCGGCCCTCCTCGTTTCCGGCAGGGTTGACGCGGACCGCCGCCCCGGCGGTCCGCGAGACGACGACCACCTGGAGAAAGGCATGGCTACCATGGCCCCCATGGACTTCGAGGAGCGCATCACCGGGCTCGAGATCGACGTGCAGTCGATCAAGATCCTGGTCGGCGCCGTCGACAACAAAGTCGAGCGTGTACGGCTGGACCTGCAGCACGCTCAGGGCGCCAACGTGCGCATGATGCAGGCGCTACGCGACGACATCGTGGACTTCCGCACGAGCGTGGACACTCGCTTCGACAAGGTGGACTCCCGCTTCGGTGAGGTGAATGCTCAGTTCGCCGGGGTGAATGCCCGGTTGGACAAGGTGGACTCCCGGTTCGACAAGGTGGACGCCCGGTTCGAGGCGGTCGACGCTCGGTTCGACGAGGTGGATGCGCGGTTCGCTGAGGTGGATGCTCAGTTCGCCGCGGTGAATGCCCGGTTCGACGAGGTGGATGCCCGGTTCGCTGAGGTGGATGCTCAGTTCGCCGCGGTGAATGCCCGGTTGGACAAGGTGGATGCGCGGTTCGCTGAGGTGGATGCTCAGTTCGCCGCCGTGAACGCCCGGTTCGAGGCGGTCGACGCTCGGTTCGATGCTGTTGATCGGCGTCTGGACGCGATCGACGGCCGGTTCGACGAGGTGATGGTGCTCCTCAAGCAACTGGTGTCGGGATCCGCCGGGACGGTGCGAGGCTGACGATCGCCTGCGGTACGGCTGCCGCGAGAGGGGAGGGGCGGCAGCCGTACCGGTGGGCAGAGCTCAGAGGGCCAGACCGAGTGTGAAAAGGGCGCCGAAGGCGAGCTGCAGGCGCCCGGTCTGCTGGAGCGTGGCGATGAGGGCCGGCCCGGTCGCCCCTGACCTGACCGTTCTCACCGGCTCCACCAGGAGCGGGAGCGCGATCAGGGCGAGCGCGGCGAACGGTCGTGCCGGCACCAGGGCGAGGGCGATCGCGAACGGAAGGACCAGGCCCGCCGTGTAGAGCAGTCGAGTGCGGGTGTCGCCCAACACGACGGCGAGGGTCCGCTTCCCCGACGTCTCGTCGGTCGAGATGTCCCGGAGGTTGTTCACCACGAGGAGCGCGCAGGCCAGGAGCCCGACAGGAACGGCGGCGGCCAACGACAGCCAGCTCAGGCGCTCGACCTGGACGTACGTCGTTCCGGTCACCGCGACGAGGCCGAAGAACACGAAGACCGAGATCTCGCCGAGGGCGCGGTAGCCGTACGGGCGTGAGCCGCCGGTGTAGAACCAGGCGGCTGCGATCGCGGCCACGCCGACCAGCAGTAACCACCATGCTCCCGTCGCGAGCACGAGTGCGAGGCCGGCGACGGCGGCTGTGAGGAAGCACAGGAGAGCGGCGGTGAGCACCGCCTTGGGCGTGGCCGCGCCGGAGCCGACGAGACGCATCGGGCCGACCCGATCGGCGTCGGTGCCGCGGATGCCATCGCTGTAGTCATTGGCGTAGTTCACCCCGACCTGCAGGGCCAGCGCGACGAGCAACGCCACCGCTGCCCGCCACCAGACCGCGGCGCCTTCGGCGAGCGCCGTGCCGGTGCCGACGGCGACCGGGACGACGGCGGCGGGCAGCGTCCGGGGGCGTGCGCCCGCTAACCACTGAGCTGGGGTGGCCACTTGTCTCCCTTTTCTTACCCGAATGCCATGCGATGAGGCCACACAAGTCTGGCCAACCCCTGTGCGCGCGTCCACGGCGGGGGTCCGGATCGGCGAGATGAGGCGAAGGTCAGCGGAGGTGATGCGGAACTCTCCGAAGGAGAGTCCGGATGGATGTGGGGACAGACTTTGGCGATGTCAGCGGATGTCGGTGCTGAGGCGGACCATCCGGATGGGGCGGCCCATGTCGAGCACCCGCTCGGCCTCGTCCTCGCCCCACCCCGCCGACTCCAGGAAGCCGAGCATCGGGTGGTTGTCGGCGAACACCCACGTCACGACCGTGTCGTAGCCGTCCTCCCGCAGGAAGTCCGCCGTCGCGTTGAGCAGGCGGCTGCCGTGGCCACGCCGGATGTGGTTGGGGTCGATGAGCAGCGTCAGCAACTCGGCCGTCGTGCCCGGAGGCAGATCCGGATCCTCGGCCGGTCCGTGCGAGGCGAGGCCGACGACTCGGTCGGACGCCCGCTGGGCCGCCGTGGCCAGGACCCCGCCGGGCCCGAGGGCGGCGAAGGCGTCCGTGTCCGGCACCACGCGCTCGACCGCGACCAGCACCCGGTGCCGTGGGGTGGGCGGCGACAGGATCGCCTCGTCCCACTGGCGGCGCCACATCTTCTCCGCCGCCGGCCCGGTCATCTGCTCAAGTGGGCCCGGAGGCAGGAAGTCGCGATAGGCGCACTTCCACGCCCGGATCTGGGTGCTCGTCACCGCGTCGACGTCCTCGAGACGGGCAGGTCGTACACCCATTCAGCCGGCTCCTTTCTTTACCTGTAACACCGTACTGGTCAGGACGGCCTGGGCGAACCTTCCACCCGGCGTCGTGCCCGATATGCCCTCGTTTTGGTGCGGTTTCCGCAAACCCGCATCGAGCACCAGGAACGCGACCGGTTCTTGGACGAGTCGATGAACGCCCACTGACAGGTGCTCTGCGCGCACACCTTGAGCCGCCGCCACGTCCCCTCGGCGTGGGCCGCCGGGATCGACGCCGCGATCCGCGCGAGTCCTCCCGCCACCCCGGTCCGCGTCGGCCGCAGGCCGGGCGTTCCCCCGGCCACGGTGACCCGTACCGGCAACGCCGCCAGCGCCGCGTCCAGGTCCTCGGGGAGGCCGTACGGCCCGGCGTCGTGGTGGTGCCGCAGCACGCGCCGCAGCCCTTCCCGTAGCCGGGTCGCCATGACCAGGTCCTCGTCGACCGCGCGGTCTCCGTCTTCGATCAGTCCTCGTTCGCGCAGCCACATGGACAGCTCGGCAGGGGACGCCAGCTCGTCGGCGTCGTCCTCGACGTCGTAGGTGTTCACGAAGTCGCGGAGCAGCTCCGCCGGGCCAGCCACGGTCGATCACCCCTGGTGACCACTGTACGGCAGTCGGCGGAGTCGAATAATCGAGGCCTTCGCCGGGACGCCCCGGGTGGGGGCGTTCGGTCTCACCCTCCGACGAGGACGGGCGCGAGGCGGCGGATGCCCTCGTCGAGCTCGGCGAGGCTCGCGGCGGCGGTGTGCGTCAGCCGCAGGCGGGGGCCGGGCGGTTCGGCAGGGTAGTAGATGTGCCCCGGGCTGACCAGCACTCCGCCCCGCCGCGCGCTCTCGACCACCGCCGCCTCGTCGGCACCGGCCGGGAGACGTACCCAGACGTGCAGGCCGCCGGACGGGACGAGATGGACGGTCGCCTCGGGGGCGTGCCGGGCCAGGCCGGTGAGAAGGGCCGTCTGACGGATCGTGATCTCCTGCCGGACCATGCGGACATGCCGCCGCCAGGCGGGCGAGCCCACCAACTCCAGCGCCGTCTCCTGGAGCGGCCGGGAGACGAAGAACGATTCCACCAGCTGGCTCGCGCGCAGCCGCCGCGCCGCCGGACCGCGGGCGATCAGCCCCGCCACCCGCAGGCTGGGTGAGGAGATCTTACTCAGCGACAGGATGTGGACGACCGTGCCATGGGCGTCCAGCGAGACCATGGGGGGCGGGACCGGGCCGGTGGTCAGATATCTGGCGTAGTCGTCCTCGATCACGAACGCGCCCGCCGCCCTCGCCACGGCCAGGACCTGTTCCCGGCGCTCCAGGCTCAGCGTCGCCCCCGTCGGGTTGTGCAGGGTCGGCTGGCAGTAGAAGACGCGGCTTCCGGTGACGGCGAAGGCCTCTGCGAGCAGGTCGGGTCGCACCCCGTCCTGATCCATGGGTACGGCCGTCGCCCGCAGCCCCGCCACCCGGGCCGCCGCGAGCGCCCCGGGGTAGGTGGGGGTCTCCGTCAGCACCGGCGCGCCCGTGGCCGCGAGCGCCCGGAACGCGTGCGCCAACGCGGACTGGCCGCCGCTGACCACGAGCACGTCAGCCTGCGTCACCGCGCCGCCCGCCGTGCCGGCGAACCACTGTCTGAGACCGGCCAGGCCGTTCAGCGGCGGTGTCTCCCAGGCTTCGGCACGTCGTACGGCCCGCGCGGCGGCGACGGTGAGCGCCCGGACCGGCCGCAGTTCCGGGTTGAGGTAGCCGCCGGTCAGCGGGATGACCCCGTCGGGAGGACGAGCGAGCAGGGTCGCCACGGCGTCGTCGTCCACGACGCGATCTCCGAGGGCGACGGTCTGCCAGGAGTGATCGGGAGTCTCGGCCGCGGGGCGGCGGGCGGGGGCGACGAACACGCCGCTGCCGGGCCGCGTCACCACCCGGCCTTCGGCGGCGAGCTGCGCGATCGCCCGGGACACCGTGATCGGGCTGACGCCGTGCCGGCGCATGATCTCCCTGCTCGACGGCAACCGGTCGCCCGGCCGGGACCGCTCGGCCTCGTCCCGGAGGATGGTGACCAGACGGACGATACTGCTATCGTCTTTCATGAAAAATGACAATAGCGCTATCCAACCCACCTCGATAGCGGAGCGCGCCGGCGGGATGCGGCGGCCATCGGGGCGGCCGGACCGGAGGGCGGCATGGCGGGGCAGCCTCCTCGCCGGGGCCGGCGTGATCTCGTTCTCCGGCTCCTTTCCGGCGACGGTCTTCGCGATGCGCGGGTTCGACCCCTACCTGGTCGCGATCGGCCGGGCCGCCGTTGCGGCGGTCCCCGCGATCATCTGTCTGAGGGTCGCAGGCCTGCCGCTGCTCCCTCCCCGGGGACGGCTGGGGCCGTACGTCTTGATCGTGCTCGGCGTGGTGCTCGGGTTTCCGCTGTTCAGCGGACTGGCCCTGGACGGCGGCGCGAGTGCGGCCCACGCCGCCGTCGTCACCGGACTGCTTCCCGCCGCGACGGCGGCCTGCGCCGTGCTGCGGGCGGGGGAGCGGCCCCGGCCGCTCTTCTGGGTCGCCTGCGCGGCGGGGACGCTGTCCGTCACCGCCTTCACGCTCACCCGGGGCGGCGGTCACTTCGCGATGGCCGACCTGCTCCTGGTGCTCGCGCTGCTGTCGGCGGCCGTCGGTTACACCGAGGGCGGACGGCTGGCCAGGGAGACGCCGGGCTGGCAGGTCATCTCGTACGCCCTGGTGCTGGCGGTGCCGATCACGGTGCCGGTGACGGCCGTGCTCGCGTTGACCACCGAGGCCGAGCCGACCGGGGTGTCGCTCGCCGGGTTCGCGTACGTCGGCCTCGTGTCCATGTTCTTGGGGTTCATCCCGTGGTATGCCGGGCTGGCGATGGGCGGCATCGCCCGCGCCGGGCAGCTCCAGCTCGCGCAGCCGCTGCTCACGCTGGTGTGGGCCCGATGGCTGCTGGGCGAACGGTTCGGTGTGCTCACCATCGCCGCGGCTCTCGCCGTACTCGTCTGCGTGGCGGCGACACAGGCCGGGCGCCACCGGTGACAGGCCCTGTCGCCGGTCTGCCGGGAACCCGGCCTCGGGGAGATTCGGACTTTTGAAGATAATCCGAAACAGGACGAATTGATAGCCTGGGTGCATGACTGCCATGGCGCCCTCACGTGACGAACCCGACCTGTCCTTCCTGCTCGACCACACCGGTCACGTGCTGAGGACGCGGATGGCGGCGGCCCTCGCCGAGATCGGGCTGACGCCGCGTATGCACTGCGTGCTCGTCCACGCACTGGAGGAGGAGCGTACGCAGATCCAGCTCGCCGAGATCGGCGACATGGACAAGACCACGATGGTCGTCACCATCGATGCCCTGGAACAGGCCGGCCTCGCCGAGCGCCGGCCGTCCAGCACGGACCGGCGGGCCCGGATCGTCGCGGTGACGGAGCAGGGCGCGCAGGTGGCGAAGCGGAGCCAGGAGATCGTCGATGGTGTTCACCGGGCCGTCGTCGAGTCCTTGCCGAAGGAGGAGGCCGAGGTGCTCGTCCGGGCGCTCAGCCGGCTGGTCGCGGGACATCTGGCCACTCCTGCGGAGGCGCCTCAGGTGGTGCGGCGGGCGCGGCAGCGGGTGTGATGTATCCGCAGTAGATGAATCTGTCAGGGATTGTTCCTTAGAGGATCGTCTGTAACGAAACTATCTGCTACGGTCTCTCCTGTTTCCCATGTGAACAGGAGGCGACCCATGTCGCGTACCGACCCCTCCCCGTCCCGATGGCTCGTGCTGGGGGTGCTGTCCGTCACGATGCTGATGACGGTCCTGGACGGCAGCATCGTCACCGTGGCCATGCCCGCGATCCAGCGAGATCTCGGCTTCGCTCCCGCCGAGCTGAGCTGGACCGTCAACGCCTACTTCATCGCGTACGGCGGCCTGCTCCTGCTGGCCGGTCGGCTGGGCGACCTCCTCGGCCGCCGGAGCATGTTCCTGGCGGGCAACGCCGTCTTCGCCGTCGCGTCACTGCTCGCCGGGGCGGCGACCGGGCCGGGGACGCTGATCGGCGCCCGGTTCCTCCAGGGCGTCGGCAGCGCCATGGCCACGGCGGTCGTGCTCGGCATCCTGGTGACGACCTTCACGGACGCCGGCGAGCGGGCGAAGGCCATCGGCGTCTTCAGCTTCACCGGCGCCGCCGGGGCGGCCCTGGGGCAGGTGCTCGGCGGGGTGCTCACCGACGTGCTGAGCTGGAACTACATCTTCTTCATCAACGTGCCGATCGGAGTGGTCGTGATCGCGCTGGCGGTGCGGGTGCTGCCCGCCCAGCGGGGGATCGGTCTGTCGGCCGGAGCCGACGCCCTCGGCGCTCTGCTGGTCACCGCGGGTCTGATGCTGGGCATCTACGCCGTCGTCAGGATCGAGCGGCACGGCATGGCGTCCCTGGCGTACGGCGCCGTTTCGCTCGCGCTGCTGGCCGCCTTCCTCGTCCGCCAGGCGGCCGCCCGGACCCCGCTCATGCCGCTGCGCGTCCTCCGGTCGCGTCACGTCGCCGGGGCCAACCTGGTGCAGGTTCTGACGCTCGGTGCCATGTTCGCCTTCCAGGTCGTCGTCGCGCTCTTCATGCAGCGGGTGCTCGGGTACGGCGCGCTCGACACCGGTCTGGCCATGCTCCCGGCGGCGCTGTCCATCGCGGGAATGTCGTTGTTCGTCTCCCCGCGGCTGATCACGCGCTTCGGCGCGCGAGCCGTACTGCTGGGCGGCCTGACGCTCCTCGCCGGCGCGATGGCCTGGCTCACCCGCGTTCCCGTCGACGCCCGCTACGCGACGGACCTGCTCCCCGTGATGGTGCTCGTCATGGGCGGCGGTCTGGTGCTCCCGGCACTGGCCACCCTCGGCATGTCCGAGGCGCGCTCCGACGACGCGGGTCTGGTGTCGGGACTGTTCAACACGACCCAGCAGATCGGCCCCGCCATCGGCGTCGCGGTGCTGTCCGCGCTGGCCGCGTCCCGCACGCAGGAACTGCTGGCGGGCGGGGCCGGTGCGGCGGACGCGCTGACCGGAGGCTACCGCCTGGCCTTCACGGTCTCCCTCGCCCTGCTCGTCGCCGCCTTCGTGACCGCGCTCGCCGTACTGCGCCGGCCCCGGGCCGAGACGGAGCACCCGGCGGCACTCCGGCCCGAGCACGTGTAGCAGGAGACGGGGGCAAGCGCCGGCGGGACGCTCCAAGGGCCAGGCATTCCGGGTGAGCGTACGCTCGCGATCACGCGTCAGGATCAGCCTGACAAGCGAACCGACCGGAGGGCGACATGCCGGCTCCTTCTCTCGCCGAGCAGGAGATCCACTGCTCTTTCTGCGCCAAGCCCAAGACGGCCGTGGCCAAGATGATCGCCGGTGCGGGTGTCTACATCTGCAACGAGTGCGTCGGGCTCTGCAACGACGTGCTCGACCTGACCCCGGCGGCCGACACCGATCCCGAGATCTCGTGGCCGGACCGCATGACCGACGAGGAGATCCTCGAGTTCCTGCCCCGTGTCGCGGCCGTGAGCGCCCAGGTCGACGCCAACCTGCGGGTCTGGGTCGAGCGGCTGCGCGACCGCGGTGTCACCTGGGCAAGGATCGGCGCGGCTCTCGGTATGACCCGCCAGTCCGCCTGGGAGAGGTTCTCCGGGGAGGAGTGAGGCGGGAGGCGATCAGACGTCCGGCCCGGCCGGAAGGGGTCAGGCCCTGGGCCAGGCGTCGGGATCGCATACATAGGATCCGCGATAGGGCACGGTGAACACCCACCCATGCTCGCGAAGGAGCGCGGTGGCGTGCCTGGCGGTGGCTTTGGCGACCCCGTACTGCTGGATCAGCGTCTTCTCGCTCGGAATGGGACGGCCGGGCTTGAGGTCGCCCCGGCGAATGCGGTCCGCGATCTCATTGGCGATCTGTTCATAGGCGGCCGCCCTGCGGCGAACTCGGGGGACCGTTCCATCGCCGACGAACGTGCCCTCCCCGTGCACGGTGTGGGCGAGGCCTCGCTCTCTCAGTTCGCGGGCGACGCGCCGGGCCGTGAGCCGGGCTATGCCGTACTCGGTCGTCAGTTCGGCCTCGCTCGGTAACGGATCGCCCGGAGCGAGGTCTCCGTGGTCGATCCGCGTCCGAATCATCTCGGCGATCTGCTTGTAGACGGGAACCGGTCCATCACGATCGAGCATGTACCCACGGTAGACGAGCGGTGACGACCGGACGAGGGAAACGGGCTAGTCTCTCGGCCACTTCTCCTCCGGAGACACGTAACTGCCCCGCTGCGGGACGGTGTAGACCCATCCCTGTTCCCGCAGGGCCGCGATCGCCTTGCGCGCCGTTTCTCGTGCCACCTTGTACTCCTGCACAAGCGCGGTCTCGCTTGGAATCGGGCGCCGCAGCCGCAGGTCTCCGCTGCGTATCCGATCGACCAGGTCATTGGCGATCTTTCGATACAACGAGATCTTGCGCTGCTCCCTGGGCATCTCGGGCCGGCCCACGAAGGTGCCCTCGCCCTGAACGGTGTAGATGAGGCCTTCTTCGCGAAGCATGTGGAACGCGCGACGGGCGGTCGTCCGCGCGACGCCGAACCGGCTCTGAATCTCGGCCTCGCTTGGAACCGCGTGGCCGGGTGTCAGATCCCCGTCCAGAATCTGCCGCCGGAGGATGTCGGCGATCTGGACGTACAGGTGAGTATCCCCATCGTGGTCGAGCACAGTCGCACGATAGGTGAACCGTAACGAGGGGTTCCGTCCGGATATGAGCCGTAGGCGACTACTCTTCTCACTGGACGGCGAGATACAACTAGACGTACTCTGCAATCAAGCGTTCTCCAGGGGCGGGACCGGAACCCGGCGCCAGGCGGTGTCGGTGACGATCACGTGGTCGAGGAAGCGGAGGCCGACGGTGTCGGCGGCCTCGTGAAGGCGGGCGGTGACCTCGAGGTCGGCATGGCTGGGATCGAGAGAGCCGCTGGGGTGGTTGTGGGCGAGGCCGAACGCGGCCCCGCCTGAGGTGAGGACGGTGGAGATGATGTCGCGAACGGGCGCGGGGGTGTGGTCGCTCCCGCCCTCGCTGACCACGGCACGGCGGATGACCGCGCCGCGCGGGTCGCAGATGACGACGACGAGCCGCTCCCTGGGGTTCCCGTGGAGCATGGGGGCGGCCGCCGCCGCGATGTCCGCCGAGCAGGTGATGCGGACGCGTTCGGGCTCGGCGCGGGCCCGCCGGACGAGGTGGAAGGCCGCGGCGACGCGCGCCGCCTTGGCGGGACCGATGCCCGGCACGGCGAGCAGCCGGTGGGGGTCGGAGCGGGCGAGCTCGCCGAGGTCGCCGCAGTACGCGATGAGCCGGGAGGCGAGCTCGACGGCGCTGACGCCCCTGACGCCCGAGCAGAGCAGCAGGGCGAGCAGCTCCCTGTCGGCGAGTGCCCCCGCGCCGGCCGTCATCAGCCGCTCGCGGGGCCGGTCGGCCAGGGGCAGGTCCTTGACGCGCATCGACACCTCCGGATGGGGAATCCGGAACGGTTCTACCAGCGGGGACCGACAGTCAGGCGTGGACGGGGATTCCGTACGCGAGCTGGAACCGGTCGCCGGGGATCACGATGTCACTGGTCTCCACCGCGCGGTCCCCGGCCCAGATGGTCCGCTCGACGTGCAGGACCTGGACCCCGGCGGGCAGCTCCAGCAGGTCGATCTCGGTCGGCTGGGGCACCCGCACGTGGACGCTCTCGCCGATCTCCGTGACCGGGGTGCCCGCGGCGGCCAGCCGGGAGAGCATGCTCCTGCGCTCTCCCGTGCCCTCTTCGGGCGCCTGGCTCTGGCCAAACTCGAGCAGTTCATAAGACGTGAGGAGCTGCATCGGGCGGCCGTCGCCGCGGAGGACGAAGCTCACCTTGACGACGGGGCCGCAGCCCCCGAGCCGCAGACGTTGTGCGATCTCCTGGGGTGCCTCGACAAGCTCGCTCCGCCAGTTCGACGTCGGCTGCCGGCCGCAGGCCTGCATGTCCATGGTGAACCCGACCTGCGGATCGGCCGTGCGGTCACGCTGCAGGGGGAGCAGCACGGGTTTCTCCCGCACCCGGTGTCCAGACCCCACCCGGCCGATGATCAGGCCCTCCTGGACGAGTACGCGGAGCGCGTGGCGAGCGGCGGTCTCTCCCACGCTGTACTTCCGGGTGATCTGGTGGCGGGACGGGATCGGCGCCCCCGGAGGGAGCGTGCCGTCGATGATCTGGCGGCGGATGTCCTCGACTACGCGCAGGTAGACCGGATCAGAGTTGGCCATGAATCCATTCCCTGAGGGGCTGACGAAAGCTTCCCAATCTTGGCGTATCCGAAGAGCCACTCAGAGTAACGGATACGCCCTGTGACTCCAACTTTGCGCCCAGAAAGGTCGGCGAATGGGCCAATCTCCCGCTAAGACGTCAGGTCCTGAAATTCCGCTTCCGCCGCCATATCACGGCATACATGTGGCCCCGATCCAGATGGGCCACCAGAAGATCAACTGGTTGAAGCCGACCGCCCGCAGCGATCGGGTGCGCGTTCGCGTGCACACCTGTGAATGCAAGGCGACGATCTACGAGCTGTGCCACTCCGGCGGTCTGGTGTTCATCCGCCGCACGATCCGGGGGCCGGAAGGATCGGACGTCCACGAGACCGAACGCCTGATCTCGGTGCGCATGGAAGTCCTCTGGAACAGACTCCTCCTCGGCGAGGCCCGCTGAGCTCCGGTGGCCGGTCCCCGCCCGTCCCAAGGCGTCCAGAAGGGCCGCTCGGGCCGGGGATGCCACCTTCCGCGCGGAATCGGCGAAAAATTTTCGGCAGGCATGTGTAACGCGGGCGTAAGGCCCACCGATTGTTCGGGTAGAGGCCGCTGATGTGTGTACCCCCGAGCACATATCGGCGGCCTCTTTCGCTCCCGGAGCCGTCGACCCGAACGGGCGGCCACAGGTGATCAACGGAGTGACCGGCGACGTGCGCTCCGGCGACAAGGGGCATAACGGGGTGCCGGGGTCCTACAACCGCCTGGAATCCGGGTACCGTTCGGTCTATGGCATCGCCAACTGGAACTTCCGACGCCCCCTTCGGTCGCATGCTGACCGCGATGGTCACGCCGTTCACCTCTGACGGCGCCGTCGACTATGCGGGCGTCCAGCGGATCGCCGCATATCTCGTCGATGAGCAGCGCCACGACGGCCTTGTGATCAGTGGCACCACCGGGGAGTCCCCCACCACCACGGATGAGGAGAAGGACCGCATTCTCCGTGCGGTCGTCGAGGTCGTGGGCGACCGTGCTTTCGTCGTCGCAGGGGCCGGGAGCAACGACACCCGTCACAGTGTCGAGCTCGCCCGGGCCGCCGAGCGCGCGGGGGCGCACGGGTTGCTGGTGGTCACTCCCTACTACAACAAGCCTCCGCAGGAGGGCGTGTTCCAGCATTTCACCGCCATCGCCGACGCGGTGGGGCTGCCGGTGATGCTCTACGACATCCCCGGCAGGACCGGGGTTCCCATTGAGACCACGACTTTGGTGCGGCTCGCGCAGCACCCGCGGATCGTCGCGGTGAAGGACGCCAAGGGCGACCTGTTCGCGGGGTCCCAGGTCATGACGGCCACCGATCTCGTGTTCTACTCGGGAGACGACCTGCTCAACCTGCCGTGGCTGTCGGTCGGCGCGGCCGGGTTCGTCAGCGTGGCCGGTCACGTGATCGGCGCACAGCTCGCCTCCATGATCGAAAGCTATCGGTCCGGGGATGTCGCGGCCGCCCTCGAGACGCACCGCCGCGTGCTTCCCGTGGTCGCGGGCATCATGACGCGGACCCAGGGAGCGATCATGGCGAAGGCCGCGTTGACGCTGGTCGGCCAGGACGGCGGACATGTACGGCTCCCGCTCGTCGACGCAACGGAGGACCAGATCGCGATGCTGCGTACGGACCTGGTCGCGGGCGGCGTGAAGCTTGCGGACACCTGACACATATGGAGACGAATGAGCGAGCGAAACACACGGAACAGCGGCACTGACCTACGGGGGACGGGGGAGGAGCTCGCATGAGTCACCCGCATCCCGAACTCGGGCCGCCTCCGCCGCTGCCGGACAACGGTCTGCGCATCGTTCCACTGGGCGGTCTGGGGGAGATCGGCCGCAACATGGCGGTGTTCGAGTTCGACGGGCGGCTGCTCGTGGTCGACTGCGGGGTGCTGTTCCCCGAGCCCGACCAGCCGGGCGTCGATCTCATCCTGCCCGATTTCGACTACATCCGGGGGCGTCTGCACGACATCGAGGCCCTCGTGCTCACGCACGCGCACGAAGACCACATCGGCGCCGTGCCGTACCTGCTGCGGGAGCGTCCCGACATCCCGCTGGTCGGGTCGCGGCTCACGCTCGGGCTGATCGAGAGCAAGCTCACCGAGCACCGGATCCAGCCGGTCAAGGTCGAGGTCGCCGAGAACGAGCGCCGCGCGTTCGGCCCGTTCGAGTGCGAGTTCATCTCGGTGAACCACTCGATCCCCGATGCCCTGGCCGTGGCCATCCGCACCCCCGCCGGGATCGTGCTGCACACCGGCGACTTCAAGATGGACCAGCTTCCGCTGGACGGGCGGCTGACCGACCTCGGGGCGTTCGCCCGGCTGGGGTCGGAGGGCGTCGACCTGCTGATGTCGGACTCCACGAACTCCGAGGTTCCGGGTTTCGTCACCAGCGAGCGGGAGATCGCCCCGGTCATCGACGACGTGTTCCGCACAGCGGACAAGCGGATCATCGTGGCCAGCTTCGCCTCGCACATCCACCGGGTCCAGCAGATCATGGACGCCGCCGAGAAACACGGCCGCAAGGTGGCCCTGATCGGCAGGTCGATGGTCCGCAACATGGGGGTGGCCCGCGAGCTCGGCTACCTGAAGGTCCCGGCAGGCCTGCTGGTGGACTCTCGCGAGATCGAGGAGTGGCCGCCGGAAGACGTGGTGCTGATCTGCACCGGTTCCCAGGGTGAGCCGATGGCCGCCCTGTCCCGGATGGCCAACCGCGATCACCCGATCAGGATCGCGGCAGGCGACACGGTCCTGCTCGCGTCCTCGCTCGTCCCGGGCAACGAGACCGCGGTGAACAAGGTCATCAACGGCCTCAACCGGTGGGGCGCCCGTGTGGTGCACAAGGGCAACGCCCGGGTGCACGTGTCGGGTCACGCCGCCGCCGGCGAGCTGCTCTACGTACTGAACCTGACCAAGCCGTCCAACTTCATGCCGATCCACGGGGAGTGGCGGCACCTGCG
The DNA here is from genome assembly GCA_001552515.1 of Sphaerimonospora mesophila NBRC 14179 = JCM 3151. Classification (GTDB taxonomy): domain Bacteria; phylum Actinomycetota; class Actinomycetes; order Streptosporangiales; family Streptosporangiaceae; genus Sphaerimonospora; species Sphaerimonospora mesophila. The sequence goes on from BCRI01000063.1 coordinate 15,098, forward strand.
GGCGCACGCGAAGCTCGCGGGCCTGACTGGGGTCCCGGACGAGAACATCGTGATCGCCGAGGACGGCGTCGTCGTGGACCTGGTCGACGGCCGGGCGCGGATCGCCGGCGCGGTGCCGTGCGGCTACGTCTTCGTGGACGGCACCTCGGTCGGCGACATCACCGATGTCGCGTTGAAGGACCGGCGCATCCTCGGCGACGAGGGGTTCATCTCCATCGCCGTGGTCGTGGACTCCACCACGGGGAAGCTGACGGGCGGACCGGAGATCACCGCACGCGGCTCGGGCATCGATCCCGATGCCTTCGACGCGGTCATCCCGCAGATCGAGAGCGCGCTGCAGGAGGTCGCCGCGGCGGGGGTGGCCGACGTCATGCAGATCCGCCGCACGATCCGCCGTACCGTCGGGCGCTGGGTCAGCGACACCTACCGCCGCCGCCCGATGATCATTCCGGTGGTCGTCGAGGTCTAGCGGACGCGACCCGGAACGGACGAATCGTCAGCCAGGCGGAGGAGCCGACCGCCTGGCTGATCGGCGTCATGGGGGCTCCGGCGGAGAGGCCGGGAAAACCATTCGCGGGGCGTGGCGCATCGCTGCTACGCTCCCCGGCGTCCCATCGACGGAACTCCGGGCCGTTGTGCCTTAGAAAGCTGCTGAATTATGCCCTGGTCAGCGCCGAGCGCGCCGTGTCGTGCTCCCGGCGGGTCCTGCCACTGACACACCCTTTCGGTTCGGCCGGATCCCCGGTGCACCGACGTTTCCGTACGTCCGCGTGCCACGCGGACGCCGTCGGCGGATGACGCCTGTCCAGGCCCGCTCGGCGCTTCCTTGCTGCCCTTGTGCCATGAATCCAGCAAGGAGTATCGCCAGATGTCGAAGGACATCCCACATTCCGTTCTCAGGACCGAAACCTTCGGATGCGTGCGCTGCGGTCTCACCGTGACCGCGCTCGACCCGGGCGGCGCCCGGCGCAACCACTGCCCGAGATGCCTGTACTCCCGACACGTGCGGGACGGCGTCGAGGGCGGGCCGTCGGAGTGCCGGTCCGGCATGGCCCCCATCTCCATCGCGGTGCTGCGCAACGGCGACTGGGAGCTGATCCACCACTGCACCCGATGCGGTGAGCTGACCTCCAATCCGATCTGTGATGACGACAACCAGTTCATCCTCATGCGGATGGCGGTGCGTCCGCTCGCCCAGCCGCCGTTCCCGCTCGAAACCTTCGGCGGTCTGTGACGCGACCGGTGACGGAGAGGACGGAACATCGCATGCCACGACGGAAACCGCGCCAGCGGAGACCGCAACGGCGCAAGGACGTGCTGCACGGGCCGGGCGGTGAGCGGGGCGACGCGTTCCGCTGCACCGGCTGCCGCCTGGACGTGCCGCTGGCCGCACCGGGCACGGCGCACCGCAACCACTGCCCGCACTGTCTCACCAGCCTGCACGTCGACGGCCGGGTTCCCGGCGACCGGCGGGAAACCTGCCGTGGACGCATGACCGCGGTGGGCGTGACGGTACGGCGGGACGGGGAGTGGCTGCTCATTCACCGGTGCCTGACCTGCGGAAAGCTCAGTGTCAACCGGATCGCGGGAGACGACAACGCGTTCGTCCTGCTGCGGTTGGCCATGCGGCCGCTGGTCGGTACCCGCCTGCCCGTCGGCGCGCTGCTCGCGCTCTGAGCGGGCGGCGGCGCCCCGCCTCCCCCGCCGGAAACGGTGGGAGGAGGGGCGCCGCCTGCGGGCTCACCGCGTCCTTCGGGCCGGTTCGCGTGTCTCCCCGGGCTCGTGCTCGTCGTGCTCGTCGAGCTCGGCGTGATCGGGGATCACCTTGGGCACGCCCCGCAGTGCGAACAGGGCGGCGACCGCCAGGCAGACCAGGATGGCCGAACCCGCCAGCCCCGTCACCTGGATGCCGTGTACGAAGGAATCCCGCGCGGTGCGGATGACGGCCCCCGCCGCGTCACCGGGCAGCGCGGCCGCGGCCTGGAGCGCGCCACCGAGCGTGTCGCGCGCCTGGGCGGTGATATCGGCGGGCAGCCCGGCCGGCAGCTTGAGGTCGCCGCGGTAGACGGCGGTCGTCACGCTGCCGAGCACCGCGATGCCCAGCGCGCCGCCTATCTCCGCCGCGGTCTCGGAGATCGCGCTCGCCGCTCCCGCACGCTCCTTCGGCACCGAGGCGAGCACCGTGTCGTTGGTCACGCTGAACGTGAATCCCATGCCGGCGCCCTGGACGATCATGGCGACGAGCAGATAGGGGTAGTTCACCGTTACCCGCAGGCCGAAGAGCATGGCCAAGCCGATGGCGACCATGGCGAGCCCGAGCGCGACGACCGGGCCGCGGCCCCACCGATGGACCAGGGAGCCGGATAGGGCGCCGCCGACGCCACCCGCGAGCCCTCCCGGCAGTGCGGCGAGCCCGGCGATCAGCGGCGACCAGCCCACGACGAGCTGGAAGTACTGGGCGAAGAGCAGCGACACGGCGAGCGTGGCGAAGAGCGTGATGAGCGTGGCACCGACCGATGCCGTGAAGGCACGGCGCCGGAACAGCCGCACATCGATGAGCGGCTCGGCGAGCCGGGTCTGCCGCAGGACGAAGACCACCAGTGCCACGATGCCGATCGCGGCGGCGACGGCGACCTGGGTCTGGCCCACCCCGTCGTACGCGGCCTCCTTCAGCGCGTAGATCAGGCCGAGCACGCCGGCGGCGGAGAGCGGGACGCTGACCAGGTCGATGCGGCCGGGGCGCGGGTTGCGCGACTCGGGCAGTACGGCGAGGCCGGCGATGAAGATCACCGCCATCACCGGCAGATTGATCAGGAAGACCGAGCCCCACCAGTAGTGGTTGAGCAGCGCGCCTCCGACGACGGGTCCCAGGGCGAAACCCACCGCGGTGACGCTGCTCCAGATGCCGACCGCGCTGGTCCGCTCCTTGGCATCGGTGAAGACGTTGCGTACGAGCGACAGCGTCGAGGGCATGATGGTGGCTCCGGCGACGCCGAGCAGCGCACGCGCCGCGATGAGCAGCTCCGGGTTCGGGGCGTAGGCGGTGACCGCCGAGGCGGCGCCGAACGTGACCGTGCCGATCAGCAGCAGCCGCTTGCGGCCGATCCGGTCGCCGACGTTGCCCATGGTCACCAGCAGCGCCGCCAGGGCGAAGCCGTAGATGTCGACGATCCACAGCATCTGGGTCGCCGTCGGTGTGAGGGCCTCGGTCAGTTTCGGCACCGCGAGGTGCAGCACGGTGAGGTCGAGGGACAACATGAGCATGGCCAGGCACGCCACGACCAGCGTGCCCCATTTGCGAGAGATGACGTTCACGGCGTCAGCGTCGGCTTCGACGCTGACCATTCGCCCACGATCCGCTGACCGTCGCTGACGGCGGCATGATCTCAGCCGTCGTCCAACGCGGCCAGGTCTCCGGTGATCAGGCCGAGCGCGGGAAGGGGCTCGTCCATCGCCGCCGGCAGCCTCTCCCGGAGGGCGTCACGGGCCTGGCCGTACAACCGGTAGAAGGTCGTTTCGCCGAGCACGGTGCGGCATCGGCCGGCGACCCGATCGACGTCGGCGTCACCCACCGGAGGGGTGCCGCGCAGCGCCGCGCCGACACCGAGCAGCGATGCGGCACGCTCGGCTTCGCCGTCCAGCAGCGCGACGCCGGCGAGGCCCTCGGCCATGCGCGCCGCGGTGAACAGGTTGACGCCGCCCACCCCGGTCGCCAGCGCCCGGCGATGCCAGGTGAGCGCCTCGGCGGCGTCGCCCTCCATCTGCGCGATCCACCCGAGCGCGAGGTAGGTGCGCGCCCGGTTGTCCTCGGCGTTGAACCGGTCCGCCGTGCATTCGGCGAGCGCCGCCTCGCACAACCGCCGCGCCTCGACCGGATCACCGTTCTTGCGGGCCAGCTCGGCCAGGCCGAGGAGGGCGTCGGCGGTGAGCTCGGGGGTGCCCGCACGCCGGGCGAGATCCACCGCGCGTTCGTAGTCTGCCCGGGCTCCCGCCGCGTTCCCGGTCTGCGACCGCCCCGCGGCCCGCCTGCTCAGCGTCTCGGCCATGTCGGCCGTCGAGCCGAGCTGTTCGGCCAGTTCCAGCGCCTCGTCGGCCAGTGCCTCGACCCTGGCGTGGTCTCCGCGCCACATGGCTATGTCGCTGAGGCCGCTGAGCGCCATGATGATCGACCATCGGTCGCCCACCGGGCGCATTTCGCGCAGCGCTTCCGAGATCGCCCGCTCGGCCTCTTCGAGACGTCCGTCGAACAGCAGCAGATACGCATGCCCGAAGGTGGTCAGCGCCCGCGTCCACGGATCGTGTGCCAGTAGGTGGTATCTGCTCGTCAGCTGTCTGCGCTCGCTCCGGTCGGGCGGGCCTCCGAGCATCGCGTGCAGCACGAGGATGAAGGGCTGCCGGGGCGCCGCCGACATGGTGGTCACCACTCGTAGCGCGGCCTCGACCGGCAGCCCCTGGTGGGTGCCCCAGGCCGCGACGCTGACACACAGCGCGGCCTCCTCGGCGAACCTCCCCGTGAACCCCGTCGTGAACCCTCCGGCCGGGTCCGTCGCCGACTCCGGCGTGAGCTCGTCCGCCGGCCCCGGGATGATCTTCTGAAGGAGTTCCCGGGCGAGCGCCGCCGCTTCGCCCCGCCGGCCACGCAGCAGCCAGAATCCGGTCAGGGCGGACAGCAGGCGCAGCGCCCGCTCGATGTCGCCGTCCTCGGTCGCCCGGCGGAGGGCGGCGTGCAGGTTGTCGTGCTCACCGTCCAGCCGGTCCAGCCATTCGAGCTGCTCGGCCCGGCGCAGGTGCGGCTCGGCCGTCTCGGCCAGATCCAGGAAGTACGCCACGTGGGCCCGGCGCATCGATTCGTTCTCGCCCGCCTCGGTGAGCCGTTCCGCGCAGAACGCCCTGATCGTCTCCAACATCCGGTAGCGGCCGTCAGCCGCCTCCACCAGGGATTTCTCGACGAGAGAGGCGAGCACGCCGTCGGTGTCCGGCAGCCCGCAGACCCGCTGCGCCGCCTCCAGCGTGGCGCCGCCCGCGAAGACCGTCAGCCGCCGCGCCATGGTGCGCTCGGCCTCGTCGAGCAGATCCCAGCTCCACTCGACCACGGCTCGCAGCGTGCGGTGGCGCGGCTGGGCCGTACGGCTGCCGCGCGACAGCAGCGAGAACATCTCCGGCCGGGCGACGCCGTCCAGCCGGGCCGCGATCTCGGCGGTGGTCAGCGACCGCGCCCGAGCGGCGGCCAGCTCGATCGCGAGCGGCAGCCCGTCGAGCGCCCGGCAGATCCGCAGCACGTCCCGCGTGACCTCGGGATCGAGCCGGAAGCCGGGGCGTACGGCTCCGGCACGCTCGGCGAACAGCCGTACCGCCGGATAGGCGAGCGGATCGGCGGGACAGACGCCCGGCGGGGGGAGCTCCAGCGGCGGCACCGGGAGCAGCCGCTCGCCCGTGATGCCCAGCGCCTCGCGGCCGGTGGCCAGGACGCGCAGGGCCGGGCAGCCGGCGAGCAACTGGTCGGCGAGGCGGGCGGCGGCCTCGATCACGTGCTCGCAGTTGTCGAGGACGAGCAGCATGGGACGCGCTGACAGCGCGGCGATCAGCCGGGCGACCGGATCGCGGACCCGGTGGTCGGTGGCGTAGCGAGCGGACGCCTTGCCTCCGGGAGCCAGGCCGCCGGGAACGGGCGGGGCCAGTGCGCCGTCGCGCAGGCCGAGGGCGCCGAGAACGGCGTGCGGCACGTCAGCGCCGTCCGCGAGCGGCGCCAGCTCGACGAACCGGACGTCGCCGGGATGCTGTGCCGCCGCCTCGGCCGCCAGCCGGGTCTTCCCGCTGCCGCCCGGCCCGGTCAGCGTGACCAGCCGCGCCTCCCCGAGCAGTGTCGCGATCCGATCGAGCTCGCCCGTCCGCCCGATCAGCGAAGTGAGCCGGGCGGGCAGCAGCTGACGGCGCTCGGAGACGCGAGACAGCGACGGATCCGACCGGAGCACGGCCAGGTGGATCCCGGCGAGCTCGGGGGACGGGTCGGCGCCCAGCTCCTCGGCGATCCGCCGCCGTGCGTTCTCGAACGCGGTCAGCGCCTCGGCCTGGCGACCGGCCGCGTAGAGCGCACGCATGAGCTGCCCGATCGAGCGTTCCCGCAGGGGGTGAGCGGCCGTCCTCTCCCGCAGCTCGGCGACCAGGCCGTCGTGCTCGCCGAGCGTGAGCCGGGCCTCGACCAGGTCCTCGGCCGCCGACAGACGCAGCTCCTCCAGCCGGGCCGTCTGCGCGGCCGCGAACGGCGCGTCCACGACATCGGCGAGCGCGGATCCGCGCCACAGCCCGAGCGCCCGCCGCAGGTGCTCGACCGCACCGGTGTGGTCTCCGGCGGCGAGCCGGCGTCGCCCCGCCGCCGCCAGCCGCTCGAACCGGAGGGCGTCCACGTCGTCGGGCTCGACCGCCAGCAGATATCCGGCGGGGTGACGCACGAGGAGGTCACGGAAAGGCGGCCCGCCGAACCGGAGCTCGCCGAGCAGGCGGCGTAGCCGGGAGACCTGTGCCTGGAGGGCGTTGACGGCCCCCGCGGGTGGCTCGGTGCCGTACATGCCGTCGATGAGCTGCTCCGTCGTCACCACCCGGCCGGCGGCGAGGAGCAGCAACGAGAGGAGCGCCCGGACCTTGGGTCCGCCGACGGCGACGGGAGACGCGTCGTCGGGCCGTGCCTCGACCGGACCGAGGATGCCGAACCGCATGCCGTCAATTCTGGCTCACCCGCGCACGGCCTGGCCGATCGCTTTCAGACGGGTGGCGGAGACGAGGCCGCCGTGGTACCAGTGGATCTCGTCCGCGCCCGCGGCGCGGTAGCCGTCGGCGAGCCGGGACAGGGCCGCGCCGTCGGCCGGCCGCGGCGGCAACGCCAGCGCGTACGCCCCGATCCGGACCCGAGCTCCCGCTCGATGCGGCTCATCGGGTCGGTGCCGCTCAGCGAGCCGACGCAGTGCCCGTAGTCCCACCATGTCCGCCTCGGGGGCGTTCCAGCAGTTGCCGATCAGCAGGTCGGCGTCGACGGCGCCGTCGCCTGTGGACACCGTCGCGAACGAGCCCGTGGCCCAGGGATCGGCATCGGCGTGCAGCGCGAGCGGCATCCCCGGCCGTGCCGACCTGATCCGGGCCGTCAACGGGTCGCGCAGCTCGCGGGCGAGCCCGGTCCGCAGGTCCCGTACGGCTTGCGCCAGATCGCCCAGCGCGTCCTCCACCGATCCGGGCGCCGATCCGGATGCGCCGTCGACACCGGCCCGGACCCGCGACGCCAGCTCGCTCACGTCGAGGCCGGCCGACTCGTAGCGCGTCCGGCAGGCCCGGCAGAAGCAGAGCGACAGCAGCGCGATCTGCACCGGCGACCAGTCGGCGCCGTCGGTCTTCTCGTGCAGCCCGGCATGCCGGAACCCCAGTGCGCCGCAGGCTTCCAGGATCAGCCCGTCGGGCTCGCCCAGCTCGACGATCTCGCGCACGAGCGTGTGGCAGTAGTCCCGCACCTCCTGGAACGCGGGACAGAGCGCGTAGGGGTACGGCTCGCCGAAGGCGTTGACGACGACCAGGTCGGGGTCGGCCGAGCCGAGCAGCGCGTTGTGCGTGAGCACGGTCCAGGCGTGGACGGACAGTCCCTCGGCGCGCAGCGCGGCCGCGGCCTCGCCGAACGGGTCGGCCGACGCCATCCACCCCGATGGGGTGGCGGGGACGAGCCGGGCCTCCTTCCACGCTTCCTCGCGTACCGGGACATAGCACGCGGCGTGCCGCGCATCCACCAGGCGGTGGGCGGGGTGCAGCGGGGTCGCGGCCCGGGTGGCGTGATAGGTGGCGGCCAGCGCGACCGAGTCGACGCCGAGCGACCTGAGCCGCGCGGGCGCCCGGGGGTCGCCGACGATGTCCCAGGGGTAGGCGTAGACGACGTCGGTCACCAGCGCGGCCGGTGTGCGGAGAACGACGGTTCGAAGGTGCGCATGTAGGTCTCGTCGTCGCGGACACGGACCCCGCACCTGACGTACTGCTCGTGCATGACCGCGAGGGCGTCGCGGTCGAGCTCGACGCCGAGGCCGGGCCCCTCGGGCACCGGGACCGCTCCGTCGACGAACCGCAGCGCGCCGGGCACGACGACGTCCTGGCCGTCCTGCCAGGGCGTGTGGGTGTCGCAGGCGTGCGTGATCGCCGGGGTCGCCGCGGCGAGATGGGTCATCGCCGCGAGGCTGATCCCGAGATGCGAGTTGGAGTGCATGGACAGCTCGATCCCGAACGTCGCGCACAGCGTCGCGATGTGCGCCGACTTGACCAGACCACCCCAGTAGTGGTGGTCGATCAGCAGCACGCCGATCGCGCCCTGACGGATCGCGGGGGGAAGGTGCTCGGGGGTGACCACGCACATGTTCGTGGCGAGCGGCATCGGCACCTCTGCCGCGACCCGCGCCATGCCCTCGATTCCCGGGGTCGGATCCTCCAGGTATTCCAGCGCGCCCTCCAGCGCCCGGCCGACCTCGATCGAGGTGTCGACGGTCCAGGCCGCGTTGGGATCCAGCCGCAGCGGATGGTCCGGGAACGCCTCCCGGAGGGCGCGGATGCCCTCGATCTCCTCGGCCGGCGGGAACACCCCGCCCTTGAGCTTGATCGAGCGGAAGCCGTACCTGCCGATGAACAGGCGGGCCTGCTCGACGAGGCCGGCGGGGTCGAGCGCGGCGCCGAAGGCGTCCTCCGCCGCGCCCGGATGGCCGGCCCACTTGTAGAACAGATAGGCGCTGTACGGCACGGCGTCCCGCACCCGGCCGCCGAGCAGGTCGACGACCGGCCGCCCGGCGGCCTTGCCCATGATGTCCAGACAGGCCACCTCGAACGGGGAGAACACCCGGTCCACGGTCTTCTCCGGGGTGGCGATCCCGGTGAGCCCGTGCAGGTCGGAGACGACGTCCGTGCCGACGGAGGCGGCCACCGCCGCGTGGATCGCGTTGTGCCGGTAGACGTCGAGGCCTACCAGCGCCTGCGCCGCCGCCCGCACCCGCTCCAGGTGATCGAGATCGCCGTAGGTCTCGCCCAGCCCGGTGAGGCCCTCGTCGGTGACGATCTCGACGATGGTCCGCAGCGCCCAGGGACCGTGCACGCCCGCGGCGTTGAGCAGCGGCGGGTCCCGGAACGCCACCGGGGTGACGACGACCCGGCGGATCAGCATCCGACGATCTCCAGACCACCGGCGATGAGCTCTTCGAGCCGCGCGACGTGCTCGGGCGCCGCGTCGACCAGGGGCGGCCGGACCGGACCGGCGTCGAGGCCGCGCAGGGCCACCCCCGCCTTGACGAGCGCGACGGCGTAACCCGGCACCAGGTCGCGCAGCTCGACGAAGGGCCGGTAGAACCCGGTGAGCAGGCGCCGGACCAGGTCGTCGTCGCCCGCCGTGACCGCCTTGTGGAAGCCGAGGGCGATCTCGGGCACGAAGCAGAAGACGGCCGAGGAGTAGAGGTTCACCCCCATGCCGCGGTAGGCCTGGACCGTCATCTCGGCGGTCGGCAGCCCGTTGAAGAACGTGAACTCCCGGTCGGTGGCCTGCCGTACGGCGAGGGTGATCCGCTGCAGCAGGTCGAGATCGCCGAGCCCGTCCTTGAATCCCACCACGCCGGGCAATCCAGCGATCTCCGCAGCGGACTCGGGGGTGAACTTCGCGTTGCCGCGCTGGTAGACGATCGACGGCAGCGTGGTCGCCGACGCGATCTCTCGTACGTACCTGACCAGGCCGCTCGCCGGGGCGTTCACCAGGTAGGGCGGAAGCAGGAGCAGTCCGTCCGCCCCCGAGCGTTCCGCGACCAGTGCGCAGTCGCGTGCGAACGGCAGCGCGCCGCCCGCACCGGAGAACACCGGGACCCGCCCGGCCGTCGCCTCCACCGCGATCCGCACCACCCGCTCGTACTCGTCGAGGCCCAGGGAGTTGAACTCTCCCGTGCCGCAGGCGGCGAACACCCCACCGGCGCCGGCGTCGACACCACGCTCGACGTGCCGCCGCAGGGCGTCCTCGTTGAGCGTGCCATCAGTGGCGAACGGAGTGACCGGGAAGAACAGGACGCCATCCAAACGCATTTGTCTACTCACTCTGGGTTACCTCCGGGGCCGCGCGGACGGGACCCGGACGGCGGGGCCGACGGATTGAACGATTCATGGACATGAACAGCAGTCAGAACTATGAACAACTGTCGCAACTGTAAGAACTCGGAGCGACAGGTGTCAAGGTCTCCACGGAGTCATGCGAGTGGAACGCCCGGGTGACCCGGGGGCCGTACGCCGGTTCCGGGCGGGTGCGGTCCGGGATCGGCGAGGCGACGGGCGGGCCGTACGTGCGGGTGGCCGGCCGGTCGTGCGGGCCCGCCGTCAGGTGAGATCAGGCGATATCGGGTGGGCTCAGGTGAGTTTCGCCGTGCTGGCCCGGACGACCACCTCGCCGCCCATCCGCAGGACGCGGCGGCGACGCTCGGGGTTCTCGGTGAGCGCGAGCTCAAGGGCACGCTCACCGAGCTGCTGCAACGGCAGCGCCACCGTGGTCAGCGGCGGCGTGAGATCGCGGACGATCGGGATGTCGTCGAACCCGGCGACGGACACGTCGTCGGGCACGGACAGGCCGCGGTCGCGTACGGCGGCGCAGGCGCCGATGGCCATCACGTCCGCCACGGCGAACACGCAGGTGGCCCGGGTCCCCTGGTCCAGCAGCCGGGTCATGGCCGCATACCCGCCATCGCGGGTGAAGGGGCCCTCCACGATGTCGGCCGCCGCCAGCTTCACCCCGGCCTTCCGCAGTTCGGCGCGGAAGCCGCCGAGCCGGTCGGCGACCGTGGTCAGCACGGGAGGTCCGGTCAGGACCGCGAACCGGCGGTGGCCCATCTCCAGCATCGCCCGCGCCATGGCGGCGGCGCCGGCCCGGTTCTCCGGCAGCACCGTGTCGACCCGCAGGCTGCGATGCCTGCTGATCACCGCCACCCGGCCACGGCCGTCGAGGTAGGGCTTCAACTCGGCCTCGAGCGCCCGCTCCCAGTGGAGGTCCTCGAACCCAGAGCCGATGAGCAGGATGGCGTGGGCCCGCTCGGCACGCAGCATCGACACGTACGCGATCTCGCGCTCGGGGTCGCTGAACGTGCTGGCGAGCATCACCAGCAGGTCGTTGTCCGCGGCGACCCGCATGACGCCGCCCGCGATCGCGGCGAAATAGGGGTCGCTGACGTCGTGGCAGACGACGCCCACGGTGCGGTGGGCGCCGCCGGCGAGAGCGCGCGCGTGCGCGTTCGGTGTGTAGGCCAGCCGTTCGGCCGCGAGCAGCACCCGCTCCCGCAGGTGCGGTGTCACCCGCATTCCGTTGAGCGCCCGGGACGCCGTGGCGAGCGAGACGTCGGCGGCTCTCGCCACGTCCTCCAGCGTCACGTGCGTGCGTGCCTGCATCCGCTCTCCCCGCGCAGTGCTTGACCCGGCCATTTCGGCGTGGTTATCGTACGCCCCTGAAAGCGCTTTCAGAAAGCGCGTTCAGAACGGAGCTCGTCCACCGGCGGGAACCCCGGCTCGCCAATGGTACGCGCCTACCCGGCGGCAAGGAAGCGTGGAAAAGGTGCTTTCCCCGGTTCGGCAGGACATGACTCGACATGACTCTTGAAACGCGACACAGAACCGGGAATCGCCGGGGGAGAAGGAGGGTCATGGCCGCGCCGGCGGTGTCCGAACCGAAGACCACCCGGGCGCCGGCCGCACTCCTCTCGGTCCCACGACGACTTCTCTATCCCACGACGAGTTCTCGATCCGACGACGACCTCTCGGCCCGGCGACGACTTCTCGGTCCCACGACGACCTCTCGGCCCGGCGACGACCTCTCGGCCCGACACGACTTCTCAACGACCGCCAGAACTGGAAGGACACACGGTGCAGCGCACGTTAATCGGGATCGTCCTCAACGGTGTGACCGGACGGATGGGGTATCGGCAGCACCTCGTCCGGTCCCTGCTCGCCATCCGTGAGCAGGGCGGCCTGCCCGCCCGCGACGGCAGCCGCATCTGGCCCGAGTTGACCCTGGTCGGCCGCAACGAGGCCAAGCTCGCCGAGATCGCGGCCCGCCACGGGCTGACGTCGTACACGACCGACCTGGAGGCCGCGCTCGCCGACGAGTCCAACCAGATCTACTTCGACGCCCAGGTGACCTCCGAGCGCGAGCGGGCGATCAGAGCGGCGATCGGCGCCGGAAAGCACATCTACACGGAGAAGCCTCTCGCCGAGGGGTTGGCCGGCTCCCTGGAACTCGCCCGGCTCGCCGCCGCCAAGGGGGTCAAGAACGGGGTGGTGCAGGACAAGCTGTTCCTCCCCGGCCTGCGCAAGCTGAAGCGGCTGGTCGACGGCGGGTTCTTCGGCCGGATCCTGTCGGTGCGCGGTGAGTTCGGCTACTGGGTGTTCGAGGGCGACTGGCAGACGGCCCAGCGGCCGAGCTGGAACTACCGCGCCGAGGACGGCGGCGGGATCGTCATCGACATGTTCCCGCACTGGCACTACGTGCTGGAGCAGATCTTCGCCCCGGTGACGGCCGTGACCGCGCACGTCGCCACGCACATCCCCGAGCGTGTGGACGAGAACGGCCGGGCCTACCGCGCCACCGCCGACGACGCCGCATACGCGATCTTCGAACTGGCCGGCGGCATCGTCGCGCAGGTCAACTCCTCCTGGGCCGTACGGGTGTACCGCGACGAGCTGGTCGAGTTCCAGGTCGACGGCACGCACGGCAGCGCCGTCGCCGGCCTGCGCGACTGCCGCGTCCAGCACCGCGGCACGACGCCGATGCCGGTGTGGAATCCGGACCTGCCGGTCACCGAGGGCTTCCGGTCGCAGTGGCAGGAGGTCCCCGACAACGAGGTCTTCGACAACGGCTTCAAGGCCCAGTGGGAGGCGTTCCTGCGCCACGTCGTCGACGACGAGCCCTTCCCGTGGGACTTCCTGTCCGGGGCGCGCGGCGTGCAGCTCGCCGAGGCCGGGCTGCGGTCGGCCCGCGAGGGCCGGCGGGTCGAGATCGAGGAGATCGCGCCGTGACCGCGACGATCTCCCTGCCCGGCGCTGACGGCACGGTCGAGCGGCTGACGCTGCGGGAGCCGGCCGACTGGCGGCGCCCCGCCACGCCCGTGACCGGCCGGATCGCGTACGCCGCCGCGCACGTGGTGGCAGATCCGTACGGCGACAACGCCCCCGGCCGGCCCGCGCGGCTGGACTGGGACGCCACGATGGCGGTGCGGCGCGACCTCTGGTCCTGGGGGCTCGGGGTGGCCGAGGCGATGGACACCGCTCAGCGTGGGATGGGGCTCGACTGGGCCGCCACCCGGGAGCTGATCCGGCGCAGCTCGGGCGAGGCGGCGGCCTGCGGCGGGCGCATCGTCGCCGGCGCGGCGACCGATCAGGCGCCCCCCGTGCTGCGAGACCTGGACGAGGTCGTCGCCGCGTACTTCGAGCAGGTCGCCTTCGTCCAGGACTGCGGCGCCACCGCCGTCGTCATGGCGAGCCGGCAGCTCGCCGCCCTGGCCACCGGGCCCGACGACTACCTGCACGTCTACGACCGGGTCCTGTCGCAGACCGGCGCGCCGGTCCTGCTGCACTGGCTCGGCGACATGTTCGATCCGGCGCTCGCGGGCTACTGGGGCTCACGCGACCTCGACGCGGCGACGGAGACGTTCGTTTCGCTGGTCCGTGCCCACGCCGACGTCATCGACGGGGTGAAGGTGTCGCTGCTCGACGCGGACCGGGAGGCCGGGCTGCGCGAACTGCTGCCGGCCACGGTGCGCGTCTACACCGGCGACGACTACAACTATCCCCGGCTCATCCAGGGCGACGGCCGGCACTTCAGCCACGCGCTGCTCGGCGCCTTCGCGGCCATCGCACCGGCCGCGTCGGCGGCGCTGACGCGCCTCGACGCCGGCGACGAGGCGGGGTTCCGGGAGATCCTCGACCCCACCGTCCCGCTGTCACGGCATGTCTTCGCCCCGCCGACTCAGTACTACAAGACGGGCATCGCCTTCCTCTCCTGGCTCAACGGTCTCCAGCCCGGGTTCACCATGGTCGGCGGCCTGCACAGCGGGCGCGGCGTTCCGCATCTGGTGCGGACGTTCCGCCTCGCCGACGCCGCCGGCCTGCTGCTCGACCCCGATCTGGCGGCCGCGCGCATGACGCGGTACCTGTCGGTCGCCGGGGTGATCGCGTGATGGCCGGGCAGACGGGGATCGACACCGGTGTGGCGGACGGCGATCCACGCCTGGCGCGGCTGTCGCTCAACCAGATGACCACCAAGCCCTGGTCGGTGCGGGAGGCCGTCGAGGGCTGCGTGCGGGCCGGCATCCCGGCGATCGGGCTGTGGCGCGGGCCGGTGGCCGAGGCCGGGGTGCGGGCCGCCGCGAAGATCGTCGCCGACGCCGGGATCCGCGTGTCGTCGCTGTGCCGCGGCGGCTTCCTCACCGAGTCCGGTGACGCGGGCCGCGCCGCGCTGGACGACAACCGGCGGGCCGTCGACGAGGCGGTCGCCCTCGGCACGGACTGCCTGGTCATGGTCGTCGGCGGGCTGCCCGCCGGTTCCCGTGACCTGCCCGGCGCGCGGCGGCGGGTGGCCGACGCGGTGGCCGAGCTGGCCCCGTACGCCGCGGAGCGGGGGGTGCGCCTGGCCCTGGAGCCGTTGCATCCGATGTACTGCGCGGACCGGGCCGTCCTGTCGACCCTGAAGCAGGCGCTCGACATCGCCGAGCGGTTCCCGGTCGAGCAGGTCGGGGTCGTCGTCGACACGTTCCACGTCTGGTGGGACCCCGAGGTGTGGACGCAGATCGCGCGGGCGGGCGCCCGCATCGCGGCCTTCCAGGTGTGCGACTTCCTCACCCCGCTCCCGGCCGACGTGCTGCTCGGCCGCGGCATGATGGGCGACGGCCACATCGAGTTTCCGCCGTTCACGCGGGCGGTCGCGCAGGCCGGGTACACCGGCGACATCGAGGTCGAGATCTTCAACGCCGAGGTGTGGGCGACCGACCTCGACGAGGTGCTGGCCACGATGAAGGAGCGCTACATCCGGTTGGTACTGGAGGGCTGATGCGGGTCGTCATGGCACCGGACTCGTTCAAGGGCAGCCTGGCGGCCGGTGACGCCGCACGCGCGCTCGCGCGGGGCTGGCTCGCCCGGCGGCCCGCCGACGAGGTGCGCCTGCTTCCCCTCGCCGACGGCGGCGAGGGGGTCATCGACGCTTTCGCGGCGGCGCTGCCGGCGGGTGAGCGCAGGACGGTGACGGCGCCCGGACCGGACGGCCGGCCGGTCTCCGCCGCCTGGTCGCTGCTGCCCGACGGGTCGGCCGTCCTCGAACTCGCCCAGTCCAGCGGGCTGCCGCTCATGCGCGGCCCGGACCCGCTCGGCGCCCACACCTACGGGCTCGGCGTGGTCATGCGCGCGGCCCTCGACGCCGGCGCCTCCCGCCTGGTCATCGGGCTGGGCGGGTCGGCGTCGACCGATGGCGGTACGGGCGCCCTGCGCGCACTGGGCCTGCGGCTGCTCGACGGACGCGGCCGTGATCTACCGCTCGGCGGCGCCGCGCTCCTCGACCTGGCCCGCATCGACACCGGCGACCTGCTCCCGCCACCCCCCGGCGGGACGCGGCTGCTGGTGGACGTGACGGCGCCGCTGGTCGGGCCGGCCGGAGCCGCGGCGACGTACGGCCCGCAGAAGGGCGCGCGACCGGGCGAGGTCGACCTGCTGGACCGGGCACTGCGACGGCTCGCGGCGGTGGCGGGCGGAGATCCCGACCAGCCGGGGGCGGGCGCCGCCGGCGGCACCTCCTACGGCCTGGCCACGCTGTGGGGCGCGCAGATCATGCCGGGCGCCCGGACGATCGCCGCGCTGGTCGGGCTGCCGGAAGCGCTCGCCGACGCCGATGTCGTCATCACCGGTGAGGGATGTTTCGACGAGACCTCGCTGACCGGCAAGGTCGTCGGCTCGCTGCTGGACCAGGCCGGGCAGGCCGCGGTGCGGGTCGGCGTCGTCGCCGGTCAGATGGCGGGTCCGGTGCCGGTGACGGTGTCGGAGGCGGTCTCACTCGCCGACCTCGCCGGGTCGGTCGGCGCCGCGCTGGACGACCCGGCGAAATGGCTGGTCGAGGCCGGTGACGCCATGGCACGGAGAATGACCGGCGGCTGAGCCGCGGCTCTCGCGACGATTCCGATCGGCGGCCCCCTGAAGCGGGGGCCCGGTCAGGGCAGCGTGAGCTCGCCGTTCACCCGCCGGGGAAGCCGCCACGGGTTGTCGTCGCGCAGCGCCTCGGGGAGCAGGTGCGTCGGGCAGTTCTGGTAGACGACCGGCCGCAGGAACCGGAAGATCGCCGCGGTGCCGACCGAGGTGGTCGACGGTTCCGTGGTCGCCGGGTAGGGGCCGCCGTGCTGCTGCGCCCAGCCGACGGCGACCCCGGTCGGGTAGGCGTCGAAGACCAGCCGCCCGGCCCGGGCCCGCATCACCGCCATGAGCCGGGCCGCCAGCTTCTCCTCCTCGGGCTCACTGTGCAGTGTCGCGGTCAGATTGCCGGGGGTCGCGGCCAGGGCGTGGAGCAGCTCCTCCTCGTCGTCGTAGGCGAGCACGACGGTCATCGGTCCGAAGCACTCCTCGAGCAGCAGCTCGGAGGCGGCCAGGGCGGAGACGTGCCCGGTCAGCAGCCGGGCCGTCACCTCCCGGTCGCCGCCGGTCCGCCCGCTGGCGGCGACGCGCAGGCCGGGCAGCGCCTCCCGCTCGCCGGCGCCGGCCTCGAAGCTCTCCCTGATGCCGTCGCCGAGCAGCACCTGCGGGCCGAGCTCGGCGAAGTGCCGCGCCATCGCCTCCACCAGTGCGTCGCCCCGCGGGGCCAGGACCAGCCCCGGCTTGACGCAGAACTGCCCGGCGCCCAGCGTCACCGAGGCCACCAGACCCGCCGCGATCTCCTCGGTACGGCGGGCCGCCGCGCCGGGGGTGACGATGAGCGGGTTGAGGCTGCCCAGCTCGCCGTAGAAGGGGATCGGCTCGGGACGGCTCTTGGCCAGGTCGTAGAGGAGGCGTCCGGCCGGGATCGACCCGGTGAACCCGACCGCCCGGACCAGGGGGTGCGTGACCAGCGCGGTCCCGGCCTCGCGGCCGTGCACGAGCTGGACCACCTCGGCGGGAAGGCCGGCCGTACGGGCACCCTCCCGGAGAGCGGCCAGGGTGAGCTCCGAGGTCTCCGGATGGAGGGAGTGCGCCTTGACGATGACCGGGCAGCCGGCCGCAAGGGCGCTCGCGGTGTCGCCGCCGCCGACGCTGAAGGCGAAGGGGAAGTTGCTCGCGGAGAAGACGCCGACCACGCCGACCGGAATGTTCATCCGGCGCAGGTCCGGCCTGACCGAGTCGGCGGCGTCGAGCCGTACGTCGAGGAAGGCGCCCTCGCGCAGCACCTCGGCGAAGAGCCGAAGCTGGCCGCTGGTGCGGGCGACCTCGCCGGTCAGGCGGCCGACGCCGAGCGCGGTCTCGGCGTCGGCGGCGGCGACCAGGGCGTCCACCCGATGGTCCAGCGCGTCCGCCATGGCCTCGAGCAGCGCGGCCCGCCCCTGTGGCCCGGCCTCCTCCAGGCGCGGGAGCAGCGCGTCGGCCCGCCGGCAGGCGAGCTCGACCTCCTCCGCGCCCGTGGTGGGGAAGCCGCGGCGGCGCTCGCCCGAGCGTGCGTCGATGCTCCAGACGGTCATACAGGTCTCCTGATCGGTCTCAGCGGTGGAGTCGGCGTCGGATTTCTTGACGGTGGGGGAGGCCGGTCACCCGGGGCTCCCGGGGTGTGCCGTGCCGACCGATCGCGCCAGTGACGCGGCGGCGGCCCGGTCGAGCCGCCCGTCCACCACGACGGTGATCACTCGGCGGGTCAGCGTGTCCGTGACGGGCAGCGGCCGGTCCCAGGCCAGCGCGGGACCCACGCCGGGGTACTCCGCCACCCGCACGAACCACGGGTCCACCGGACCGGCCTGTACGAAGACCAGGCTCCAGGCGTCGGACACCAGCGCCAGCCAGGGGGAGCGGCTGCCGTGAACGTCGCGTTCGCCCTCCGCCTCGCCGGTGAACACGGCCGGGTTCGACGCGTCCTTGGGCGCGCGCCAGAAGAACCCGCCGTATCCGGCGCCCGGCCGTCCCTTGCACGCCGAGCTCCTGATCTCCAGCGGCTCGCGTACGGTGAGCGTGAAGGCGAAGTCCAGCGCCCACGCGCCGCCCGCCTGCACCGGCCCGGCCAGGACGGTCCGCCGCTCCCCGGCGATGGTCGCGCCGTCGGGGCCGAGCCACGTCAGCTCCTCGTGGAACCCGCCCTCGCACTCCTCGAAGGCGTCGTGCCGCTGCCGGCCGTGGTCGCCCAGCCAGACCGGGCCCCGGTCGCGGACGAAGGTCCTGCCACCCCAGAAGTTCACCCCGCCGACGTCCGCGACGGCCAGGCCGGCGCCCAGGTGATGGACGTGGTCGGCGGGGCGTAACTCGGTCACCCGCACGCCGGCGAGCGTCCGCACCGGGTGCAGGTACGGTCGCGGCGCGTCGGTCGCCGGCAGGTCGGGCCGCCATACGTAGGAGGCCACCGGCGTCCCGGTCACCCGCAGTGTCCGCGTGTCCGCCGCCTGTGGATCCCGCGCCGTCGTTCCGGCCGCCTGTGGGTCCGGTGAGGTCGTGCCCGCCGCCGGTGGGCGCCAGGTGGTCGGCCGCGCCGTCGCCCATGCCGCGTACGGCTCCGAGCTCAGCTCGGAGAAGAGGGCCAGCCGCCGGGCGCTTCGGTCCGTCAACTCCCTGACGCCGGGAAGCTCGCGCCGGTCGGCGTGGATCGTCTGGTGCTCCGCCGCGATCGGCAGCGGGTCGGGCGCCAGTCGCACCGCCTCGAGGAACTCCATGAAGGCGCCGGTGCGCGGGAGCGGCACGAGCAGTTCCGCGCCGTTCCTGACGTGCTCGATCAGGTTCTCCAGCAGGTTCACCCGGGGGTGGACCGTCCCGTCGAGGTCGTCGGTGGTGTAGGTCAGCCGGGCCGTGCCCGCCGACCCGTGCACGATCAGGTACGGCTCGGACCGCCCGGTCGCGCACAGCGACACGGCCACCGTGATCACCTGGCCGTTCGCCAGGTGGATGCGGGCAGCGGCGGTGTCGTCCGACTCGATCGGGTTGGCGTGGAACAGCTCGAGCTCGACCGAGGCGATCACGCCCCGCTCCTCGGCTCCGGCGACCGCGAGCGCGGTGGCGGTGGCGTGTGCGAACGGGTTGGTGAGCGCGCCGTCCATCACCGCCCGCCCGTTCAGCCGGCGGCGGCCGGCCCAGGGCGAACGGGTGAAGTAGTCGGCCGGCCGTTCCCACGCGCCCGCCACCCCGATGCCCCGGATCTCGCCGAGCGCGCCGGAGGCGATCCGCTCGCGCAGCGCGGGGATCGCGGCTGAGCCGAGGCTCTGGAAGCCGACCTGGCAGGCCAGCCCGCTCCGCTCGGCGGCCACGGCGATCTGCTCGAATCCGGCGAGCGACGCCGCGGGCGGCTTCTCCAGCAGCACGTGGGAGCCCGCGCGCAGCGCGGTCACCGCGAGGTCGTCGTGGGTGTCGATGGGCGTGCACAGGATCGTGATCTCCGCACCGGTGCGTTCGATCAGCTCGGACAGGCCGTCGGGACGCGCCTGCTCGGGAGTGCCGAGGCCGTCCAGCCGCTCCGCCTCCACCGGGCGCACGTCGCAGACCCCGGCCAGCTCCACCAGTCCCCGGGCGGCCAGCCCGCGCAGGTTCTCCAGGTGCGAGCGGCCGTGGCCGTACGCGCCCGCGAGCACGACCCTGGTCAACTCGCCCATGTCAGCCCCAGCCCCGCCTGTCCGCCCGAGCGCAGCTCCGCGCCGCCGATCTCCACCGGGTACGGCTCGGCGAGCAGCCCGAGGTCGGACAGGGAGGCGTCCTCGACCAGCTCGACCATGGCCGGATGGTGCAGTGTCAGCGCGAGCTGCCCCGACAGCTCGGTCAGCAGATGAGGGTGGACCGGGACGTCGAAGGCCCGCGCCAGCTCGGCTATGCGCAGGAACGGGGTGATCCCGCCGACCCTGACCACATTGGGCTGGACCACGTCGCACGCGCCCGCCGTGAGGAGGTCGCGGAAGCCGTGGACGGTGTAGACGTTCTCTCCGACCGCCACCGGCACGCCGATGCTCCGGCGCAGCTCCACGTGGGCGGCGACGTCGTCGGCCGGCAGCGGCTCCTCGATCCAGTGCGGGTCGTACGGCGCGAGCGCGGCGATGGCGCGGCGGGCCCGGTGCAGATCCCACCGCTGGTTGGCGTCGATCATCAGCAGCGTGCCGGGGCCGATGACCTCGCGGACCGCGGCGACCCGCTCGACGTCCTCGGCCGGTTCGGGCCTGCCGACCTTGATCTTGACGGCCGGATATCCCGCGGCGCGCCAGCGCCGGGCCTGCTCGACCAGTTCCTCGAGCGAATAGTGCAGGTTCACGCCGCTGCCGTACACCGGGACGCTCCCGCGGCGCGGCCCGAGCACGTCCACCAGGGAGGACTCCCCGCAGCGCAGGTCCCACAGCGCCAGGTCGACCCCGGCCATCGCGATCGTGGTCAGGCCGCCGCGCCCGGCCTCGCTCAGGTGCCGGGAGAGCCGGTCCCACACCAGCTCGGGGTGGGCCGGGAGACCGATCAGCGCGTCCCTGATGTCGTGCTCCAGCAGAGCCCGTACGGCCTCAGCCCCGATCTGCGGCGTCCAGGAGAAGCCGGTGCCGGTCCGTCCGTCCTCCAGCGTGATCTCGCACACGATCACGTGGTTGTACCGCACGTCAGCACCCCACGGGCGACGCAGCGGCATCGTACGCGGCGTGGTCCTCAGGTCCTTGATCATAGGGACACCAGGGTGAGGCCCGGGCCGTCGAGAGGCGGCACGGGGAGGAGCGGGACCCCGCTGAGGTTCATGATCGATGATCCTTTCGGGAGGGCTCGGCGTCCGGAAGACGGCGTGGTGCTCAGGTCAGCTCGGTTCGCCAGCTGCGCTTGGCCTGCCAGCCGAGCAGCCGCTCGGCCTTGGCCGAGGAGAAGGCGGGGGTGGTGCCCGTGAGGGCGGCCGCGAAGGCGGCGGTGGAAGGGATGACCCGCGGCAGCAGCTCCGCGAGCGGCTCGCGGGCCAGCGCGTCCGCCGCGCCGGCGAAGAAGACCTCGCCGTTGGGCAGGTCGGGCAGCCGGTCGAGCAGGGTGAGCAGCAGGTCGGCCGCGTCGCGGGCGTCGATGTAGTTGAACAGCGAGACACCGGCGATGTCCGGCCGGTCCAGCCGCTCGGCGATCGTGTGCCCCGACTGGGTCGGCGCCCCCTCCCACTCCTCCGGCGCGATCACGAAGCAGGGCCGTATCGCGGCCATCTTCGTCTCGGCCGTACGGGCGAAGGAGCGCATCGTCTCCTCGGCGACCAGCTTGGACAGGCTGTAGGCGTTCCACGGCTGGGCCGGGTGGTCCTCGTCGATGGGCAGGTAGGCGGGGGTCCAGCCGGTCGGCGAGCCGTACCCGATGACGGTCGGGCTGCTCGCCACGATCATCTTGCGCACGCCCAGCGCCACGGCCGCGTCGCACATGTTGAAGGCCAGCTGCGAGTTCGTGCGGAACGTCACCAGGTCGCTGCGGCTGAACGGAGTCGCGATGGCGGCCAGATGCACGACCGTGTCGGGCCGGAACCGGGCGATCACCTCGTAGGCCTCGCCGAGGTCGGCGAGGTCTGCGGGGAGGGCGGCGGCGGCGTCGGCGGGGGTGCCCGGCGCCCGGTCCACACCGATCACCTCGTGGCCGGCCGCGGCGAGCGCGGACACGACGCTGCGCCCGAGGCGCCCGGCGCTCCCGGTGACAAGAGTTCTGCTCACAAGTGTCTATCCCTTCTGGCAGTCCCCGAGGGACTCGGAGTCTGCAACCAGTTGCACCAAACTGTGTCGCTAACCGCTCGAAACGTCAAGTGTTCAATTCGGTGATGTGGTTGACCTGCTATTTCGTGTCCAACGTCAATTGGAGGGCGCGCAACCGGTCGCAGTGCCGACGGTGATTTCCTGGACTGGACGCTGGTACAGGTACGACCGCTTGCGTTACGGTGCCGCCGTCGCCGCGGGCGCGGCCGCCACCCCACCGCCGCCGAGCGGGAGTCCGGCTCCGGCGATCAGGGAATCGATTCAGAGAGCGAGTCAACCGTGAGATTTGGGGCTACACCCGCCGGAGAGACCGTGGACCGGCACGTCCTGGCGAACGGCCGGATGCGGGTCGGGATCCTGACCCTCGGCGCGATCATCCAGTCCGTCGAGCTGCCCGACGGGACCGATGTCGTCCTCGGCCTGCCCACCGTGGCCGACTACCTCCAGCGCAGCCGCTACTTCGGCGCCCTGGTCGGCCGGTACGGCAACCGCATCGCGGGCGGCCGCTTCACCCTCGACGGCGTCCGCCATCAATTGCCGCGCAACGACAACGGGAACAGCCTCCACGGCGGGCGGACGGGGTTCGACAAGCGGATCTGGCGGGCCGAAGCGGACGGCGAGCGTGCCGTACGGCTGAGCTACGTCAGCCCGGACGGCGAGGAGGGCTACCCGGGCACGCTCACCACCTCGGTCACCTACACCCTCACCGAGCGCGACGAGCTGCGGATCGACTACCACGCCACCACCGACGCGGCCACCGTGCTCAACCTGACCAACCACTCCTACTTCAACCTCGCCGGCTCGGGTGACGTACGCGATCACGTCGTTACCATCGAGGCCGACCACTACCTGCCGGTCGACGCCGGGAAGATCCCGCTGCCCGGGGCGCCCACGCCGGTGGCGGGCACGCCGTACGACTTCACCCGGCCCATGGCGGTGGGGGCGCGGCTCGACGGCTGCTACGACCACTGCTACGTGTTGCGCCCCGGCGGCGTGATGCGGGTGGCGGAACCGGTGAGCGGCCGGGCGATGGAGGTGACGACCACCGAGCCGGGCGTCCAGTTCTACACCGGGCACATGCTGGACGGCGTCGCCACGCCGTACGGCAGGCACGCCGGGCTCTGCCTGGAGACGCAGCACTTCCCCGACTCGCCGAACCGGCCCGACTTCCCCTCGACCGTGCTCAGACCGGGGGAGGAGCATGTCTCCACCACCACCTACCGGTTCGTGAGCTGACCGTGTGCCGATCCAGGTCGTGACCCGGGCCGGACAGGGTCCGTACGGGAGGCGCGCCGCGCCCGCCGGTCTTCCCGGCGCCGGCGCGCTCCCGACCGTTCACGGAGTCGTCCGGTCGTCCACGACCGCCCGTCCATCACTGCAACCGCTTGTAATAAGACGGTCGCCAAGTCGATAACTTTCCCACTCGCCGGGGATAGCCACCAACCCTGCTATCTGCATAAACATAGATCTCGACATATCGATAACGCCGAGATAACGCCTGCAAAGGGTTGACGAACGTTTCCTCTGGGCTATAGGAAAGCGCCCAATCCATCACGTCTCATCGGGAGGTCCCGTGATGACGACCGAATCACGCGAGCTTCGGTCCGGATCTGTGTCGGAGGTCCCTCGAGTCGATTCGCCGTCGCCGAAGCCCGCGGTCGCGGCACCCGCTTCCGGAAGCGAACCTTCGGGGAGCGTCAGCCGTTCCCGCCGCGAGGCATGGGCGGCCTACCTGTTCCTCACGCCGTGGTTCGTGGGCCTGTTCCTGATCACGGTCGGTCCCATCGCGGCCTCGCTCTACCTGTCCTTCACCGACTACAGCCTGCTCGAAGAGGCGAAGTGGATCGGCGCGGACAACTACTCCAGGATGTTCGGCGCCGACCAGCGGTTCTGGACCTCGCTGAAGGTCACCACGATCTACGTCGTCGTCTCGGTGCCGCTGCAACTCGCCTTCGCCCTCGCGCTGGCGCTGCTGCTGGACCGCGGGCTGCGGGGCCTGTCCTTCTACCGGTCGATCTACTATCTGCCCTCGCTGCTCGGCGGCAGCGTCGCGATCGCCATCCTCTGGCGGAAGATCTTCGGCGCCGAGGGTCTGATCAACGCGGCGCTCGCCGTGTTCGGCATCCAGGGCAGCAGCTACGTCAACGACCCGGACACCGCGCTCGGCACCCTGATCCTGCTGCACGTCTGGACGTTCGGCGCCCCGATGGTCATCTTCCTGGCCGGCCTGCGGCAGATCCCGAGCAGCTACTACGAGGCGGCCGCGATCGACGGGGCGGGGACGTTCCAGCGGTTCAGATCGATCACGTTGCCGCTGCTCACGCCGATCATCTTCTTCAACCTCGTGCTCGAAGTGATCAAGTCCTTCCAGTCGTTCACCCAGTCGTTCATCGTGAGCAACGGCGGGGGCGGCCCGAACGACGCGACGCTCTTCTACACGCTCTACCTCTACCTCAACGGCTTCAAGCACTACGACATGGGCTACGCCGCTGCGCTGGCCTGGGTCCTCGTCCTCATCATCGCCGGTCTGACCGGGGTCAACTTCCTCGCGTCCAAGTATTGGGTCTTCTATGGCGACAGCAAGTAGGCATCTGCCGGTCCTGTACCGGCGCCGCGTCTCCAGAGGTGCCAAGCACCTGATGTTGGTCGGCTTCGGCCTGGTCATGCTCTACCCGCTGCTGTGGATGATCTCCAGCGCGCTCAAGCCGGAGGAAATGATCTTCCGTGAGCCCGGCCTGATCCCCAGCGAGATCACCTTCGAGAACTTCACCGAGGGCTGGAACGCGCTCGCTCATCCGTTCGGTTACTACCTGTGGAACTCGGCGGTGGTGACGGCGCTGTCGGTCGTCGGCAACCTGGTGGCCTGTTCGATGGCGGCCTACGCCTTCGCCCGGCTGAACTTCCCGCTGAAGAAGCTGTGGTTCACGATCATGCTGGGCTCGATCATGCTGCCGCTGCACGTGGTGATCGTGCCGCAGTACATCATGTTCGCCAAGCTCGACATGATCAACACGATCTGGCCGCTGGTCCTGCCGAAGTTCCTGGCCCACGACTCGTTCTTCATCTTCCTGATGGTCCAGTTCATCAGGACGCTCCCGCGCGAGCTCGACGAGGCCGCCGCGATCGACGGCGCCGGTTACTGGCGCACGTTC
>BCRI01000064.1 GCA_001552515.1 Sphaerimonospora mesophila NBRC 14179 = JCM 3151
GACCCCGGAGGTGCCCGAGTTGTACATCATGCGGTGGGAAGCGCGGGACATCGACACCTACGTCGTGCCGTACGGCGAGCACATGGGCGGGGATTGGAGCGATGCACCGCCGTTCACGGGCAACGGGTTCACCACCTCGCGCGAGCATGTGGTGCCGCAGTTCCACACGATGCCCATGCCGATCCCGGCCGGGGCCGAGATCGTGCACCTGACCGGCGCCGGGGAACGCCGGTTCGCCGACTACGACGGACTCACCTGGCGGCCCGCGTGATGAGCGAGACGGAACGGATCGAGCCCGTCGGGCTGGGCTTCGTCGCCGGCTACCGGAACCGGAGCTTCGCCGCTGCCATCGGACCCGGCGGCGACGACGTGGTGCTGTTCAGCGAGTCGGCGCAGGACGGCTTCACCCGGGCCGGGAGCTACTGGCGGCTCCGGGTGCGCCGGTCCGATCTGGAGTCACTGACCCTGCTGCGCACGGTCGGCGCGTTCGGCGGCGAGCCGTGCCTGGTGCTGGACGAGGACGACGGCGACGGCACGGACGAGGAGGGCGGCCTGCACATCGCCTACCTCGGGCACAGTGGCACGAGGGCGGAGACCATCGGCTACTGGCTCGTCGACCACGGCGCCTATGAGGTCGTGGTGCCGCGCGAGGAGGTCCACGCGATCCGCGTCGAGCGGGTGCCCGTCCCGACCACCGGCGCCGAGCAGCCGGGCGGCCGGGACTCGGGCGACGGAGAAGCGGACGGTCAGGCGGAGCCGAGCGACCGGTAGCGGGCGAACCGGGCGGCGAGGCGTTCGCTCGCGGTCCGCCCCAGCAGACCGATGATCTCGTATTCGAGCGTCCTTGCCACGCGGCGGCAGAACTCCTCCGGTTCGACCGAGGCGTCCGGACACTCCGGGACGATCCGGTCGACGATGCCGTCCCGTTTGAGGTCGGTCGCCCGTACGCCCTGGGCCTCGGCGATCCGCGGGGCGAAGTCGACGGTCCGATGCATGATCGCCGAGGCGCCCTCGGGCGGGAGCGGGGACAGCCAGCCGTGCTGCGCGCAGACGACCCGGTCGGCGGGCAGCAGGGCCAGCGCCGCGCCGCCCGCGCCCTCCCCGAGCAGAAGACACACGGTGGGCGCTTCGAGCATGACGAGGTCGGCCAGTGAGCGGGCGATCTCGGCGGCCAGGCCGCCCTCCTCGGCCGCCTTCGACAGGGCCGCGCCCGGCGTGTCGATGACCGTCACCAGCGGGAGCCCCAGTTCGGCGGCGAGACGCATCCCGCGCCGGGCGACCCGTAGCCCGGCCGGGCCGAGCGGGCCCGCCGCCCGCTGGCGCCCCCAGTCCTGACCGAGCACGACGGCCGGGGCCGTGCCGAACCGGGCGAGTGCGAGCAGCAGGCCGGGGTCCTCCTCGCCGGTCCCGGTGCCGTGCAGCGGGGTGACGTCGTGGGCGGCCAGCTTGAGCAGGGCCCGCACCCCCGGCCGGTCGGCGTCGCGCGAGCGGGTGATCGCCTCCCAGGCCGGCACGTCGGCGTCCGCCTCCTCCGGTTCCGGCCCCCTGTCGATGTCACGGTCCAGGCCGTCGGTGGGCGCGGACAGCACGGCGAGAGCGCGGATGGCGACCTCGCGGACGTCCTCGGCCGACACCACGGCGTCCACCAGGCCGTTGGCGAACAGGTTCTCCGCCACCTGCACGCCCTCCGGGAACGGGTAGCCGTACAACGCCTCGAACACCCTCGGCCCCAGGAAGCCGATCAGCGCGCCGGGCTCGGCCGCCGTGACGTGACCGAGCGAGCCCCACGAGGCGAACACCCCGCCGGTGGTCGGGTGGCGCAAATAGACGACGTACGGCAGGCCGGCGGCACGATGGGCGGCCACGGCTGCCGTGATCTTCACCATCTGGACGAAGGCGAGGGCGCCCTCCTGCATTCTGGTGCCGCCGCTGGCGGGGGCCGCGAGCAGCGGCAGCCGCTCGGCGGTCGCCCGCTCCACGGCCCTGACCAGGCGCTCGGCCGCCGCCACCCCGATCGAGCCGGCCAGAAAGGAGAACTCGCAGGCCATGATCGCGACCCGGCGACCGGCCAGCGTCCCCTCCCCCGTGATCACCGATTCGTCATATCCGCTCCTGGCCCTGGCCGCCGCCAGGTCATCGGCGTACGGCGTGCCGGGGGCGGCCCGCTCCACGAGCGGCTCGTCCCACGACCGCCACGAACCTGGGTCGAGGACACGGGAGATCAACGTGCGGGCGTCCGGCCGCTTCGCACGTTCCCGGCGGTTCGTCTGCTCTGACCGGTTCACTCCTGGCGTCCCTCCGCCGCCTGCTCGCGCTCGCGCAGCCAGTCGAGCACGGCGTCGTTGTCCTGGCCGAGCGCCGGAGGCGGTGTGTGGGAGTGCGGGACATCGGCGCGGGCGTCGTCCGGTGTCTCGAAGCGCAGCGGCGGGCCGGGCAGCTCGATCGGGCCGAGGACCGGATGGTCGACGGTCACCAGCAGGCCCTGGGAGCGGACCTGGTCCCAGGCGTAGACCTCGTCGATGGACCGGATCGCGCCGGCCGGCACGCCCAGCTCGCCGAGCGCGGCCAGCCAGTGCGCCCGGCCGTGCGCCGCCAGCGCCTTCTCGATGTCCGCGATCAGCTCGTCCCGATGCGCGAACCTATCCCTATTCGTCGCATATTTCGTGACTTCGGGATCGATGTCCAAGAGCTCGGCCACCTTGCGCCACTGGCCCTCGTTCGCGACCGCGATCTGGATCATTCCGTCCGCGCAGCGGAAGGCTCCGTACGGTGCGATCGACACGTGATGGTTGCCGCCGGCGCCGGGCACCTTGCCGCCGACCGTCCAGGCCGTGCCGTGGTAGGAGTGCACCCCGACCACCGAGGCCAGCAGGGACGTCCGGACGACCCGGCCACGCCCCGTCCGCTCGCGTTCGTACAGCGCGGCGACCACGCCGTACGCGCCGTGGATGCCGGCCAGCAGGTCGGCGATCGAGGCGCCGACGCGGTACGGCTCCTCCGGCGACGGCCCGGTCAGCGACATCAGGCCGGCCTCCCCCTGGGCGATCTGGTCGTACCCCGGCCGGCCGCCCTCGGGGCCGTCATGCCCGAACCCGGTGATCGACAAGATCACCAGGCGCGGGTTCAGCTCGTGCAGCCGACCGACCGGCAGGCCCAGGCGGTCCAGCACGCCGGTGCGGAAGTTCTCGATCAGCACATCGCTGTGCCGTACCAGCCGTTCGATGAGCCGGCGACCCTCGTCGGACTTCATGTCGACCGTGATGGACCGCTTGTTGCGGTTGGCCGCCAGGAAATAGGTGGAAATATTCTGATCAGGGCCGACGAACGGCGGTCCCCATCCCCGCGACTCGTCCCCCGAAGGATGCTCCACCTTGATCACGTGAGCGCCCAGGTCGCCGAGCATCTGCGCCCCGTGGGGTCCGGCCAGGGCACGAGACAGATCCAGAACGACGATGCCGCTGAGGGGTCCCTGCACGGTTCAGCCTCCAGGTGTTGCGCCACGAAGAACCGGTTTCGGTCTTCATGCCACAGCCTGCCAGGTCACCTGCGGGATCGACACTCCCGCGGTGTGCCAAGGAACCCCCAGCGTTTTTGGCCGGATATGGACGTCCGCGCCGCCTTCCCTCAGGTCTCCGGCTCAGTGCCGGTGCCGCTGCCCCCGCCACTGGTCCACGAAATGGCGCAGGCGCTGCCTCGTGTGCGGGTCGCGGGTCATCGTCCTGGCCTTGTCGCGGTGCTGACGGCCCGCCTGGCTGTTCAGGTAGTTCCTGATCCGCTCCATAATCGACGGCATCTGTGTCGTCACCCCCCGTACGCCGGCGGTTTTACCGGCTTATCCGGATACCGTTACCCACGGTCGCCGCGGTCAATCACCCACGCGGTCCCCCTCGTGGTTCGATCAGCGGGTCACATCGGGGACGCGGGCGGCCAGCCACCGGGACAGCGTGTTCGCGACCGCGTCGGAGGCGGTGAGGGTGACGGCCTCACGGGCCCTCCCCGAATCGTCCTGGAAGACGATCTCGTAGGTCTCGTCCCGCCGCAGCGACACCGATGCGCGCCAGCCGGCGCCCGCCCCGTCGGGCTGGACGGTCATGAACGTGTTGTCCACATGGTTCAGCTCGTCTATCAACACGACGAGCGCCACATGCGAGGGATCGTCGAGGTGGTAGCCGTCCTGGGTCCTGGCGCAGTAGTGCCGCGCGGTCATCTCCGCCCCCTTCTCGCCCGGCCGGGTTGGTGCTCCAAGCATGACAGGGATGGTTACACTGTGCTGTCGATTCATCACAATTCGATGACGGAGGGGTCCATCATCGGACCCGATCGTCCGAGGCGGCATGGACGGCGCTCAGCCCACGGCGGACACCGCCATGATCTTGTCGGGGTTCATCATCCACAGCACCCGGTCGATGCCCTCGGCTGAGGCGTCGACCGTGAGCACCGTGAACACCACGCCGTCACGGCAGAGCAGAGCGCATGCCTGTCCGTTCGCGCTCCCCCACTTCACCTCGACCCCGGCCCAGAAATGGGCCGCGAACGCCCTGACGTACCTCGCCACCCGGAGCGCGCCCACCACGGGGATGCGAGAGGCCCGGACGGCGCCGCCGCCATCGGAGTAACTGGTCACGTCGGCGGCGAGGAGTTCCTCCAGCGCGGCCAGGTCTCCGGAGCGGGCCGCGGCGACGAAGGCCCTCAGCAGCCTGCGTTGTTCGGCTCCGGTCACCGGCGCGCGGCGTCCGGTGCGCACGTGTTTGCGCGCCCTGCTGACCAGTTGCCGGACGGCCGCCTCGCTGAGCTGGATGATCTCGGCGATCTGCCGGTACGGATAGTCGAACGCCTCCCGCAGCACGTAGGCCGCGCGTTCGTTGGGCGAAAGCCTCTCCAGGAGAAGCAAGACCGCGAATCCCAGCGCTTCGTCCCGCTCGGCGCCGAGGTGCGGATCGGCGCCGGTGTCGACGGGTTCGGGAAGCCACGGGCCGACATAGGTCTCGCGGCGGACACGTGCGGACTGAACGGCGTTGATGGCCAGCCGTGTGATCGCCGTGGCCAGGAACGCGGCCGGGTTGACCACCGTGCCACGCTCGTAGTTCTGCCAGCGCAGCCAGACCTCCTGCACCAGGTCCTCGGCCTCGGTGAAGCTGCCCAGCATCCGGTACGCGATGCCGAACAGACGCGGCCGTAAGCCCGCGAAGATCGTCGCGGCCTGCTCGAGGTCTTCCGGACCACCCGATTCGCTCGTCGGCACACCATCCGCCACCGTCATCGCCCCTCGCCTCATGCCCGTCCCGCCACTTACGCCGGTGGAATCATCCTGCTCCCATCACGCTCGACCGCCGCCCGGCCCGGCCGGCCTCCTCGACGACGCCCAACGGCACGTGGCCGATCTCGACCCTCCCGTTTCTCCTGGTCCGCGAGGCGGAGCGTGGAGGTCGTGGTGAGGCGACATCGGACTCTCGCTGAGCTGTCGGTCAGCGACGACGGCGCCGGAATTCCCGAATCCGAGCGGGAGCGGATTTTCGGGGCTGTCGCCAGGGTGGACGCGGCCCGCAGCCGCGATCGGGGAGGGACCGGCCTCGGCCTGGCGATCGCCCGCCATATCGCGCACGGGCACAGCGGCACGCTGGAGGCCGAGGAGCCGGCCGCCGGAGGCGCGCGGCTCATCCTCCGGCCACCCATTCATGACCTCGGCCCGTAGCAGGCCGGAAACCGGGCGGGTCAGACCGTGTCCACCTCGGCGTAGGGGAGGCCGCCGGACAGGCGGGGGTAGCCGGGGCCGCGGTCGAAGAACGGGGTGTCCTCCGGCACGGCGGTGCGCAGCTCAGCCCGCAGCAGCTCGGTCGCCTCGGCGTCGATCCGCAGGTCGTCCCGCGGGCCCGACAGCACGACGCCGTAGTCGTCCCGGGCGCCCTCGTACGAGACCTTGCCGTCGCGCACGTCGGCCGCGACCCGTTCGGCCGGGCGGTCGTACGGCGAGCCCCAGCCGCCGCCCCCGGTGGTGCGGACCCTGACGATATCTCCCGCCTTGACCGGGAAGTCGTCGACCAGGCCCTCCATCTCCACCCCGCCGACGGTGACGACGAAGGGCCGCCCGGCCCGGCCGCCGTTCACACCCCAGCAGGACAGGATCGACCGGTCCGCGATCGACATGAACGACGCGTCGCGCAGCATGCGGATGTGCTTGTCGTAGCCGAGGCCGCCCCGGAACTCACCCGGCCCGCCGCTGTCGACGGCCAGCCCCAGGCGTTCGACCCGCAGCGGCCAGCGGGCCTCGGCGAACTCGACGGGGATGTTCCGCGAGTCCGGCACGACGTGGATCGTGTCCTCCCCGTCGGCGTACCACCGGCCGCCCGAGCCGCCGCCGAGCACCTCGCGCATGAGGTACGGACCGTCGTCGGAGTCTCCGTACACGCCGGTGTAGCGGATGGTCTCCTGGTCCGCGGGCATCCGGCCGCCGGTCGCCTTGGCCAGCACCCCGGCCAGCACGCCCAGCAGCCGCAGGATGACGAACGTGCGGGCGTTGGTCGGCGCCGGGAAGATCGGCGTGAGCAGCGTGCCCTTCTCCGGGAAGACCATCTTGATGAGCGGCACGACGCCCTCGTTGACGTCCAGCTCGGCCATCCGCTCCGGAGTGTCGGCGAGGTTGCGCAGGATCGGGGCGAGCCACTTCTTCAGGAAGACCCCGTCGGCGTAGTCGCCCGCGTGGTTGATCGGCCCCTTGGCCTGGGGTGAGGTGCCGGTGAAGTCGATGGTCAGCGGTGCTTCTGCGGCATGGTCGACGGTCAGCGTGATCCGCTGGGTGTGCAGCCGCGGCTCGTCCACGCCGTCGTGCTCGGCGTAGTCCTCCCAGACGTGCACGCCCTCGGGGATCTTCGCCAGCAGCTCGCGGCGGAAGGTCTCGGTCGTCTTCGAGACGATCGCGTCGAAGCAGCTCTCGACGGCCTGCCTGCCGTACCGGTCGAACAGCTCGCCGAGCCGGCGCGCCCCCATGAGGCAGGCCGAGCACTCCGCGTCGAGGTCGCCGGCGAGCGAGTCGGGCATCCGGGAGTTACGCGTCATGATCGTCAGCGCGGCGCGGTTGGGCACTCCCCCGTCCCACAGCTTGATCGGGGGGACCATGAGGCCCTCCTCGAAGGCGCTGCGCGCGTGCGAGGGCATCGATCCCGGTACGGCTCCGCCGATGTCGTCGTGGTGACCGAACGCCTGGACGAACGCCACAACCTCGCCGGCGTGGAACACCGGCACGGTGACGCACAGGTCGGGCAGGTGTCCGATGCCGCCCTCGGACAGGTAGACGTCGTTGTGGAAGAAGACGTCGCCCGGGCGCATCGTCTCGATCGGGAAGTCCCGCACGATCGGCTGCACCAGCGCCGAGTAGGACCGGCCGGTCAGCTTGCGCAGCCGTACGTCGTGGATGCCCGCGCGGAAGTCGTGCGCGTCGCGGATCATCGGCGACCTGGCGGTCCGCGCGATGGCGGTCTCCACCTCCATCTCGACGGAGGCGAGGGTGCCCTCGACGATCTCCACGAGGATGGGGTCGGCAGTGCCGTTCAACTATCACTCACCACCAGCAGGTTGCCGAAGTCGTCCATGGTCGCCGTGAATCCGGGATGCACCGGAAGGGTGGAGCCGTACTCCTCGATGACGGCCGGGCCGCGCACCACGGCGCCGGCGCCGAGATCGGCACGGCGGTAGATGACCGTGCGCCCCCACTGCTCGTAGAACACGTCGCGGGTGCTCACCGGGCTCGGCTCGTCCTCCTGGCGCGGCCGCCTCGCGATCGTGGGACGCGTGATCGGGCCGATGCCGGACACCCGGAGGTTGACCCATTCGACGGCGTGCCGCGGATCGTCGCGGTAGCCGTACCCGTAGAGCCGCTCGTGCTCGGCGTGGAACCGCTCGGTGACGGCGGCGAGCCACGCCTCGTCCACCGGGCCGTCGGGGGCGGCCACCCGCACCTCGTACGCCTGACCGAAGTAACGCAGGTCGGCGGTGCGCGCGTACACGTGGTCGGCGAAGCCCTCACGGGTGAGCGCGGCGGCGGCCTCGGCCTCCAACTCGGCGAAGATCTCCCGCAGGGACTCGGGCGCGGGGTCGCGGGACACCTGCGTACGGACGTAGTCGTTCTTCACGTCGACGGTGAGCAGGCCGAACGCCGAGACGTTGCCGGGGTCGGGCGGGACGATCGCGGCGCGCAGCCCGAGGATGTCGATCAGCGAGCAGGCCAGCAGCGGCCCGGATCCGCCGAAGGCGACCATCGGGAAGTCCCGTACGTCGAGGCCGCGCTTGACGGTTATCTGGCGGATGGCGTTCGACTGGTTGAACGCGCTGATCTCCAGGATGCCGGTGGCGCAGCGCTCGGGGGTCAGGCCGAGTTTGCCGGCCAGCGCCTCGATTCCGGAGCGGGCGGCCGCGACGTCGAGGGAGATCTCGCCACCGAGCAGGTGCGGGGGCACCCGCCCGAGGTAGACGTGGGCGTCGGTGACGGTGACCTCGGTGCCGCCCTTGCCGTAGCAGATCGGGCCGGGGTCGGCGCCGGCCGATCGCGGCCCGACCTTGAGCGTCCCCTCTGGCGAGACCCAGGCGATCGAACCGCCGCCGGCCCCCACCGTCACGATGTCGATCATGGGGATCTTGCACGGGTAGCGGCCGATGGTGCCCTCCGTGGTGAGGGACGGCTCACCGTCGACGATCACCGCGACGTCGGTGGAGGTGCCGCCGCCGTCGAGCGTGATGGCACCGGAATGGCCGCCGACGCCGGCGATCAGTGCCGCGCCGAGTGCGCCGGCCGCCGGGCCGGACAGGACCGTGGTGATCGGCTGGTGCACGACCTCGGCCGCGGACAGCACGCCCCCGTTGCTCTTCATGACCGAGAACCCGCGGCCGAGCCGCTGCGACAGGTTGGCGATGTACCGCCGCATGATCGGCTTGACGGCCGCGTCGACCAGTGTGGTGACCGAACGCTCGTACTCCCGGTACTCCCGCAGGACGTCACTCGACAGCGACACGACGGCGTCGGGGTGCTCCCGCTCCAGCACCTCGCGCATCCGCCGCTCGTGCGACGGGTCGGCGTACGAGTGCAGGAAGCACACCCCGATCGCGGTGACGCCGCGGTCCCTGAACCAGCGGGCCACCTCCACGGCCTGCGCCTCGTCGAACGGCCGGACCTCCCGGCCGAGGTGGTCGAGCCGTCCGCCCACCGTCTTGACCCGGTGCGCCGGGACGATCCTCGGCGGTTTCACCCAGAAGTAGGAGTTGCCGTAGCCGTCCGGCACGCTCTGCCTGGCGATCTCCAGGATGAACTCGAAGCCCTCGGTGGTGACGAACCCGAGGTCGGCGGTGCCGCGGTCCTCCAGGAGCTGGTTGGTGGCCACGGTCGTGCCGTGCACGATCGCAGACACCACGCCGAGGTCGATGTCGGGGCCGGTGTCGGGGCCGGTGTCGCCACCGGGGGGTAAGGCGCCGCCGTGGGCCTCCAGCACCTTGTGCACGGCTGCCATGAACCCCTCTGCGGGATCGGCAGGAGTCGATGGGGTCTTGGTCGTGATGATCTGACCGGTCTCCTCGTCGACGAGGACCACGTCGGTGAACGTGCCTCCGGTGTCGACCCCGATGCGGACGCTGCTGGGCATGCTCAGTGTCTACCTGTCCGGACCGACCCGCAGAACCGGCGCACTCTGCCGAATAATCCGCATCCCGTCGTCACTCCCTGCCACCGTCGTGGGTCACACGGCGCAGAACCCGTCGTCGCAGCCGTCGCCCTCGTTCCGGACCGACGTGACCGCCGTCCGCGCCCGAACCTCGCGGAGTGCGGCGACCAGGGTCTCGACCGGCTGCGCGCCCGAAACGGCGAACTGGCCTTCGAACAGGAACAGCGGGACCCCGCTGATGCCCAGCTCACGGGCGCGGGCCAGCTCGGCGCGCACCTGCTCGGCTCCCTCGCCGGTGTCCTCGACGTCGACCTCCGCCGCGAGTTTCGCGAGGGTGGCGGCGTCTCCGACGTCGAGCCCCTCCTCGAAGTGCGCCCGGAAGAGCCGGTCGGCCATGGCGCCGCCACGTCCGGCGCGCTCGGCCAGCCAGATCAGCCGGTGGGCCTCGAACGTGTTGGCGTGGATCGCCCGATCGAAGTTCAGTTCCAGGCCGTCCCCGGCGGCCACCTCGGTCACCCGGCGCGTCATCTGCGCCACCCGGTCCGGCCCGCCGAACTTGCGCGCCAGCGCGGACGACGTCGGCTCTCCGTTGGAAACCGCGTCCGGGGCGAGTTCGAAGGGTCGCTGGACGACCTCGACCTCCCCCTCATAGAGCCGTACGGCCTTCGCCAGGCGCCGGTGCCCGATATAGCACCACGGGCAGACGACGTCAGAAAAGATCTCGACCTTCACAGAACAGTCGAACAAGGCGGGAGACCCCGAGATTCCCGTGTGTCCCCCTGCCGGATCAGCTGTGGCGGCCCTGGCGGCCGAGCAGCCAGCCGATGACGGCGCTGCCGAGCGCGATGCCCGCACCCATGCCGAACGCCGCGAGGACCGGCCAGGAGGCGCCACGTCCACGGGTGTCACGCGCGTCGCGTGGCCGGGTGAAGACCAGCGGGCTCTCGTCGCGGGCCTGCGCGCCCGCCGGTACGGCGACGGCCGCCGCAGCGGGCTCCGCGGCCTCCGGGGCGGACGTCGCGACCGGGCCGGACAGGAGATGACGCTCGACGGCCGAGAAGAACTCCCCGGCCGTCCGCTTGGCCACCGAGCCGAGCATGCGCTGGCCCACACCGCCGATCATGCCGCCGACCACGGCCTCCGCCTCGTAGTCGACGCGGGTGCCGCCCTCGGCCTCGCTGAGCCGCACCTGCACCGTGGCCTCGACGGTGCCGGGGGCCCCCTGGCCGTGGGCGCGCAGCACGAACCGTTCCGGCTCCTCGGGTTCGGCGAGGGCCACCTCTCCCTGGTAGACGCCCTTGAACGAGGCGACGCCCGCCGTCACCGTCATCCTGTAGACGTCCGCGCCGGTCTCCTCCAGCCGCTCGCAGCCGGGGATCGTCCGCACCAGGACGCCGGGGTCCTGCAGGGCGTCCCAGACCCGCTTGCGCTCCACGCCGAGCAGTGCACTGCCCACGACCTTCATGGCCACCTCCGATGCCGAGCACCTTAAACAATCACCGGCATCTGCGAGAACGGCAACATCTGCTTACCCCCCTCATGGGCCCTCGTCAGGTCTCTTCGGGGATGCCGGACAAACCCGAATGATCCATTTGAGTCGAACTTGGGCCAGGATGGCCGGTTATGAACGGCAGACGACGACTGACAGGCCTGATCGCGGGGCTCACGCTCGCCGCCGGCTGCGGCGCCGGCGGCGTCACGAGCGCGGAGTCACCGGGCTCGCCGGAGTCGCCCGGTCCGCCCGGCGTCGCATCTCCGGCAACGCCCCGCGTCTCC
Source organism: Sphaerimonospora mesophila NBRC 14179 = JCM 3151 (assembly GCA_001552515.1). Taxonomy (GTDB): domain Bacteria; phylum Actinomycetota; class Actinomycetes; order Streptosporangiales; family Streptosporangiaceae; genus Sphaerimonospora; species Sphaerimonospora mesophila. The sequence goes on from BCRI01000064.1 coordinate 11,421, forward strand.
CCGTCTCCGCGCGCCGGACTCCCCCGGCGTGGTGAGGTCGCGCGGATCCCCGTACCGGCGGGCGGGGTGCCGGTGATCAGCAGCATTCCCACGAAGCGGAAGGTCGTCTTCCTGACCATCGACGACGGGTGGGAACAGGACCCCGGGTTCCTGCGGCAGGTGCGCGATCAGCGCATCCCGATCACGGTGTTCGCCATGCGGGACGCGGTCGAGGCCACGGGCTCGCCCGACGCGGCCTCCGGCGGAGGGCGGTACATGGGCGCCGGCGGCTGGGACTACTTCCGCGAGCTGCGGGACGCCGGTGCGCCGATCGAAGGCCACACCCTCACCCACCCCAACCTGCGCACCCTCGGCTACGAACGGCAGAAGGCGGAGATCTGCGGGATGAGCACGCTCATCCGCCGGGAGGTCGGCCGGCGTCCGGCGCTGTTCCGGCCGCCGTTCGGCAACTACAACGGGGACACCACCCGGGCGGCCCGCGAGTGCGGGATCAAGGCCCTGGTGATGTGGACCGCGACCGTGCAGCCGGAGGGAAAGATCGCCTATCAGGTGCCGGACAAGCGGCTGCGTCCGGGTGACATCCTGCTGCTGCACTTCCGGCCCAACCTGGCCAGGGACTTCCGCGTCCTGGTCGCCAAGATCAAGCGGCGCGGGTTCGAGATCGGCGATCTGGGCGCCTATCTGAAGGCGGGCGGAGTGCGCGTCTCCTGAACGCGTCCTGAACGCATCCTGAACGCGTCGCCTACGCGTCCTGGGCGCGGCCGGGGGCGGACACCCTGGATCCGCCGGCCGATCGGAATCACCGCCGCTCCCCTGTCAGCCCGGAGGCGTACGGACGAATCAGCCACACGGGGGACGCGGCCGGCGGTCTCCTCCCCCGATCCTTGATCTCGCCGGACCGGGCGACCCCGGTTTCCCGGCATGCCGGGCAGGGGGGAACGGCGGGGGCGCCGCCCGGCTGTGACGAAGATCGCACCAGCGACACGAGCAAGTGCTCTACAAGTCGTAGTACTACTTGAAGTAGAACTACGAGCCGTAGAGCTCCGTGAGAGGGGACATGGACGCGCTGGACCTGGCACGGTGGCAATTCGGGGTCACCACCGTGTACCACTTTCTCTTTGTACCGCTGACGATCGGTCTCGGCGTGTTCGTCGCCGCCATGCAGACCGCCTGGCACCGTACGGGCAAGGACCACTACCTGACCCTCACCAGGTTCTTCGGGAAGCTCTTCCTGATCAACTTCGCGATGGGCGTGGTCACCGGGCTCGTCCAGGAGTTCCAGTTCGGGATGAACTGGAGTGAGTACTCCACCTTCGTCGGCGACGTCTTCGGGGCGCCGCTGGCGATGGAGGCGCTGCTCGCGTTCTTCCTCGAGTCGACGTTCCTCGGGCTGTGGATCTTCGGGTGGGACCGGCTGCCCAAGCGGGTGCACCTCGCCTGCCTGTGGGCCGCCGTCATCGGGTCCAACGTGTCCGCCTACTTCATCCTCGCCGCCAACGCCTGGATGAAGCACCCGGTCGGCTACGAGGTGGTCGACGGGCGGGCCAGGATGACCGACCTGTGGGCGGTGCTGACCAACTCCACGGCGCTCGCCCAGGTGCCCCACGTGGTCGGCGCGGCGTTCGTCGTCGCCGGCGGCTTCGTCCTCGCGGTCGCCGGATATCGCCTCCTGCGCGAGCGCGGCTCCGACGAGCAGGCCCGGCGCTCCCCCATGTGGCGGACCGCGCTGCGCGGCGCGCTCGTGATGACCGCGATCGCCGGCGTCGTGGTCACGGCGAGCGGCGACCTGTCCGCGCGGCTCCTGCACGAGCAGCAGCCGATGAAGCTCGCCGCCGCTGAGGGGCTGCGGCACGACACGGCCGGCGCGGCGTTCAGCATCGTGCCCGGCGTCGAGGTGCCCGGCATGCTCAGCCTCCTCACCACGCATGATCCGAACGCCGTCGTCCAGGGGACGGACGACATCCAGGCACGTTACGAGCAGCGCTTCGGCCCGGCCGACTACACGCCGAACCTTCCGGTGATCTACTGGTCGTTCCGCGTGATGATCGGGTTCGGCATGGCGACGGTCGGACTGTCCGTGCTCGGTCTGTGGCTCACCCGGCGCAGGCGCGGGCGTGGGCGGCGCCGTACGACCGCGCAGGTGGTCCCGGTCTGGTTCGCCCGCGCGTGCGTGCTGGCCCTCCCGCTGCCGACGCTGGCGGTGACCGCCGGCTGGCTGCTCTCCGAGATCGGCCGTCAGCCCTGGACCGTGCAGGGCGAGCTGCTGACGGCGGCGAGCGTGTCGCCCGGCGTCGGCCTCACCGAGGTGGCGATCTCCCTGGCCGTCTTCACGGTTCTGTACGGCCTGCTCGCCGTCGCCGAGGGCGCGCTGCTCGTACGCCACATCAAGGCGGGCCCGGAGGACCGGCCCGGGCAGCGGCCGGAACGGCCCACGCCCACCCCCGCCGAGACCGACCCGGGCAAGGCGCGGCTCACGCCCACGCTCATGTACTGAGGAGCAGACAATGGTCACGTTCTGGTTCATAGTGATCGCGTTCCTCTGGACCGGTTACTTCGTCCTGGAGGGGTTCGACTTCGGGGTGGGCGCGCTGCTGCCCCTGCTGTCGCGCGGCGAGGCCGAGCGCCGGCAGATGATCGGCACGATCGGGCCCGTGTGGGACGGCAACGAGGTGTGGGTGATCACCGCGGTCGGCGCGATGTTCGCCGCGTTCCCGGTCTGGTACTCGGACCTGCTGAGCGGCTACTACCTGCCGTTCTTCCTGGTCGTCGTGGGGCTCATCGCGCGCGGCGTCGGCCTGGAGTGGCGGGGCAAGGTCACCTCCCGGCGGGAGGCCGCGCTGTGCGACGCCGGGATCGTCACCGGCAGCGTGCTGACCGCGTTCCTGTGGGGCGCGATCTTCGGTCATGTCGTACGCGGCACCGCCGCCGCGACCGTCATCGGGGGCACGCTGTCGCTGTCGGTCGCCGTGCTGCACGGCGCGGTGTTCCTCTCGCTCAAGACGGCCGGGCCGGTACGCGCCCGGGCCCGGCGGGCCGCCCTGCTCACCGCGGCGGGCGCGGTACCGCTGGCGGTGCTCGCGCTGCCCGCCGTCGCCGACACGGCGGCCGCACCGTGGACGTGGGTCGCGGCGTTGGCGGCGACGGCGGCGCTCGCCGCGGGTGTCGCGCTGATCGGCCGGCACCGCGAGGGCGCGGCCTTCGCCGCCACGACCGCGTTCATCACGCTGGCCACGGCCGCGCTCTTCGGCGCGCTGTGGCGGGCGCCGCTGCCGGGGCTGACCGTCACCGAGGCGGCCTCGGCCTCCTACACGCTGACCGTCCTCACCTGGATCGGCCTGCTCGCCCTGCCCGGCGTGCTCGCCTACCAGGCCTGGACGTACTGGGTGTTCCGCAAGCGCCTCACCGCCGCCGCAGTCTCCTGACCGGCTGGAGAGACGGTCAAGTAATCGTCGGCCGACATGGCAGGGAGCGGAGCGGGAGGGAGCGAGGACCGCACGCCGGGCCCCGCTCGGCGGGGCCCGGCAGCGGACCGGAGCTTCCTCCCGGCGCAGCGACCGGAACCGCCGGCCAGTGCCCGGCACCTCCTCAGTGGTGTCCGTTACTCGACCGATGCTCCGGCCCGATGAGCGTCCGCCGGTTCACCCCGTTTCCAGGCGCAGGTGGTGGAGGTCGGAGGGGGAGATCGGCATCCTGTCGATGGGGATGCCCTCGGCGTCCTCGATGGCGGCGGCGATGACCGCCGAGACCGGGATCACCCCGGCCTCGCCCGCGCCCTTGATGCCCAGCGGGTTGAGCGGCGACGGCGTCTCCAGGTGCGCGGTCTCGATGCGCGGCACCTCGGTGGCGTACGGCATGAGGAAGTCCATGAACGACGCGTTGAGCAGCTGGCCGTGCTCGTCGTAGGCCATCTTCTCGTAGAGCGCGCCGCCGACCCCCTGGGCCACGCCCCCGTGGATCTGCCCCTCGACGATCATCGGGTTGATGAGCCGTCCGCAGTCGTGGACGACGGCGTACCTGAGGATCTCGATCTCGGCGGTCAGCGGGTCGGTCTCCACGATCGCCGCGTGCATTCCGCAGGCGAACGTCGACCGGATCGGCGAGTAGTAGTCCCTGCCCTCCAGGCCGGGCTCGGTTCCCTCCTCGACGGGCGGCCGGTCCATGGACGACGGGCCGCCGGCGAACTGGGTGGCCCGCTGCGCCTCCTCGTCGAAGGCGTACCTGAGCGGGTTGGACAGTACGGCGACGGTCGCCAGCGGGATCGACGCCGACGGCGTGCCCGCCACGTGGACGACCCCGTCGGTGATCTCCAAGTCGCGCGGATCGGCCTCCAGCGCGTCGGCCGCGATCCGCAGCGCCTTCTCGCGCACCTTCCGGCAGGCCAGCGCGATGGCGTTGCCGCTCATCACCGCCGCGCGTGAGGCGAAGGTGCCCACGGCGTAGCCGAACCGCCGGGTGTCGCCGGTGACGACCGACACCTTCTCGATCGGCACGCCGAGCTCGGTGGCCGCGATCTGGGCGAAGACGGTCTCGTGCCCCTGCCCCTGGGAAGTCAGGCCGGTCGACACGTGGACCCTGCCGTCGGAGGTCACCTGCACGTGGCCGCCCTCGTACGGCCCGACTCCGGTGCCCTCGACGTAGCAGGCGAGGCCGATGCCGATCGTCCGGCCCTCGGCCGCCGCGGCGGCCTTCATCTCCGGGAAGGAGTCCCAGCCGATGAGCTCCTTCAGCATCCGCAGCGCCTCGGGGTAGTTCCCGCTGTCGTAGATCAGCGGCCGGCCGTCCTGGAAGATCATGCCCTGGTCGTAGGGGAACTCGTCGGGCTGGATGAGATTGGCCGCGCGGACCTCGGTCCGGTCCAGGCCGAGATGGGCGGCGATTTTGTCCATCGTCCGCTCCATGCAGAACACGCCCTGCGGGCGCCCCGCGCCCCGATACGGCGTGACCTGCACCGTGTTGGTGTAGATCGAGGAGAACTCCACCCGGTAGGCGCCGATCTTGTACGGCCCCAGCAGCTGGGTGGCGGTGATGATCGGCACGATGATTCCGTACGGCGTGTAGGCGCCGTGGTCGTGCAGGATGTTCACGTCGAGGCCGAGGACGCGGCCGTCGTCGTCGAAGCCGACCCGGACGTACTGCACCTGGCCCCGCTCGTGGGAGGAGGAGACGAAGTGCTCCCGGCGGTCCTCGGTCCACTTGACCTCACGGCCGAGCAGCCGGGCCGCCCACGGGATCAGGACCTCCTCCGGCCACGGATGGACGATCTTCACGCCGAAGCCGCCGCCCACGTCCGGCGCGATGACCTCGACCTTGGGCAGCGGCAGTCCCAGTTTGGCCGCGATCGCCATCCGCACGCTGGTGGACGACTGTGTGGAGGAGTAGACGCGCAGCGACTGGTCGTCGGCGTCCCAGCGGGCGTACACGCCCTTGCCCTCCAGCGGCATGCAGGCGCTGCGCTCGACGTCCAGCCGGAACGCGAGCGTGTGCGGGGCGGCCTCGATCGCCTCGCGCGCCGAGCGCCCGTCGGCCGACGGCACCTCCTGGACGAGGTGCGCCCCGACGTTGCCCGGCACGTCCTCGTGCACCAGGTGTACGGCCTCGGCCGCCTCCTCCACCCCCACCACGGGCTTGCGCATCTCGTAGTCGACGCGGATCAGCGAGCAGGCGTCCTCGGCGAGATAGCGGTCGCGGGCGACGACCATGACCACGGGCTCGCCGACGTGCCTGACGATCTCGCGGGCGAGCGGATAGGCCGTGCGGCCGTGCGTCAGCGCGGGATGCGGGATCAGCAGCGGCAGCGGCTCGGCCAGCGCGCCCGGCAGATCCTCCCAGGTGTAGATCGCGACCAGTCCCTCCACGTCGAGGGCGGCCGAGACGTCGATGTCGCGGATCCGGGCGTGCGCGTGCGGCGACCTGACGAAGGCGACGGCCAGCGCGTCGGCGCCGAGGTCGTCGAGGTAGCGGCCCCGGCCGGTGATGAGCCTGGCGTCCTCGCGCCGCCTGACCGGCTCCCCGAACAGCTTGGTCGTCACCGGCCCGCCTCCCCGCCCTGGGTCTCGGCCTGGATCTCGGCGGCGCGGTGGACCGCCTTGATGATGTTCTGGTAGCCGGTGCAGCGGCACAGGTTGCCGGAGATCGCCTCGACCACCTCCTCGTCGGTGGGCGCGGCGTTCTCACGCAGGAAGGCGGTGACCGTGCACAGGAAGCCGGGGGTGCAGAAGCCGCACTGCAGGCCGTGGCACTCGGCGAAGCCCCGCTGCACCGGCGACAGCGTGCCGTCGGCCGCCGCGAGACCCTCGACCGTGGTGATCTCGTGGCCGTCGGCCGTCACCGCGAACATCAGGCACGAGCGGACCGGCTCACCGTCCAGCAGCACCGTGCACGCGCCGCAGACCCCGTGCTCGCAGCCCACGTGGGTGCCGGTCAGGCCCAGGTCGTGACGCAGGCAGTCCGACAGCAGCCGCCGCGCCGGCACGGTCGCCTCCCGCAGGACGCCGTTGACGGTCAGCGTGATCGGGTGATTCATCTCTCTCCCTCGCCGGCCGCCCGCGCGGCGGCCACTCCGTCGGCGGCCGCTCCGTCAGCGGCACCGCGCAGTGCCCGTACGGCGAGCACGCCGGTGAGATGCCGGCGGTAGTCGGCGGTCGCGTGGATGTCGTCCTCCGGCTCGATCCGGTCGCGTACGGCGGCGGCCGCCGCATCCCAGTCCGGTCCTGTCCCGCCGGCGGCGACCGGGGAGCCGCCGCAGGCCGCCGTGACGTCCACGACCATCGGGACCGGCCCCACGCTGACGCAGGCGACCCGGGCCGCCGTGACGCGGAGGTCCTCGTCCAGTGTCACCGCCGCGGCCACCCCGGCCATCGCGTAGTCGCCGTGCCGCCTGGCCACCTCGTGGAAGGCCGTGCCCGACCGCGGCGGCAGCGCGGGGAAGAACGCCGAGACGGCGAGCTCCCCCGGCGCCGTGTCCGACTCCATCGGCCCGGTGAAGAACTCCGCCGCCGCCACGTCGCGCTCGCCGCCCCGGTGCGCGAGCCGTACGGAACCTCCGAGCAGGGCCAGGACGGCGGGCAGCTCGGCGGACGGGTCGGCGTGGACGAGGCTGCCGACCACGGTCCCCCGGTTGCGGATCACCGGATGGGCGACCAGCCGCAGCGCCTGGCCGAGCAGCGGCTGGACGGCCGCCGCCGGGAGGGACCGCTCGACGGCGGCGTGCCGGGCCAGCGCGCCCACGCGGACCCCGCCCGGCCCGGCCTCGACCGTGTCCAGGCCGGCCACCCGGTTGACGTCGACGAGGTGCGCGGGCGCGGCCAGCCGCATGTTGAGCAGCGGGATCAGGCTCTGGCCGCCGGCCAGGACCTTGCCCCCGTCCGGGCCGACCCGGGCGAGGACGTCGAGCGCCTCGTCCAGGTCGGCCGGAGCGTGATATTCGAACGGAGACGGTTTCACGGGTTCGCGACCCCCGGCTCGACCGGCCCCAGCTCGATCCGCCGGGGCTCAGCCGGCCGCCGGATCCTGCTCCGGATCCCGTCGCACTCCGCTCTCTCCACCGGATGCCTCCTTCGCCGGTCCACGCCCGATGGCGCGGAGCAGGTGATATCCACCAAGTACCACGATGGTGCCGAGCGCGATGCCGGCGAGCGAGAAGTCGTCGGTGACCTGGTGGGTGACCGGGCCGATGGCGAGGATGACGCCCGCGCCGACCGGCACCATGTTGATCGGATCGGCGAAGTCCACCCGGCTCTCGATCCAGATCTTCGCGCCGAGCAGGCCGATCATGCCGTAGAGGATGACCGTGATGCCACCGAGCACGCCACCGGGCGTGGCGGCGATGAGCGCGCCGAACTTCGGGCACAGGCCGAACAGGATCGCCACGATCGCCGCGACGTAGTAGGCGGCGGTCGAGTACACCCTGGTGGCCGCCATGACGCCGATGTTCTCGGCGTAGGTGGTGGTCGGCGAGCCGCCGACCGCGCTGGCGAGCACGGTGCCGACGCCGTCGGCCGCGATCGCCTTGCCCATCTGGGGGTCGACGTCGGCGCCGGTCATCTCGCCGACGGCCTTGACGTGGCCGACGTTCTCCGCGACGAGGGCGATCACCGCGGGCAGCACGAGCACCACCGCCGAGACCTGGAAGGCCGGCGCGTGGAAGTTCGGCAGGCCGATCCAGTCGGCGTCGATCACGCTCTGGAAGCTCACCCGGGGATGGGTGTCGATCTCGCCGGTCCCCGCGTTGAAGGCGGTGATGTTCCCGAAGACCACGTCGGCGAGCCAGGACACGACGTACCCGAAGATCAGCCCGAGCAGGATGCCGATGCGGCCCAGGAACCCGCGGAAGAGCACGATGATCAGGAAGGTCGCGACCATGGTGATCAGCGCGATCCACGGGTCCTGGGGCCAGTAGACGTCGGCCACCACGTAGGCGAGGCCGAAACCGATCAGCATGACCACCGCGCCGGTCACCACCGGTGGGAAGAGCCGGTGGATGATCTGAACGCCGAGGAAGTGGACCGCCACGCCGATGGCGACCACCACCACGCCGACCACGAGGATCGCGCCGGTGACGGTGGCGCTGTCGCCCCCGGCAGCGCGGATGGCCACCACGCCGCCGACGAACGACGCCGAGGTGCCGACATAGCTGGGGATCTTGCCCTGCACGATGAGCAGGAACAAGATCGTGGCGACACCCGACATCATCACGGCGACGTTGGGGTCGAGTCCCATGACGAGGGGGAACACGAACGTGGCGCCGAACATCGCGATGACGTGCTGTGCGCCGATGCCGATCGTGCGTGGCCAGCTCAGACGCTCGTCGGGCTTGACGACTTCACCTGGCGCGAGATTTCTCCCGTCGCCGTGTACTTTCCATTTCAGAGCCATATGTAGCCCCTTCGGGTAACGGGCCGTGGGCCGGTGGCCACCCGCACTCGACCGTTTGGGGCACTTTAGGTCTGGCCGCGCCCGCAGACATGGGCATGATCTGCCAAACTCAGATGCCCCGCATACGCAGTACGTGCAGAGCCAGCGTGAGGTTGAGCCGGAGATGGGCGTCCTCGGTGAAGTTGCCCAGCATGCGTTCCAGCTTCCCGATGCGGTAGCGGAGCGTGTTGTAGTGGAAGTGCAGCCTGCGCGCGGTCTCCGCGACGTTGAGGTTGGTGTCCAGCAGCATCTGGAGGGTGCGCCGCAGGTCGGCGTTCTCGGCGTCGTCGTCCCCGGCGAGTGAGCCCAGCGTCTCGCGCACGAACGCGTGCAGTTCGCCGGTGTCGCTCACCAGCGACAGCAGCCGGTAGACGCCCAGCTCGTCGAAGTGGGCGACCGCCCCCGTGCCGTGGAGCTGGCGGCCCACCCGCGCGGCCTTCAGTGCCTGGCCGTACGCCGCCGGGATCGCGTCGTGGCCCTCGGCGACGCGGCTGAACCCGGTGGAGAACGTGCCGTCGGAGACGGCCGCGAGCGCGTCGCGGGCGAGCCTGGTCGTGTCGACCTCCGCCCCGACGATCGCGACCACCTCGTGGGAGAACCCGGCGACGGCGGCGCGCGGGTCGTGCCGGCGCACCGCGGACTGCCAGGCGGTGAGCATGCGGTCCTGCACCGGCCGCTCGTCGGCCTCCGGGTCGATCTCGGCCACCACCACGCTCACCCGGCGTTCGAGATCCCACCCGAACGCCCTGGCCCGCTCGGTCACCCTGGTCCCGCCGCGGCCGGTGAGCACGTCCCTGAGGAAGTCGGCGCGATATTTGCTCTCGACCGCCGTGACCGCCTCCTGCCTGGTGATGACCAGGGCGGCGACGGTCGCAGCGCGTTCGAGAATCCCTATGTCGCTGGGGGAAAGGGGACCGGCGGAGGCGTACGCGACGATCTTGCCGTGGTGGTGGCCCCCGGCGACCACGGGCACGGCGGTGCAGTGCTCGCCGCCGGAGGCCCGGTTCTCACGCGGCACGGCCCGGTTCTCGCGCAGCATGGCCCAGTCCTCGCGCAGCATCGCGACCTGCTCCGCCTCGCCGGCCGTGACGAGGATCCGGCCGGAGGTGTCGACCAGGGCCACGGCCACCTGCAGCAGCCCGGCCACCTCGGCGGCCACCTCGCGCATCCCGCCCCCGGCGAGCACGATCTGCACGAGTGCGCGGTGCGCCTCCTCCGTGCGCGCGAGGGTCGCGGCCTGGCGGTTGAGGATGTCGGTGAGCACCTGGTTGAGGATGTCGTCGAAGGCGACGTCGTTGGGGAGCAGGATCAGCGGGAAGCCGAGCCGGTCGGCCTGCTCGACCATCTCGCCGGGCAGCTCGTCCAGGTAGCGCCCGAGCTTGATGGCCAGGGCGGACAGGCCCCGCTCGTCGAGGTCGGTCACCAGACGGTCCAGCGACTGCGGGGTGTTGCGCAGCGGGTAGCCGGTCGTGAGCAGCAGCTCGTGCGGCTTCACCCAGGCGAGGATGTCGGGCACCTCCATGACGTTGAGCCGCTGGACGATGCGGTCGAGGCCGCCGCCGCCCGCGATCAGCCGGGCCTCGGCGAGGGTCGACACCCCGAGCACCTCGCCGACGGACACTCCGTACAGGATCGTTCCGGTGCTGGCCAGACGCATCGCCGGGGGGGCCGGGTCGTTCTTCATGGGCAGATTGTGCCCGAAGACCTTCCTGTCAGGAAGAGCCAAGCATTCGCCGCACTGTTGGCATCTTTCTCCGTACGTGCCCCGCCGACGGCGCTTTAGCGTCGGCTGCAGATGGCCGACTGGGTGTGGGGAGGTCCGGTGACCGTTGGCACGCGCACTCGGAGGGTGACGCGGGTGACCGGGGCGGCGAGCGCCGCCCTGCGCCCCACGCTGGAGTCGCCGCGCCGGCCCGCCCGCGTGCTGGCCGCCTTCCCGCTCGCGGTCTACCTGGAGGTCAGGAGCGAGACCGAGCCGCACGTCATCGCGGTCGTGACCGGGGAGGGCAGCCGGCTGCCCAACGCCGTCGTGCTGGGTGAGCCGCTGGCCGGGATCTCGCCCGGAGACGAGGGCTGGGCGGGCGACGGGACCGTCGGGGTGGGTGCGCTGGAGATCGGGATCCGCCGCTGGTGGGACCCGGCGCCGCCGCTGGGCGCCGCCGACCCGGCCCGGCTGCCCGCCGCCCTGGCCGTGCTCGACGAGATCGGCGCCAGATCACCGCGGCGGCCGGGGCTGGACCCGGCCGGAGCGCCCGCCCTGCTGGCACGGGGCTGCCTGGCCGGATCCCTGGTCGACGGGGTCACCGCGGCAGAGGGGCTCATCGGGCTGGGCCCGGGGCTGACCCCGAGCGGCGACGACATGCTGTCGGGGCTGCTGGTCACGCTGCGGCACCTGGGCCGGGCGGCGGACGCCCCCGGCGCGGTGTGGCTGGCCGACTGGCTCGCGGCCGCGGTGACCTACGACGCGCGCACCCGCACGACGCCGATCTCGGCCACCCTGCTCCACTGCGCGGCACACGGCCAGGCCGGTCCCGAGGTGATGGGGGTGCTGCGCGGCGTCACCGGTCTCCAGCCGCTGCGGCCCGCGGTCCACCGCCTGCTCCGCCTCGGCCACACCTCGGGCGCCGACATGCTGCTGGGCATCCGCATCGGCCTGTCCGCCGTCCTGTCCGAGAGGGAGCGTTCTTGAACGATCTGGTGGAAGTCCGCGCCGGGGTCTACCGCGACTCGGTGAGCCTGATGCGCGTGAGCCGGGCGCTGACCGCCCGGCCGGGTGTGAGCGTGGCCCTCGTCGCGATGGCGACCGGGCTCAACGTCGAGATGGCGCGCGACCTCGGCTTCGCCGTACCCGCCACCGCGACGCCGGGAGACCTGCTGATCGCGATCAGGGCCGGGGACGAGGACGAACTGACTGCGGCCGCCGCCGACCTGGAGCTGCGGCTCTCCGAGCGGGCGGCCGGACCGGGAGCAGGCGGGACCGGGCCCGGCGTGCTCCCCCGCACCACGCGCTCGGCGGCGAGGTCGGCCGAGGCGACCGTGGCCCTGGTGAGCGTCCCCGGCGAGCACGCCTTCGCCGAGGCGATGGACGCGGTCGAGGCCGGGCTGTCGGTCATGGTCTTCAGCGACAACATGCCCGTCGAGCAGGAGATCCTGCTCAAGGACCGCGCGGGTGAGCGCGGCGTCCTCGTGATGGGCCCCGACTGCGGCACCGCGGTGATCGGCGGCGCCGGCCTGGGCTTCGCCAACGTGCTGCGGCCCGGCCCGGTCGGCGTGGTGGCCGCCTCCGGCACCGGCGCCCAGCAGGTGACGAGCCTGCTCGACCTCGCCGGGGTGGGGGTCGGCCACGTGCTCGGCGTGGGCGGGCGCGATCTGTCCGCCGAGGTCGGCGGGCGCTCCACCGTCCAGGCGCTGCGCGCACTCGACGCCGACCCCGCCACCGAGCTCATCGTGCTGATCTCCAAACCGCCCGCCCCCGAGGTGGCCCGGGCCGTACGGGACTGTGTCTTCGGCGACGGGGGTCTCGCCAAGCCGGTCGTCGTCGCGCTGCTCGGGCCGGGGCAGGACGACCTGACGGCGGCGGCCGAGAAGGCGCTCAGCGCGCTCGGCGTCCCCGTCCCCGAGTGGCCGCACTGGCCGGCCCCCCAAACCGCCCAGACCCTTGGGAGCGCCCGGGCTTCTCGGGACACACAGCGCGGCCCGCTGTACGGACTCTATTCGGGCGGCACGCTGTGCACCGAGGCCGAGCTGATCGCCCGGACGATGCTCGGGACGGACCGCGGCCCCGGCTCCGGGACGGCCCAGCCTCCCGGCTCCGGGACGGCCCAGCCTCCCGGCTTCGGAACAACCCAGCCCTCCGGCTTCGGAATGGCGCGGTTCGTCGACTTCGGCGCGGACGAGTACACCCGCGGCCGCGCCCACCCGATGATCGACCCGGCGCTGCGCCTGGAGGCGCTCGCCGCCGTGGACCGGGGCGTCGTGCTGCTCGACGTCGTGCTGGGCCACGGCGCCGACCCCGACCCGGCCGCGTCGCTGGCGCCCGCGCTCGCGCAGGCCGCCGGCCGGGGCGTGGCCGCGGTGGTCGCGCTCGTCGGCACCGACGGCGACCCGCAGGGCCTGCGCGCCCAGGCCGCCCGGCTGAACGAGGCCGGGGCCGCCGTGTTCACCTCCAACGCGGCGGCGGCCCGGCACGCCGCGCGCCTGGCCGTACCCTGACCGGAGGAAGCGATGACCCTCTCGATGCTGACCGGCGAGCCCCACGTGATCACCGTGGGGGCCGAGATCCTCGCCGAGTCCCTGGACCGGCAGGCCGTACCGAGGACCGGGGTGGACTGGCGGCCCCCGATGGCCGGGGTGTCCGCAGACCTCCTGGCGAGGGTGCTGGCCGACCCGCGCCGCGAGCGCGCCAACGAGACCGCCGTCGGCAGACTGCTGTCGGCCAGGCCCATGCTCGTCGGCGTCCGACCGGCCCGCGAGGTCCTCGGTCTGGAGCCGGGCACGTTCTTCCACGCCGGCCCGCCGATCACCTGGGACCGGGCCTCCGGGCCGATGCGGGGCGCGCTGATCGGCGCGATGCTGTTCGAGGGGCTGGCCCGAACCCCGGAGGAGGCCGAGGCGGCCCTGGCGGCCGGCGGCGGACCGAACGGGGGTGCGGGCGCCGGCACCGGCGTCACGCTCGACTCCTGCCACCACCACCGCACGGTCGGGCCGATGGCGGGCGTGGTCAGCCCGTCGATGTGGATGCTGGAGGTCGCCGACGACGAGCACGGGGGCACCGCGTACTGCTCGCTCAACGAGGGCCTGGGCAAGGTGCTGCGGTACGGCGCCTACGGCCCCGAGGTGATCGACCGTCTCCGCTGGATGGGCGAGGTGCTGGGTCCGGTGCTCCGGGCGGCGCTGGAGCGGTGCGGGCCGATCGACCTGCGGACGCTGGTCGCGCAGGCCCTGCAGATGGGCGACGAGCTGCACAACCGGAACCGGGCGGCGACCTCCCTGCTGGTCCGCGAGATCGCCCCCGCCGTGGTGGAGGCCGCGCCGGACCGGGCCGCCGAGGTGCTCCGTTTCATCAACGGAAATGATCATTTCTTCCTCAATGCGGGAATGGCGGCGGCGAAAGTAAGCGCGGACGCGGCCAGGAACGTTCCCGGCTCCAGCCTCGTCGTGGCGATGGCGCGCAACGGAACCGATTTCGGGATTCAGATTTCGGGGCTCGGCGACCGATGGTTCACCGGCCCGGCCGGGGTGCCGGACGGCCTCTACCTCGGCGCGTACGGCCCGGCCGACGCCAACCCCGACATCGGCGACTCCACCATCACCGAGACGACCGGGCTGGGCGGGTTCGCGATGGCGGCCGCCCCGGCGATCGTGCGGTTCGTCGGCGGCGACGTCGCCGACGCGGTGGCCGCCACGACCTCGATGTACGAGATCACGCTGGCCGAGCATCCGGCGTACCAGATCCCCGGTCTCGGATTCCGCGGCACGCCCGTCGGGATCGACGTCACGCTGGTGGCGCGGACCGGGCTGCTGCCGGTCGTCAACACCGGGATCGCCGGGCGCGTGGCCGGAACCGGACAGGTGGGCGCGGGTCTGGTGAGCCCGCCAGCGGAGGCGTTCACCGCCGCGTTGGAAGCCCTGGCCGGGGAGCTCAATTCCCCTTGACCGCCATTTGACTCTAGTATCGGTGGTCGGCCTCGGAAATTCCGGCGGTGAATTGGGGACCATTTCTGATGACGACCGATCGCCTGCTCGGTCCAGTGGGGCAGGGCCGCCTCATCGGACGGCGTTACCGGCTGCTGTCTCCCGTGGGCCGCGGCGGCATGGGGATGGTGTGGCACGCCCACGACGTGCTGCTCGACCGTGATGTGGCGGTCAAGGAGCTGATCCTCCCGTTCGGTCTCGACGACGCCGGCATGCAGGCCGCCCACCGCCGCATGCTCAGGGAAGCGCGCTCGGCGGCCCGGCTCAGCCACCCCGGCATCGTCACCGTCCACGACGTGGTCGAGGAGGACGGCCGGCCCTGGATCGTCATGGAGCTGGTTCGCGCCTGGTCGCTGGAGCAGGCCGTACGGCAGAGCGGGCCGCTGCCCGTGGTGCAGGCCGCCGAGATCGGCGTCCGGGTGCTCGACGCGCTCCGCCACGCACACGCGGCCGGCATCCTGCATCGGGACGTCAAGCCGGGCAACGTGCTGCTCACCAGCGACCGCGTGGTGCTCACCGACTTCGGGATCGCGGCGATCGAGGGGGACGTCAGCATCACCCAGACCGGGTTGCTGATGGGCTCTCCCGCCTACATCCCGCCGGAGCGGCTGCGCGGCCGTCCGGTCACCCACGCGGCCGACCTGTGGTCGTTCGGCGCGACGCTGTACGCGGCGGTGGAGGGCCGGCCGCCGTACGAAGGACCCGACGCGGTCGCCGTGCTCGGCGCGGTGCTCACGCAGGAGCCGAACCGGCCGCAGCGGGCGGGCGCGCTGCTCCCGGTCATCGACGGCCTGCTGCGCAAGAACCCGGCCGACCGGCTGCCCGCCGCGCAGGTCGCCGAGATGCTGGAGGGGGTCCTGCACAGTCACGGCTCGGCCGTGGCCGGTCGCCCCGGCTCCCCGACATCGGTGCCGACCCCGCAGGACTCCACCCCGGCCGGGCTGCTGCCGCCGCTCGACCTGCCGTCCGGGCCGCTGCCCTCGCGCATCGTCGAGACGCCCTCGGGGCCCGTCCGCGTGCCGGTGCACCCCGACGACGCCCAGCTGCCGGGAACGCGGACACCGGGAACACAGGCGCCCGGAACACAGGCGCCGGGAACACAGGCCCCCGGGACGCCGCAGGGCCCGGCCCCGCTGGCCGCCCCCACTCCGGCGGCCTCCGTGTGGGACGCTCCGGCGTGGGAGGCCTCCGCGTCGGCCCCGTCCGCCTCCCCCGGCGATCTGAGCGATCTGGCGGGCCTCGGCGGCTTCGGCGACCTCGGCGCGCCCGGCGGAGGTTCCGGCGCGCCGGGGAGCCTCACCGAGCCACCGGCCGAGACCCCCGCCCGGCGTCCCACGCCCGGCGTCGGGCGCCGGCGCAAGGAGACGCCCGAGCCGCCGCGCAGGCAGGCGTCCCGTTCCTCGATGGTCCTCGTGGCGGTGGCCGCGGTCGCCGTCATCGCCGTGGTCGTCACGTTGCTGCTCACCCTTCTCCCCGATGACGCCGGGGAGAAGGCCGCCGAGGGGCGGGCCGCCGCTGCCTCCCCCGCCGCCGCCTCCCCCGGCGCCCGTGCGCCGTCGGCCGCGCAGGCGCCGAAGGGCTACCGGACCCACACCGAGGCCGGGATCTCGCTCGCGGTGCCCAAGGAGTGGACGGTGTCGGTCAAAGGGGAGACCGTCACGTTCTCCGGTCCCAGCGACAGCGGGCAGAGCATCACGGTACGGAAGATCGCAGACGGTGGGCGGGCCGCGCTGGAGGCCGCCCAGCAGAACCTGAAGGTCGACGACCACCCCGAGTACACCCAGATCCAGCTCGGCGAGACGCCCTATCGCTGGCCGGCCGTCGAGTGGGAGTACACGTACACAAACTCGAGCGAGGTGACCGTGCACAGGGTCACGCGCTACGTGACGGTCGACGGGCAGGCCTACTCGATCACCTTCACCGCGCCCGACTTCGACTGGACCGAGTCGGCCGCCCCGGTACGCAAGGCGCTCTGGGACACGTTCACCCCCGCCTGATCGGGCTCATCTGGCGTCGGCGTAGCAGCGTACGGCCACGGCCACCATCGGGAAGCGCACGGGGGTCGGGCCGAACAGCAGCCGGGTGGCCTCCTCGGCGGCCCGGCCGACCGCGGCGCGCACCTCCTCGGCCAGGTCCAGCGGGCAGTGCACCATGACCTCGTCGTGCTGGAAGAACACCAGCCTGGCCGGCTCGGGCAGCAGGCCGCGCAGCACGGCCATGAGCGCGAGCGCCCACTCGGCCGCCGTGGCCTGCACGACGAAGTTCCGGGTGAACCTGCCCCGGTCCCGTGCCGCCCTGCCGCCCTCGGGGCCGGAGACGAGCTCGCGCCAGCGGGCGGACGGCGGTGGACAGGTGCGGCCGAGCCACGACCTGACCAGGCGGCCCTCCTCCCCCGCTTTGGCGGCGTCCTCGACGAAGGCGTACGCCCTGGGGAAGCGCTGCCGCATGACCGCGAGCAGTTTGGGGGCGTCGCCGCTGGTCCCGCCGTACATCGCGGACAGCATGGCGATCTTCGCGGCGTCCCTCGACCCGCCGAACGCCTGGGCGAGCGCGGCGTACAGGTCGATTTCGCCGGCGGCGGTGGCGAGCCCGCGGTCCCCCGACATGGCGGCCAGGACCCGCGGCTCCAGCTGGGCCGCGTCGGCGACGACCAGCGACCAGCCGTCGTCGGCCACGACGACCCTGCGCATCACCTTGGCGATCTGCAGCGCTCCCCCGCCGCTGGTGGCCCAGCGGCCGCTCACGACGCCGCCCACGACGTACTCCGGGTGGAAGCGCCCGCCGCTGACCCACTGGTCGGCCCACGCCCAGCCGTGGAAGCTGTGGAGGCGGGCCAGTTCCTTGTAGCGCAGCAGCGGCTCGACCGCCGGATGCTCGACCTGCTTGAGCACGTACGACCGGGTCGAGGAGATCATGATGCCGAGACCGCGGAAGGCCTTGACGATCTGCTGCGGGGAGTCGGGGTTCACCGGGTGCCCGAACGCGGCGGAGATCTCGTCGGCCAGCGCCTGGAGCCGGGCGGGCCGCATCCCGTGGACCGGGCGCGGCCCGAGCAGCTCGGTCAGCAGCGCGTCGTGGACGTCCGTACGCCACGGCATGCCGTCGTGGCTCATCTCGGCCGCGATCAGGGCGCCCGCCGACTCGGCGGCCACCAGCAGCCGGAACCGCCCGGCGTCGGCCGTCCCGCTGATCCTGCGTCGCTGCTCGGCGAACGCCTCGGCGACCAGAGCGGCCCGCTCGGCGTCCGACGGTCTCGCCTCGTCGGCCGTTTCGAAAAGGCTGGCCTGCGTCCCCTGCCCGCGGCCGTGCGGGGCCGCCGCGCGGTGTCCCCGATGGTCTTCGGTACGGTGCCCGTCCACGCGGCCCTCGGCTGCCGCCAGCAGCGCCTCGGTGAGGGCGACGTCGTGGCAGCGCGAGAGCCGTACGCCACGGGCCAGCAGCGCCGGGTAGACGTCCCGCGCGTCCGCCCACACCCATCGGGGGCGGGGACCGGCCTCGAGCTCCCGCACGGCCCGGGCGAGATCGGGCACGCGGGTCGGACCGGGCCCTCCCGGCCGGTCGTCGAGAGGGTGGATCGTCCCGCCGCCGTCAGGACCGGCCGACACCACAACGTGCACGCCTCCAGCGTGCCAGGGGGGACCGACAGTCCCGCGGGCCGGCACGGCGGTCAGAGCGGGATCTCGACCTCGTCCTCGATCGGCGGGTCGATCTCCTGCCGGAGGCAACCGGTCGCGGCGTGGCAGCGGATGCGCAGGCGGTCGCCGTACACCGAGACGTGCAGGAAGCTCTTGAAGAACGGCGGGGTGTCCCAGTCGGACAGCTCCGAGATCCACCGGTGGAAGAAGCGGCCGACGGGCAGGTGGAACGGCATCGGCCAGCCGCCGAGCAGCCGCGCCGCCCACCTCATCCGGGCGGTCGTCCTGATGTCCCCGGCGGGCCGCGGCGGCGTGTTGCCGATCGCGCGGGACATCAACGCCACCCCCTCCTCGGGCGTGACGTAGAGCCCCCGCAGGTGCAGCCGCCTGCTGTAGAGCAGGCTGTAGAACGACAGCGAGTCTCCCCGCAGGGGATAGCACCGGAACTCGTCCTCCTCGACGCCTCCGACGTCCACGCGGGGGATGGTGTGGGTGGCGTGCGTGAACGCGCCGCCCCCGCCGGAGACGATGTACTGGATCGTCCGGTCGCCCACCCGGACCGGATAGCGCTGGTAGTTGTGCACGTCGCCGCCGATCGCCGCCACATAGCGGTTGGCCGGGTCGCGTACGACGTCGTCGACGGTCCCGCCGCCCTCGATGGGGCAGGGGTGATGGGCGTTGTCGACGTAGATCGGCTTACCGGTGACCAGGATCTTGGGCAGGGGCCCGGCCGAGACGCGGCGCAGCCAGTCGCCCTGCTCGCGGTCGAGCCTGCCGTCGATCCCGGTGTCGATGCCGACGATCAGCAGCCTGCCCGTGTCCAGCACCCAGTAGGGCGCGGGTTGCACGGCCCACCGCCCGTGCCGTCCGCGCTGCTCGGGCAGGGCGCGCATCTCGCGGGCCCGGGCCAGCGCGGCCTCGTCGACGCGGTCCGGCTTCTTCCACAGCAGACCCCGCAGCCCTGAGGGAGACAGGCGGAATCCTTGCCGTTTCATGGTGAGCGGGGGCGCGTCGCAGAAGACCCGCATGAAGCCGCCGAGCCCGTCGTACCAGTCGTGGTTGCCGGGGACCGCGTAGATCGGCGCGAGGTAGTCCTTGTAGGGCCGGAAGAACTTGTCGCAGTACTCGTTGGCCGAACCCGTCGGATAGATCACGTCACTGGCGATGATCGCGAACGAGGTGCCCTGGCCGATCTTGAGGAGGCCGGGGACGACGGCGTACTGCGAGGCGTCGCCCTCGCCGCTGTCGCCCAGGAGAAGGAAAGAGAACTCCTCCCCGGCCTCCACGGGGATGCGGAGGTCGGGGTCGGCGCCGCGCTCCCGCTGGGCCGCCACCCATCGGCGGCGGACCTCCGGCGACGGGTCGCCCAGCCACCTGGCGAGGATCTCGTTCCGCGACCGCCACAGGATCGACGGACGCAGCCAGGTGAACGTGCTCCGGCTGGGCCGGAGTTTCTCGAACGTGCCGATCGTCTGACAGGCCCACCCGGCCCCCCGCTCCGACACCCGGGACGAATCCTCCATGGGGCAATCTTTGCGGTTTCCGGCGGAATGTTTCAGCGATTCCGCATACCTGTCCCCAGGGGCTCCCCAGTCATCCGCTAAGGTTAGTCTTACCTAATTCTCGGAGGAAGGGACGGGCCACCGGATGGCGAACGGTTGCGATCACCCCGCCTCCCTCCACACGGGCGAGGCGCCGGTCCTGGCGAGCGCGACCGTCGGCGCCCGCACCTGGCTGCTCATCGAGCACGCCGGGCCGTGGGCCGCGTACACGGACCAGTGGCGGCTGCCGCCGGCCATGCGCGCACTGGTGGACCGGGCGACCTCGCTGGGCATCCGGCCCCAGCTCATCCGCCGTCCGGGGCGGCGCGACGCGCCGGCCGCTCCGCTGCACGTGTTCGTCGGGTGCTCGACGGGGGACGAACCGTGGCTGGCCGAGGGCTTCTTCGAGGATCCCGACGATCTTGACCTGGGCCTTCTCGTGCACGGAGTGGTTCCGAAGTCCTGCATACTGGTGAACGAGCCGTTGTTCCTGGTGTGCACCCACGGGAAGCGCAACGCCTGCTGTGCCCGTCTCGGGCTCCCGCTGGCTCGGTTCCTCGGTGAGAACCTGCCCGGCGAGGTGTGGGAAACCACACATTTGGGCGGCGATCGATACGCCGCCAACCTCGTATGCTTGCCACACGGGCTTTACTACGGCAGCATGTCTCAGGCTGCTGCGATCGCGGCGGCAAACGCGTACCGGCACGGCGAGGTCGTCCTCGACCGTTTCCGGGGACGCGCGGGTATCCCTGAGCCATTGCAAGCCGCCGAGCATTTCGTCCGGTCCCATACGGGGGAGCTCTCGGTCGGCGGGGTGGCCGTGGAATCCTCCCGGTCGGAAGGCGACACCACGGTGTGCGTCGTGCGTTGCACGACACAGCGTGGATCGTCGCGATTTCGGGTTGTGGTCGAACCCGCGGTGTGCATGACACCGTGTGGTACGACTTGCGCCGACGAGATCTCGACCTACAGGTTGGCCGAGCTGAGGCAGCTCACTCCGGTCTTGACCTGAGGGCTCGACCGAGCCGGGAACATTCACGGCTGATCCCGGCGTTGGTACCAGGGACGCCAGAAGCGTCCAATGCGGCATAAACACGAAATACCTCTCACCGAAGGTGGTTTCTCATGTCTCAGGTACGTCGGCAGCTCGCCCGCCCGCGCCCCAGCTGGGGTTGGCAGGATGATGCCGCGTGCCGGGGAGAGGACCTTGTGCTGTTCTTCGGGCCCGACGGCGAGCGTCAGCCGGAGCGTGACATCAGGGAGCGCAAGGCCAAGGCCATCTGCGCCCAGTGTCCGGTGCGCGCGGAGTGCCTCGACTACGCCCTGTCCCGTCCGGAGAAGTACGGCACCTGGGGCGGTCTCAACGAGGACGAGCGAGCCTCCGAGCGCCGTCGTCGCATGCGCCGCGCCGCCAGCGCCGGCATCAGCGCCGTAGCCTGAGCGAAGTCTTCCCCCTTCCCCGACACGCCTCGTCACCGTGGGGTGTCCCGTCCGCGGCACGGTCGTCGTGCCGGAAACGGGACACCCCACGGTCGTCTCGTCTTTCCCACGCCGGTGCTCCGCATCGGCCCGGATCGTTTCTCGCTGCGTCGATGCCGAAGCGACGGCCGAGTCCGTACGGCGCCTCACTTCCTTCGCGGCCTTCACTGACCATTCCAAGACGTCCGCGTCGGTCGGGTGACATCTGTCACACGGCGGGGCATCGGATCACGACGTCCACAAGCCCGAGGACGGGCTAGAGTCACGGGCATGTACTTCCATCAGATCTACGGCTGACACGGTCGGGGCAGCGCCCCGGCTCTCCTCCCGCGTAGCCGAACACGCGCCTACCGCTGATTTCAGCGAGGCCGGGCGCGTCGGCTCGCCGTGTCCTTCTCCGCCGTAGACCTGAAATGAGTGAGCTTCCATGTCTCGTCGTCGCGCCCACATCGCGATGGTCGGCATCCCCGCCGTCAGCCACGTCCTGCCCAGCCTTGAGATCATCCGCGAGCTGGTGGCCCGCGGCCACCGCGTGACGTACGCCAACGACCCGGCGGTGCGCGACCTGATCGCGGCAACCGGCGCCGAACTCGTCCCCTGCACCTCCACGCTGCCGGTCGCCGACAACGACTGGCCCGACGACCCCATCGCCGCGATGGGGCTCTTCCTCGATGACGCCGTCCAGGCGCTCCCCCAGCTGCACGCCGCCTACGACCACGACCCGGCGGACCTGTACCTGTACGACATCGGCGCCTACGCCGCGCGCGCCCTCGCCGAAGCACAGGGCCGGCCGCTGATGCAGCTGTCCCCGACGTTCGTGGCCTGGGACGGCTATGACCAGGAGGTCGCGGCACATCTGTGGCAGCTGCCGGGCGCCGACGCGTACCGGGCGAAGTTCGCGGGATGGCTCGCCGGTTGCGGGGCGACCACCACCGACGTGGACGTCTTCCCCGATCGTCCGGCCCACGCCCTGGCGCTGATCACCCGGGCGATGCAGCCGCACGCCGACCGGGTCGACACCGGCACGGTGACCTTCGTCGGGCCCTGCTTCGACATCCGTTCCGGCGCGGACGGCTGGACCCGTCCGGAGGACGCGGAGAACGTGCTGCTGATCTCGCTGGGTTCCGCGTACACCCGTCAACCGGAGTTCTACCGTCAGTGCCTGGCCGCCTACGGCGACCTGCCCGGCTGGCACGTCGTGCTCCAGATCGGCAAGTACACCGACCCGCGGGAGCTCGGCGACATCCCGTCCAACGTCGAGGTGCACTCCTGGGTCCCGCAGCGGGCGATCCTGGAGCAGGCGGACGCCTTCGTCACCCACGCGGGCATGGGCGGCTGCGGCGAAGGGCTGCTGGCCGGCGTCCCGATGATCGCCGTGCCACAGGCGGCCGAACAGTTCATGAACGCCGACCGGCTGGTGGAGCTCGGCGTGGCCCGCCGCATCGACACCTCGGAAGCCACCGCCGAGACCCTGCGGGCCGCCCTGCACGACCTGGTCACCGATACGGAGGTGGCCCGCCGCTCTGCGCTGCTGCGCGCCGATGCCCTGGCCGAGGGCGGCACCGGGCGCGCCGCCGACCTCATCGAGGACATGCTGTCCTGAGCCCTTCCCGGCCTCGCGTAGGGCCGTGCCGTACGCGAGGCCGGGCGGCCGGTCCGGGGCGTCAGACCTCGCGAGTGAGCCTCAGGTCGGCGAGCCGGAACAGGTCCGAGGCGTGCTCGGCGATCAGGCGCGCGATCGGCTCGGGCTTCAGCGCGATCCGGGTCAGGTGCGCCGGATCCAGCGGCACCTCTTCCACGACGTACCGGCCGAGGGACGGGTCGGCGAACTCCGGCCCGGTCCGCCGGTCGTGATCCCATGACCCGATCCGGCCGAGGAAGAAGTACTGCCGTTCCTCGCCGGTCTCCATGACGTGGATCAGGGCGTCGATGGCGGGCCGCCCGGCGAGCTCCTCGTCGATCTCCCGGAGCAGCGCCGCTTCCAAGGTGGTGTCGCCCGGCTCGACTCCGCCTCCGGGCAGCACCCGGTACGGATCCACCCCGGGACGGTCACGTTTGATCGTCAACAGGTTTCCGCCCGGGGTGACGAGGACCCCGCGCACACGCTTTTTCATGGGGACGACAGTCCTTCCCGGCCATCCGGTCTGAAAGGGGGACGGTCAGAGGAAGGGGTCGACGACCGGCAGCAGCATCAGGGGAAGGCAGGCCACCAGGACGAACCACAACCGGGGCCGCCCGGCGCTCGTCCGCCGCCACGCGATCACCAGCACGGATGCCACAGCGAGGGCGAGGAGCAGGTGAGCGCCGTACCACACGGACATCGGGATCTTCCCCGCGACCGTGCCGGAGAACAGGTCGTCGGGCAGCACGTACCCGACGACCAGGACAAGCGCTCCCAGCCCGAGCAGCGCGATCCTGGTCAGCGCCTGCCGGACGGTACGGCCGGCCACCGCATGCAGCACCATCAGCACCAGGAGCGCCTGGGAGAACCCGTGGTGCACCTGCCGCATGAACAGCCCGCCGCGCACATCGAAAGCGGTCTCCAGGATCGAGGCGTAGGCGGCGCTCATCGGGACTCCGTACAACGGTGTGTAGGAGCCGCTGTAGGGGACCATCTCGCCGTCCGGGGTGTAGGAGAACGCGAGAAAGACGCCACTGATCAAGACGATCGCGAAGCAGGAGATGAGCATCGCGTTCAAAATCACTGTTAAAACGTGTCGCACGTCGCATATCGCACCACAGATGGTGATGGTGTCCACTGCGGCGAGGTCACGCAGTCGTACGACCGCGTGACCTTCGCATCACCGCCTTGCCTACCGAGGTGGTGTTTCGACCGGCATAGCCGCTGCCAGAGTTCGGTCAGACAGCGGTGTCCACATCAATCGTGTCGTCGCCGGCGGGCGCGGGGAGAGCCCGGACGGACAGATCGGCCGCCGCCGACTCGGTCAGCTCGGGGCTGCCGAGATGCCGGGTCGTCTGCTCGACGGCGTGGAGTTCGCGCAGCTGGTCCTCGACGAGCTTGAGCGTGTGGAACTTACGGGCGGTGACCATGACCCGGCCCTCCATCGAACCCACCGTCTCGTTGTACGCCTTGACCGACCGGTCGAGCGCCCTACCGAGCTTGTCGAGGTGGCCGCCCATGTCCGACAGCCGCTTGTAGAGCTCACGGCCGAGCTCGTAGACCCGCTTCATGTTGTCCTGCAGCGCGGCCTGGGTCCAGGCGTAGGCGATCGTGCGCAGCATGGCGATCAGTGAGGTCGGCGTCACGATCAGGACCTGCTTGTTCACGGCGTACTCCAGCAGGGTCGGGTCGTGGTCCAGCGCCGGCTGGAGGAATGCGTCGTTGGGCACGAACAGCGCGACGAATTCCGGGGAGCCGGCGACCTTGCGGAAGTACTCCTTGCTCCCGAGGGTGTCCACGTGCTTACGCAGCTGCCGGGCGTGGCCTGCCCAGTGGCTGCTCGCCTCGGCGTCGTCGGTCGCCTCGATCGCCCTCATGAACGCGTCCATCGGGACCTTGGCGTTCACGATGACGTGCTTGCCGCCGGACAGGTTGACCCGCATGTCGGGCCGCAGCATGGTGTCCTCGTCGACGATGGGGACCTGAAGGTCGAAGTCGCAGTGCTCGACGAGGCCTGCCAGCTCGGCGGCGCGCTTGAGGTGCATCTCCCCCCACTGACCCCGAACCTGCGGCTTCTTCAGCGCCTCGACCAGCTTGCGGGTCTCCTGGCGCGTCCGGACCCCTTCCTCAGTGAGGTTCACCAACTGCCGGTCGAGCTTGGCCTCCGCGGCCACACGGCGAGTGGCGAACTCCCTGAGCTGCTGGTCCATCTGGGCCAGCTGGTCCTTGACGGGCTTGCTGACCGCGCCCAGCGTCGCCTCCGCCCGCGCCACCAACTCGGTCTGCGACTGCTTGAGCATGTCCGCCGCGGTGGCACGGAGCGTCTCCTCCAGCAGCCGGTTGTTCTGTTCCCGGGTCTCGTCGAGCTCCTTGCGTACCGCGTCCAGCCGGGCGGCCTGCTCCTGAAGGCCCTGCTTCTGCGCGGTCAGCTCCCGGAGCTGCTCCTTGAGCTGCTGGATCTCGTTGCGAAGCTCGGTCTCCCTGGCCTCCAGCGCCGCGATCATCGTCTGGGCCTCGCGGAACCGACGGTCGGTATCGCCGAACCGCTCCCGCTCTGCCTTGAGGGATGCCTTCAGGCCTTCGGCCTCGGCCTGGCAGCGCCGGAGATCCGTGTACGTCGCCTCCAAAGTGGTCTTCAGACCGACGATTTCCTCACCGGAGGTCTTGAGCTTGGTGAACGCCTCGGTGTGCTCCCGCTCGAGGCCGACGGCACGCTCCTGTGCCTTGTCGCGCTCCGAGCGGAGATCGTCCATCTGCATGTGGGCCTGGCGCTGCTGCTCCTGGGCGACCTTCAGGTCGGCACGCTCGGCAGCGGTACGGCTGCGGGCGACGAGGTAGGCGATCGCGGCGCAGGCGAGGGCAAGCAGGATCGACAACAACATGGGGAAGCTCCTTGTGATGTGCCGCACGGGTCCGCGCAGAACCCGCAGGGGGAAGTCGCAGTCACCGGAGAACGGCCGTCACGAGAAGAGCACGGCCCCGGCGGATCACACCGTAGGCCTGCAAGGCATCAAGTTGCTGTCGCAATCGTGATAACCCGAGTTATCACGATCAAGAAGGCAACCAAAGGATCCCGGAATGGAAGGAGTGTTCCCGTGACCGAGCCCACTGCGGAGCGGTGGGCTCGGTCAGGAGGACCACGACGGCGAGCAGGAGCCCACGCGCTTCGAGCTCTTCTGGATCCCGCTGGAGGCCGGACACATGTCAAGTCAGGCATTCACGACGAGGCTTATCCAACGCGCTTCCAGGGCTGGCAACGCTTGGTCTCGAAGTACTCGCCCTTCTTGAGCGTCACGCGGGCCGGGCCGGTGATGTTGTCGTTGGCGATGATCCCGCTGAGTTCGCCGGAGGCGTCCTTCAGCCGAGCCCAGTAGCAGGGGACGCTGCTGTCCGTGCCCGCTGTCTTGTACGTGCCGGGCTTCATGTCCTCGCCGACCAGGTACTGACCGTCACCCGAGATGGTCGTCGCAGGTCCGGTCTGCTCCGTCTCCTGCGGCTGCTCCGCCTCCGCGGTGACCGTCTCCGTGATCGTGACCGTGGGCGCGGGCCTGGCCTTCGACGTCACCGTGACGGTCGGCTGCGGCCCTGCGGCGCTCTTCGACTCCGCACCGCCACTGGCTCCGATCCCGACGCCGACGACCAGTGCGATCAGCGCAGTCGCCCCGTAGGACAGCCAGCGTCTTCCGCCGCGCGGGGGCTGGGGAGCGGGCACCGGCGAGGGGGGCCAGCCGCCGGGGACCTGGCCGCCGGGGTGCAGATGAGAGTGCGGTTGGTACGGCCGGCCTGGCTGGGGGCCGTACGGCTGATTCGGGTTGGGGTGAGACATGGTCGTCGTCCTCTCACAAGCGGGAAAGCAAGCGCTGCTCACAGCTCTCTGAACTGGCTGAGCCCATCAGCGGCTGCTGGAGGACTGTGACAGAACGATCAGCCGATGCTCTCAAACAATCTTGATAATCCCTGTTATCAGAGTCTCCATACTCATGTGCCATGGTTTACCGCTAAGGTGCTGATCACATCGAATCCGTCGTCGCCGGAAGGAGGAGGTGTCGATGCGCGAAGACCTGCGGATCTCCTACGCCGAGATCGCGGCGTTGGCCGAAGTACAGCGGCCTGTGCCCACCAACTGGGCTCGCCGGCACCCCGGCACCTTCCCCAGGCCGGTCATGACCGAGGACGGCCGCCCGCTCTTCGATGGCCGGGAGGTGGTCACCTGGCTGCTGGCCACGGGGCTCGGCAACGCGACTCCCCGGAAGCTCCGCGCGGAACTGGCGCTGCACACCTTGGCGAGTTGGCGTGACCGTCTGCCCGCCCACGACCTGGTGGGCGCGCTCACCACGCTCATCTGCCTGCGGCAGCAGCAGGACGCCCCGCTCTCCGGTACTGATTGGGAGTCCCTCCTGCGGCGGGCCGCTCGCCTCGACGCCGACGACACGTTCCTCCTCACCGAACTACGCGAAACCCCCCAAAGCATCGGTACGGCTCTGGCCACGCTCGCCGACGAACTGGTCGAGGCCGCCTACACGCCGGCCGAGGCCTTCGACTGGGTGCTGGACGCGCGCCGCCGCCTGGGCGCTCACGAACTGGTGGCCGACGAGCCCGCGCCCGTGCTCACCGGCGCGCTCGCCCGGCTGTGCGGAATCGCCGATCTGGACGATGGCGCGATCGTCGCCACGCCGTACGCCCGCAGCGGTGATCTGCCTGCCGCCCTGCACGCCCAGGCCGCTCCCGACGCCGGTCACACCTACCTCGCCGCCGATCCCGACCCGGCCTTCGCCCGCCTGCTGCGTCGCCGGATGCTCGTGCGCGAGGTCTATGAGTTCCAGCTGAACGTGACCGAGGGGCCGGAGCTCGATGTGGAGAACTGGGGCGACCCCGACATCATGCTGTGTGCCCTGCCGTACGAGCCCGCCGAGACCCGCAGCGCACTGACCGTGCTTGAGCGGGTTCAGGCGCTCACCGACCTGCTCGGTGCGGGCCGCACCGCCGTCGTCCTCGGCCCGGCCGACGCTCTGGTCCGCCCGCTCGCCCCGCAGAGCGACGCCGACCGGCTGCGCAGATCGTTCCTCACCGACGGCCTGCTCAAAGCGGCGATCAGCCTCCCTGACGGGGCGTTCCCGTACCGTCCCGGCTACCGGACCGCTGTATGGGTGCTCTCACGCACTCCCGAGGCGGAGCGGCGCGGCATGGTCCTGCTCGCGGATCTCTCCGCCCGAACGCTCACTCAGCAGACACTCGACGCACTCGTGGAGGACGTGCACATCTTCCGGTCTGCGGGTTGGCGGGAGGACTCCCGGCACACACCGCGGCACGGGGTGATCCTGCCGATCAAGGTGCTCGACAGCCGGCCAGGCACGGCCTTCACTCCACAGCACCGGCCGTACGAGAGCCGTTACACCCGTGCCGTCGTCGAGCGCCCCGCGCACATCTCCCAGTTGGAGATCCACCTGAGCGAGCTGGTCGAACAGACCCGCCGAGACCTCGACAGTCAGGCCGAGCTGCGTACGCGTGCCGTTCTGCGGCCGGAGGATCGGCCGGTGCGGCGCACGACGGTCGGGCGGATGCTGAAAGAACGCCGGCTTCGCCGCCTGCCCGGCCACCGCATCGCGCCCCATCACCTCACCCCCGACGGCGACTACCCGGTGCTCACCTCGGCCGAGGTCATCGGCAGCGCACCCGTCGGCGGTCAGCGGATCGACCGCCTGGTGTTCATCGCAGAGTATGAGCATGCC
>BCRI01000065.1 GCA_001552515.1 Sphaerimonospora mesophila NBRC 14179 = JCM 3151
ATCTCCAGCCGACACTGCACAACCCGCTGTCGCTCAGCATGCCCGTCGAACGGCGGGCCGAGCTCGCGAGCGTGCTCGCCCGGCTGGGCGTCCACGCGATCGAGGACACGGTCTGGTCGTTCCTCCGTGACGACCTGCCCCCGCTCGCCGCTTGGGCGCCTGAGCACACGATCCTCGTCGACAGCCTCTCCAAACGGCTCGCGCCCGGTCTGACCGTGGGATTCGCCGTCGTTCCCAGGCCGCTGGTGGCCGCCGTCACCGCGGCGCTGCACTCCGGAGGCTGGGCACCGATGCGGTTCGCGCTCGAGGCGGTCACGCGATGGTCGATCGACGGTGTCGTACGGTCGGTGACCCGCGGCAAGCAGCGAGACGCGGCCGCCCGCCAGGAGATCGCCGCACGCCACCTGGGCGAGTTCTCGGTGCACGGCGACCCGCGTTCCTACTACCGCTGGTGGGAGCTCCCGCCGCCGTGGCGGGCCGACACGTTCGTGGCCGCCGCCGCACGGCACGGCATCGCGGTGACACCCGCGGCGGCCTTCGCCGTCGGCGACCACCGCGCCCCGAACGCCGTCCGGCTCGGCCTCGCATCGCCCCCGGTCGAGACACTGGCGCACGCGCTGGCCGTCCTCAGCGAGCTTGCCCGCTCCTCACCGGAAGACCATCTGGCCGAGTGAGCAGTTCGGTGTAGACGTCCCAGAACCGGTCGTGGTCCACGGCGCGTACGGTCAGGCCGTCGGCGTCCGTGGCGATCTCGGGACGGAGGAAGACCGCGGCCGCCACCGCGTCCCAGACGAACACCCGGTGGTCGGACTCGGCCGCGAACCGCGGCCCCTCCACCGCCGTGAAGAGCCGGGTGACCGGAGTGTCCCCGGCCGCGACCACCCGTTCATAACCCTCCCGGTCCATGACGAGCGGGTCCGCCACCTCCAGCGGAATGACCAGCCTGCGCGGAAAGGGCGCGTCGAACACGACCCGTGAGGCATCGGGGTCGAACCACCGGTTGAACTCCTCGCTTTCCGCGTCGTCGCCGAGGACGACAACCTCCCGGATCAGGGGCACGATGTCCGGATGGTCGCGTACGGCTCGGGCCAGGTTGGTGGCCGGGCCGAGCATGAAGAACGTCACCTCGCGGGGATGCCGGCGCACCTGGTCGGCGATGAAGTCCGACGCGCGTCCTGCGGCGGGCTCGGTCGCGGCGTATCCGCCGTACGGCGGGGTGGGCAGCGAGCGGTGCGAACTCGGCCGGGGCCGGTCCAGCGCGCCCCGGTAGTCGGGGCGGTGACCCTGCCGGAGCACGGGCCTGGCGGTGTCGCCGGTCACCACGGGAATGCTCGTCCTGCCGATCAGTTCGAGCTGCCGCAGTGCGTGGGCGGTGCCCTCCTCCGGCCAGGTGTTGCCGCCGACCGTGGTGAGGCCGAGGATCTCGACATCGGCGGCGGCCAGCAGGAACAGGGCCTGGGCGTCGTCGTTGAGCTCTCCCATGTCGGCATCGATCAGTATCTTTCCGGCACCGGGCGGGGCGTCGAGCGGCCGGGCGACCGAACAGGCGGCGGCCGCGCAGAGTACGGCCAGCCCGATCACCCGGAGCAGAAAATTGCGCATCATGTTCCGCTTGTCGGTTTCACGGCCGCTTCCGGTTCGGTCGGCCGCCGAGGCTACGCTCACGAGCCGGTATGAACCGCTCGCGGGGGTCGGCGCGACAAGTGACCGAGAGACCGTCGAGACCCCGGTTGCCGGGCAGGAGTGATGGACGAACACCACAAATGGGATGACCCGCGATTGCTGCGTGCGATCGCGGACGGCGACCGGCGCGCCCTGGAAGTGATCTATGCCCGGCACGCGCCGTGGTTGGTCATCCGGCTCACCCGGCGGTGCGCCGATCAGGCCGTCGTGGACGAGGCGGTGCAGGACACCTTCGTGGCGATCTGGCGCACCGCACGCACGTGGACCGGCAGGGGCGAGGTGGCCGCCTGGATCTGGGGGATCGGCGTCCGCCGGCTGCTGGACCTGTTGCGCAAGAAGCCCCACGTCATGTCCCCGATCCTGGAGCCGACCATGGTGTCCGCCGAGGACCAGGTCCTGCTCGGGATCGAGTACGGCGAGCTGGGCAGAGCGCTGGACACGCTCTCGCCGGAACTGCGGGCCGTGGTCCAGGCGACCGTCTTGGACGGCCTCACCACCCGGGAGGCGGGGAAGCTGCTCGGCATCCCCGCAGGAACCGTGAAGACGCGCATGATGCGCGCGAAGTCCCTGCTGAGGGAGGAACTGGCATGAACCAGCACACCGATCGGCCCGGGGACACGAACGGGGACGGACACACGGACACGAGCAGGGACATGCACCCGGACGGGCAGGCAGGCCGGCGGACGGGCTGGCATATGGACGACGACCTCGCGGTGGCGTACGCCGAAGGCCGCCTCTCCCCCACCACGGCCGCGTCCGTCGAGGCGCATCTGCTGGCGTGCGCGAGTTGCCGGGGGCTGCTCGCGCCTCAGGTCTCCCAGACGCGGCTCGACCGGATCTGGGTCGAGGTCGTCGACGTCGTCGACACACCCGCGCCCGGGCCGTTCGAACGGCTGCTCCGCCTGGTCGGCGTACGCCATCACATCGCCCGCCTGCTGGCCGCCGCGCGATCTCTCCGCCTGCCATGGTTGGCGGGCGCTTCGCTCGCCCTGTTCTTCGCGGCGCTCGCCGCCGGGGAGACGACGAGGTGGGGCGTGATCGGGTTTCTCGCCCTGGCGCCGATCGTGCCGGTCCTCGGGGTGGGCCTGGCCTTCGGCCGGGGCGCGGACCCGGCGTACGAGATCGGGCTGGTGGCGCCGTACTCCGCGTTCAGGGTGATGCTGCTGCGGGCGGCCGCCGTGCTGATCACCTCGGTGGTGCCCGCGCTCGTCATCGGGGTCGCCTTCCTGGGGCAGACGTGGACGGTGGTCGGCTGGCTGCTGCCCGCGCTCGCGCTCACCTCTCTGTCGCTTCTGCTGTCCCGATGGTTCGAGCCGGTGCAGGCCGCCGCCGGGGTGTCGGCGCTCTGGCTGACCGGGGTCGTCTGGACGAACCTGCACGCGCCGAGCCTGGCGATGTTCGGCGGCGCCGAGCAGCTCGCCTACCTGATCATCACTGTCGTTTCCGGAGTGCTCCTGTTCCTGGGGCGCAGGGAGTTCTCATGAACGTGGTCGTCGATGACCTGACGAAAACCTATGGCCGAAGCCGTGCGCTTGACGGTCTGTCCTTCAGCGCGGGTCAGGGCGTGACCGGTCTGCTCGGCCCGAACGGCGCGGGGAAGACCACCCTGATCCGCCTGCTGGCGACCGCGCTGGCCTCCGACGGGGGGACGATCCGGCTCCTCGGCATGGACCCCGCCAAGGAACCGGCGGCGATCCGGCGCAGGCTCGGCTACCTCCCCCAGGAGACCGGCTACCACCGCGCGTTCACGGTCTTCGAATTCGTCGATTACGTGGCGATTCTGAAGGAGATGGTGGACCGGCGGGCGCGGCATGACGAGGTCCGCCGGGTCCTGGCCGAGGTCGGCCTCTCCGACGTGAGCCACAAGAAGATCCGCGCCCTTTCCGGCGGTATGCGGCGACGGGTGGGCATCGCGCAGGCCCTGCTCGGCGAGCCCGCGCTGGTGCTCCTGGACGAACCGACGGTCGGCCTCGACCCCGAGCAGCGACTCCGGTTCAGGGAGCTGATCTCCCGGATCGGCGAGGACCGTACGGTGATCCTCTCGACCCATCAGACCGAGGACGTGGCGGCCCTGTGTGCCAGGGTGGTCGTGCTCAAGGGCGGCCGTCAGGCGTTCGAGGGGACGCCGGCCGAGCTGCGCGCCCTCGCCGAGGGCCGCACCTGGCTGTCGGACCAGAAGGCCGGAATGCTCTCGTGGCGTACCGGCGACGGCCTCTTCCGAAACCTCGGCGACGCGCCGGGCGGAAGCCGTCTGGTGGAGCCCACCATCGAGGACGGCTACCTGCTGCTGCTCGGCGGCCTGCCGGAAGAGGCGACGCGATGAACGCCCGCACGTCTGTCGTCCGCGCCGGTGCCCGCCCGCGCATCCTGCCGACGCTCGCGCTGAACGAAAGCCGCCGGCTGCTGTGCCACCCGCTGAGCCTGCTCGGCCCGGCGCTGTGGATCCTCGATGTCGCGACCTCCGGATGGGACGGTCCTCGACCGGCGTTCACCGCGCTCACCGCGCCCATGACCATGTTCTGGGGCGTGCCGCTCTTCTTCGCCGCGAATCTGGTCGCCTCGGCCTCGCGTCGCGCCGGTACGGAGGAACTCCTGGGGGTGCTCCCCCGGGGCTGGGCCGACCGGGCGGGCGGACTGTGCCTGGCCGCCTTCGCCCCATTCCTCGCGGGTGTCCTGGGCCAGGCGGCGCTGCTGGGTCTCTACCTGGTGACGGACAACCCGCTGGAGCGATATCCGACGATCGCGGAGCTGGCGGGCGGGCCGCTCAACCTGCTCGGCGCCTGCCTGCTCGGGATCGCGGTGGCCAGGTGGCTGCCGTGGCCGGGCGCGCCGCTGCTCGTCATGGTCGCGTTGATCCGGGTCAACCAGCACCTGGACACGGCCGGCGCGGCACCGGGCGAGGAATCCGGCCCCCTCCACATGCTGGGCTTCTATGTCGACTTCGCGCTCTGGGGGCCGGAGCCCTTCCTCGCGCCCAGGGGGTTCAGACCCGGATCCGCCGGCTGGCACGCGGTCTACCTGCTCGGCATGTGCCTGGGCGCCGGAGCCCTGGCGATGCTGGCCCGTCCCTCCCGCCGGTCGCTGTGGCTGACCGTCGGGGCGGCGGCCGTGGTCGTCTCCGCCGTCGCAGGAGCGCTGACGATCCCATGAACACCTCCTCGATCCCGATCTCGGCCGCTTCCCGCGGGCCCCGATGGGCACAGTTGCGGCAGCTGGCCCGGATGAGCGGGCGGCTGACGCGGTGGCAGCCCGCCGCGCTGGTCACGGCCGTCGCGGCGGTGCTGCTCGCCTGGCCATGGGACGACGACACCTCGTGGAGGACCGGGGTCTGGTCCCTGCGTGCAATCGCGATGCTGCTGACCCTGGGCGGCGTCTTCGCGCTGGACGACGCGGCGGCCGAGGTCGTCGCGTCCTCCCCCACGACGCTCCGCGCCCGGACGATGTTCCGGGTGTGGCTGACCCTCGCCTGGGCGGTTCCGCTCTGGGGCGTGTCCCTCCTCGTCATGGCTCCGTGGATCTCGGCGGTGTGGCTGG
Source organism: Sphaerimonospora mesophila NBRC 14179 = JCM 3151 (assembly GCA_001552515.1). Classification (GTDB taxonomy): domain Bacteria; phylum Actinomycetota; class Actinomycetes; order Streptosporangiales; family Streptosporangiaceae; genus Sphaerimonospora; species Sphaerimonospora mesophila. The sequence continues at coordinate 5,218 of BCRI01000065.1, forward strand.
TCTGGTCGAGCCTGGAGTTCGCCGCGCTGCTCGCAGCGGGGCTGTCGACGGCCGCCCTGGCGGCGCGGAGATACGGCCTGAGCGAGCCCGGGACGGTGGCGTCCGCAGCCGTCACCGGGGGCTTTCTGGGGATCTTCGCGCTGCCCGGCCCGCTCGCCCTGTTCACCCTGCGGTCCCAGGACCTGGTGTCCGCGCACGTCCGCTGGGGCCTGCTGCTCGGCCTGGGAGTGGTGGTCCTGTGGGCGACCTCCCGCGACCCCTCCCGAGGGAGGCGACGCCGGGCGTAGTTCATGCGGCCAGGAGGCCGGCGGCACGGCAGGGCCGGTCGCCGTCCGCGCCGTCGAAGCCGTCCGGCGGCCCGACGCGCAGGCAGGACCGGTCGGCGGCGTCTCGCGTGAGCCGTACGCGGAAGGGCTCGCCATCGAGGTCGGGGCTGCCGGAGAACACCGCGAAGTCCGCCTCGCCGATCTGCAGGTGCCCGCCGATCGTCCGGGACGGGGCGCCCGGATGGCCGGTGATCCAGTCGAGATGGCCGGTGAGCAGCCGATCGGCCACGGTACGCAGGATGTCGACCGCGCAGAGGCCGTGCGCGCACGCGGCGCCGTCCAGCATGATCTCGGGCAGGCCGAACCGACGCAGACCCCGGCTCTTCACGGGCGGGTACGGGCAGAGCCCGGCCGCGGCCGGGTCAACCGGCGGACAGGCGGCGGTCTCGTCGATCTCCGATGTCCAGCCCAGCCAGTCGTCGTCGAGCCGGAACTCCTGCCGCTCCCCCGGACATTCCGGGCAGTGGGCTAAGACCGTACGGGTGAGCGGATCGACGATCGTCCCGTGGTAGGCCTCGGCGACCCCGCGTGCGGCCGCCCGGGCGATCTGTGCCGCCTCCGGCTGGGCGGCCACGGGGGCGGTGCTGGAGACGACGATGTGATGGCGGGCTCTGCGCACCTGTTTGCGGATCTCGTCACCATCGAGGTCCATCCGCCGCCACGGCGACTGTGCGGCCCGGAACGCGTCCAGTTCGAGCCGTGGCGTGCCCAGCACCTCCATCGCCGCCCGCCGGTGCGGCCGCCCCATCCGCCACGGCACGATCGAGGACAGCTCGGTCGGGGTGCGTTCGGTCACGACGACGAAGACGGTCGTGGTCTCGGCCGGCACCGGATATGTGATCTTCACGGATCCTCCTCGGAACGCTCGGAGGTCCCCAGACTGCGCCGATCGCATCCGGCGAATCTCAGCCGAACGCCGTTCTGTGGACAGCGGCGCTTATCCACAGAGGTTCATGTGGACAGCGGCGCTTATCCACAGAGGTTCATGTGGACACCGGGGTCCGCACCCTGGCCGCCGCCCGCCGGCCGAGGCGCTGGGCGGGAGCCTCGATCAGGTGGTACGTGAGGAGTCCGAGTGGCACCAGGACGAGGAAGAACAGCGGGAGATTCGGGCTCGGCCGCAGCAGGAGCGGGTGGAGCAGATAGAGCGAGAAGCTGATCACCCCGAGGTGGGTGACCACCGGGGGAAACCGCCGGTGCCGCAGCGCGAAGGCGGCGAAGAAGAACGCGGCGGCGAGCAGCAGCGCGGGCGCCCAACCGGGATCGTCCTTGGCGAAGATCCCGCAGGCCAGCACCGTCACCACGACGCCGATGGCGGTACGCCACCGGATCATTCCCTGCTCCGCGCGGTGGACGGCCGTGCCGGCGAACATCATGGCCAAGATGATCAAACCCTGCCAGGCGCCGATCCGGCTGCCCAGGACGACCAACGCCAGGGCGAGGACGCCGCCGCTCAACGCGGCGACCCTGCGCGTCCGGCCGCCCGCCCACGCGGTCACGACGATCGCCACGAGCGCCGCGCCGCCCAGGAGCACGGCGAGCAGATCCGCTCGTCCGCCGATGAGCGCCCTGGGCAGCAGGATCCCCAGCGGCACCGCCGCCAGGGCCAGAGCCACCGCGACGGCGGCCGACCGCCGCGCCTGCCGTACCACGAACAGCCCGACCGTCAGCAGATAGAAGGCCATTTCGTACGACAGGGTCCACATCACGTTGATGACAGCGGGCACGCCGAGCAGTTCCTGCAGCATCGTCACGTTGCCGAGGACGACGACGGCAACGGGCCGCCGGCCCAGACCGGCATGGAGATCGAACGCTCCGACGCACGCCAGCAGGAGCGCCAGCGCGATGGCGGCGAGCAGCAGCGGCAGCAGGCGGAAGGCCCGGCCGATCCAGAAGGCCCGGACGTCGCCCCGGCGTTCCAGGGAAGCGGGGATGATATAGCCGCTGACCATGAAGAACACGAAGACGCCCCACGTGCCGACGTCGATCCGGCCGTCCACGGCGCCCCAGACCCCCGGGATGAACGTCCAGGCGGCGTGGTGCAGTGCCACGGCCAGGGCGGCGGGGCCCCTCAGGGCGTCCAGCCAGCCCAGGCGGGAGGGAGTTGCGGCCATTGGGGTGACCTTAGTCGTGTTTCGGAGATCCTGTCCTGCCGGGTCAGGACCGGGTTCCCTCGACACTGCCCGGGCGATCGACGCCCGTCCCCCGGCCGGCCGCTCCCTCCGGCCCGGTTCTCCCGTCAGGACGCGCCGGGTGCTCCCTCCAGGTCGAACTCGTCGGCCTTCACGCCCTGGATGAAGGCGGACCACTCGTCGGAGGTGAAGAACAGCTTGGGGCCGTCCGGGTCCTTCGAGTCCCGTACGGCGATCAACCTCCCCTGTCCGGCCTTGTGGGCGGGGCCGCCCGCGCCATGCCCGCTCATGCGCTGAGTGGTCAGGGCGACGTGTTCGAGTTCGGTGACCTCGACGCAGTTTCCGCCGTTGTCGCCGGAAAAGCTTGATTTGCGCCAGAGCGCCCCGTTCAGGTCCATCTCTCCTCCATCGTTTTCTTGATCAATTCAAGCGACATGTTCAGCGGAAGCGCCTCGGTCCTGATGGCCTCGAAACGCTCGATCGCCGCCGAGACATCGTCCGCGTCGCTCGTCGTGATGCCACGGATGGCGGTCTCCGCGTACAGGACGTCGCACCCGTCATCCAGCGTGGCTATGACGAACCCACCGAGCAGCCCCGAATGCATGCCCTGCGGGACGATCTGAACGCTCAGCCGCGGACCGGCCATCGCGATCAGGTGATCGAGCTGTTCGCGCATCACCTCCGGCCCGCCGATCGGCCGGTACAGCACCGCCTCGTCGAGGACGCACCGGAAGATCGGGGGCCGCGGGTCCTTCCGGCTGAGGACGAGCTGACGGTGCAGCCGCGCCGCCAGGGCCGTCTCGTTGCCGCGCAGGACCACACGCGCGTACGACTCGGTCTGCAGCAGGCCGGGGATGACGAGCGGTTCGTACGTCCGCAGCGTCGTGGCCTCCTGCTCCTTGTCGCGCCACTTCCCGAACCAGGTGGGAAAGACCTGACCCTTCCGCCAGTCGAGGAGCCGATGCAGCGCGCCGCCCGTCGACAGGACGTCGTCGCAGCACTGGGCGAACTCCGGGCTGGCCGGAAGCTGACCGGTCTCGACGCCGCTGATCAGGGACTCGCTGAAATGGATCTTCTGGGCGAGTTGCGCCTGGGTCAGCCCCGCCTCCTGCCGGTAGTGACGCAGCTCCCTGCCCCAGATCGCCTGTGGTGAATAAGCATCGACCACAATGCCTCCTTTGCCCGGAGTCGAGGAGCGGGGCCCCACGGCAGGGTGCAACCACGTGACCGACCGACGAAAGTCGGTTTACGTAACGGGTTACCTACAGAGAGTAGTCATATTTGAGCTGTCCGTGGTCGAAACCCGAGAGCTTGGGGGCCCCAATCGAGCCCGACGTACGGAGGACCGCCGCGCTCGCCGGATCAGCCCCGCCGAGCGGGGTCACTCGGAAGCGCGGCGGCCCTGGCAGCGGGGGTCGTCGGGGGTCGGGGCGCGTTCGGGGGCCAGCCAGGAGATCATGCTCTCCTCCACGTACCATCCGTACAGGTCCACGCGGCTGTGCGGGATCTCGGCGGGGTCCGGGCAGAGCGTCTGGGCGCCGAGATGATCGTTGGCGACGAACCGCACCGTGCCCTCGGTGGACAGGAACGTGGTCGTCCGGTCGTCGACGGCGATCGTGTAGCCGACGACCACCGGCGGGAGGCCGTCCTCACCCGTCGTCTCCACGGCGACCAGCGGCAGGACCGGCACCCGGAGGAAGACCACGCCCACGACGACGGGCAGCACCAGGGCGGCCAGAAGGGCGATGCCATGGCTGATCACCCAGGCGGACGCCCGTGGAACGGGGCCGGTGAGCAGCACGCCCAGGCCCGGCGGCATGGCGAGCAGCAGCAGGGCGACCGGATCCCGCTCGCGCATCGCGTCGGCGATCGCCGGAGCCAGCAGCACGTAGCAGGCCACGGCGGCCAGCAGGGGCAGGACGACGCCGACGAACCGTACGGCGGAGCGGCGGTGGCCGCGCTCGCGGACGGTCAGCCCGAGGACGGCGAGGGTCAGCATCAGCAACGTGGGCAGGAACCGCAGCTGCCAGGCGAGGAGCGCGACCGCGACGGCCACGACCAGCACCCAGTCGGGGATCCGATCGGCCGCGCGCACCAGCAGCGACGAACGACGGGCGCTGACCAGATAGAGGGCGCTGAGCACCCGCAGCAGCAGCACCACGGCGGGAATGATCCACATTCCGGTGATCAGGACCGAGCTGAGCAGGCCGAGCGGGCTGACGTGCTGGACGAGCAGGAGCAGCGTCTGGGTGTCCTGGCGGCCCGCGTACCAGAGCCGCAGCACCAGCAGCACCAGCGGAAACGCCGGCAGCACGGCGAGCAGCCACTCGAGGTTGCGCGGGGCCACGCGGCCGCGCCGCAGGCGGGGCGGGAAGTCCTCGGAGCCGTCGGCCATCGTCAGGAGACGTCTCGTTCCCACGGCCAGCGCCGTACGTCCGGTTCGTCGATCGAGGGCTGCTCGGCCACCGCGACCTGCTGTATGCGTGCCATGCCTTCGGCCTGCTGCAACGGTGCCAGATAGTCGTCGAACGCCTTCTCCCAGCGGCGGTCCTCCGGGTCGGCGTAGGAGCGGTAGAGGGCCAGGTTCACCAGTGTGCACAGGGCGCGGTTACGCCCCGTGGCGATCCCCCACCGCTCGGCTGCGGCCAGCCCGACGTCGTGTGCGCGCAGTTCGTTGGAATGCTTCGCCACGAATCCCGCCAGGATGGCCGCGTCGGTGGTGACGGCGTGGTACTCGCCGGCGAGCACGCCGTCGACGCACTCGCTGATCCGGTTCTTCTTCCCCACGTCGGCCGCCCCGGCCTGCTTGAGTTGGTCGGCGGAGGTGGATTCGGCGAGCGTGCACACCTTCTCTCCGGCGAGGTCGCCGAGCGAGGACACTTTTTCGTGGTCACTGCGAGTGACCACCGTCTGCTCGGTCTGCAGGTACGGCTCGGACATGTAGACCTCGCCCGTCCGATCCGCTGTGACGCTGTAGGTCGCCACGACGAGATCGACGGTCACGAACCCGCCTTCCCGGTCCATGGCCTGCATCTTGCCCCGGTCCTCGGTCTCGATGGCCAGGAACCGCACCTGACGGGGGGAGAAACCCAGCTCAGCCGCCACCATGTAGGCGATGTCGATGTCGAAGCCCTCGTACCGCCCGGTCTCCGGATTCCACCACGACACGCCAGGAGAGTCGTCCTTCACGCCGATCAGCAGCTCCTGTTTGCCGACGAGCCCGGCCTCCTCGCGCAGACCCGCCTCGGTCGGCGAGCCCGAGGCCCAGATCGTCCCGGCCGCGACCACACCGGCCAGGGTGACCGCGGCCAGCCACCCGGCCAGGCGCAGGGTGCGCCCCCGGTCGTCGGGCGGAGGCGGGGGCACCGGCACCGAGACGGCCTCCACCGGTGGCTTCCCCGCCGACGCGGCGTCATCGTCGGCGGGCTCGTCCTTCGGCCCACGCCGTAATCGCCACGCTTTCACCTTGTTCATCCGGTCCATCCGGTCATGCGCCATCTTTATCCGCTCCGCCTTCGCCGTGACGTGGATCACCGATGGCAGGCTAGCGACGGTACGCCCCGGGGCGACACCGTTCGACGACACATGACCTCAACCGGCCGCGCCGTCCTGGGCACGGCCTGCCCGCCACAGCTCCGCGGCGAGCCAGAGTCCACCGACCGCCGTCAACGCCCCGTGCGCGATCCGCATCGCGGGGGTGCCGAAGAACTGCGGAATGAACAGGGCGAATCCGGCGGCCAGCGGAACGGCGCTCCATCGATGCAGCACCCCCGAGCGCCAGACGGCCACGGCGGCGATGACCGCACCGACGCCGAGCAGCGCGAGTCCCACGGCGAACGTGGTGATCGCCACCGGGGCGTATCGGAACTGATCGACGAGATCGATCAGCGAGGCGTCGTGCTCCCGGACCGCCCGGACCGCGATGGCGTTGAGACCGAAGTCCTCGGCCCCGTAGTAAGGCAGGGTGAGTCCGGCGCCGAGCCACGTCACCACGACAGCCGGAAGTGTGAATCGCCGGTCGAGAACGAGGTGCAGGGCCAGGAGGCCCAGCGAGGCGAGGATGAATCCCACCATGGCGAACAGATGCGACGCGACCCATGCCGCGGAGGCCATCGCGCGGGCGCCGTCCATGGTCGTCTCGTCGGCCCAGGGCCGTACCAGCGGATAGAGGAGAAACAGGACGCCGGCCGCGGCGAGGGCCGCGGCCCCCAGGCGGGCCCGGGATGAGGCGAGCGCCGGGGCGGACGGCCTGGGCATGGTCATGGAACTCTCCGATCAGTGCACACAGAGCATCTCATCGCTCTATATCGAGAGCAATGCTCTCTCTATAGAGCAACGATGTCAACCCCCACCGACCTCCCACCGTGATCTTGCGAATGCTTGCAGGAGTGCCCTCCACCTGCGAAAACCACTAGCGTGATCTTGCAGAAACTCGCACGCCCATTCGTTGACCAGGGCGAACACCGTCCGTGACCTTGCACTGCAAGATCACGGAGCGCAAAGCCGCAGGCAGACGTGGGAGCGTGCGAGTTTCTGCAAGATCACGAATGGAATATCCGCAGCTCAGCGCTGCTCTCTGCGAGAATTTACAAGATCACGGGAGGGGGTGTTGGAGCTGGGCGATGACCAGGGACTGGGCGGGGAGACGAAGGTCTCCGTCCACGATCAGGGCGCTCTCCGAGGAGGTGAGCAGAATCCGCCCGCCGCCCGTGGTTCCCGTACCCGTGCCCCCGCCGCCCGTGGTTCCCGTACCCGTGCCCCCGCCGCCCGTGGTTCCCGTACCCGTGCCCCCGCCGCCCGTGGTTCCCGTACCCGTGCCGCCGGCGCCGAGCGTCAGCCGTACGGAGACCGGGAACGCGCCGAAGTTGGCCGCGACGCGCAGCGAGCCGCGCTCCATCACCAGATATCGCCGGTCCTCGTCGAAGTCGACCCGGACCCGGTCGAGCCGCGGGTCGGTGAGATCGGGATGCGTCTTGCGCAGCGCGATCAGGTCGCGGTACCAGCCGAGCAGCGAGGCGTGACCGTCCTCGGCCGGCTCGGCCCAGTCGAGCTTCGACCGCAGGAACGTGGCCTCCTCCTGCGGGTCTGGCGCCTTCCAGTCATAGCCGAAGCCCTCGAACTCCCGCCTGCGCCGCTCCCCCTCGCTCGCCGCCAGCGAGGGCTCGAAGTGGTCGGTGAAGAAGTAGAACGGCGTGGTCGCCCCCCACTCCTCCCCCATGAACAGCATCGGCGTGAACGGTGCGGTCAGCAGCAGCCCGGCGGCGACCCACAGCTGGTCGGCCGCCATCCGGTCGCCCTCGGGGCGGTTGCCCACCTGGTCGTGGTTCTGCACGCAGCAGACGAAGCGGTAGCCCGGCACGTGGGCCGCAGGCCTGCCGTGAGAGCGGCCGCGGAACGTCGAGTAGGTGCCGTCGTGGAAGTAACCGCTGGTGAGCACCTTGGCGAGCGCCGATAGCGAGCCGAAATCGCCGTAGTAGGCGTGGGTCTCCCCCGTGACGGCCGAGTGGATCGCATGGTGGACGTCGTCGTTCCACGCGGCGTGCATGCCGAGGCCGCCGGCCTCGCGCGGGGTGACCATGCGCGGGTCGTTCAGGTCGGACTCGGCGATCAACGTCAGCGGCCGCCCCACGACCGTCGCCAGCGCGTCCACCTCGGCGGCCAGCTCCTCCAGGAAGTGCACGGCGCGCTTGTCGTGCAGCGCGTGCACCGCGTCGAGGCGGAGCCCGTCCACGTGGTAGTCGCGCAGCCACTGCAGCGCGTTGCCGATGAAGTAGCTCCGCACCTCGTCCGAGCCCGGCCCGTCCAGGTTGACCGCGTCGCCCCAGTACGACCCCTTGGCGTCGTGGAAGTAGGGCCCGAACTTGGCCAGGTGGTTTCCCGACGGACCGAGATGGTTGTAGACCACGTCGAGGATGACCCCGATCCCGGCCCGGTGGCAGGCGTCCACGAAGCCCTTGAGCCCGTCCGGCCCGCCGTACTCCTCGTTCACCGCGTAGAGGTCGACTCCGTCGTACCCCCAGTTGCGCCTGCCGGGGACCGGCGCGACCGGCATGATCTCGACGAAGTCCACGCCGAGGTCCACCAGATGGTCGAGTCGCCGCGCCGCGCCGCGGAACGTCCCCTCCGGGGTGAAGGTGCCGACGTGCAGCTCGTAGATGACGGAACCGCGCAGGTCACGGCCGCGCCACTCCTGGTCGCCCCAGGTGAACCTGTCGTGCTCGTAGACCCGGCTCGGCCCCTGCACGCCGTACGGCTGCCGCCGCGTCCTCGGGTCGGGGTACGGCCCGTGGCCGTCCACATGGAGGAAGTAGTCGACGCCGTGCCCCAGGCCGGCGCCGGAATGGCGCCACCAGCCGCCCCCTGTCGGCGTCATGACGTGCCTGGTCTCGCCGAACTCGACCTCGACCCGCGCCGCCTTCGGTGCCCAGACTTCGACGGCCCAGCCTTCGACGGCGCCGACCTCGAAGGTGCCTTTCACGACATGTCCCTCCGGTTTCGTCACGTGCACACCTGCCCGCGGGTCGGCGGGATCACGCCTGCGGATCCTGCTCCAGGATCGCGACCGGACAGCGGGACAGCAGGTGTGCCATGGGCACCCTGCCCGTGTACTCCCTGCCCGTGTGCTCGTCCCCGCCGAGCAGGTCGCGCCAGCGGCCCGGCGGCAGTGTGATCGTCTCGCCGCCCCAGCCGCCCCGCCGTTCGAGCTTCACGGGCAGCCGGGTGGCGACCACGACGGCCGTCGAGACGCCGGCGGAGGCGCCGATCCCCCGCCCGAACGCGATCGCGTGCTCCCCGGCCTCGATCGGCACGTACGGCCCGGCCGGGTCGATGCGCTGCCGCAGCCGGAGCGCGGTGGTGGTGACCAGCAGCTTCTGGCCGTCCCATGTGTCGTCAGGAGCGGCCAGCAGGCGGCCGCGCCGGGCGAAGTCGACCGGCCGCCGGTTGTCGGGGTCCACCAGCGAGAAGTCCGTCGTCTCATTGCCCTGATACACGTCGGGAATGCCCGGCATCAGGAGTTGGATCGCCTTCTGTCCGAGCGAGTTGACCCGGGCGTACCGGTCGACGACCGCCGTGAACGAGGCGACCGAGGGACCGCAGACCTCGATGGCACGCCGGGCGAAGTCCCGCAGGCCCGACTCGTACTCCGGGTCGGGGTCCATCCAGGAGATGGCCGTCTTGGCCTCCCTGGCCGCCTTGAGCAGGTAGTCGGTGAACCGCTCGACCGAGATGGGCCACGCCGCCATGAGCGACTGCCAGGCCAGGTAGTCGAGCCCCGGGTCGAACGACACCTCGGCCGTCCACGAGGCGGCCGCCTCGGCCCACTCACTCGGCAGTTCGGACAGTACGGCCAGGCGGGCCCGTACGTCCTCCGAGCGCTTGGTGTCGTGGGTGGACAGCGTGGTCATGGTCTTCGGGGGCAGCCCGGCGCAGAACTCGTGGAACTCGGCGGCCGAGACCCCGAACCTGTCGGGCTCGCCGCCGACCTCGTTCAGGCAGGCCAGCGGGTACCACCGGTAGAGGGCCGTGTCCTCCACCCCCTTGGCCATGACCGGGCCGCAGGTCTGCTGGAACCGGGTGACCGCCTCGGCCGGGCCGTACAGGACGAGGTCGGCGGCCTTGGCCACCGCGCCGGGATCGGCGTGGGCGGCGGCCTCGCCTGCGGCGTCCCGGATGATCCGCACCGTCTCGTCCGGTGGCCGCTCACCGGGGTTCACGTACGCCCGGTAGACGGGCATCGCCACCAGCAGCTCCACGACCGCCTCGCGCAGCCCCGCGTCGCCGAGATCGGCGGTCAGCCGGTCGACCTCCCCGCGGAAGAACAGCTCGATGACGTGCTTCTTCGATTCGTACCGCACGGCCTCGTAGTCGTCGGTCGCGCCCGTCAGCCGCCGGAACGTCTCGACCAGCGCGTCCCGGCCCGCGGGGTCGACGAAGAGCCGGGTGATCATGTTGAGCGCGTCGTAGCCGGTGGTGCCGTCGCACGGCCAGTCGGCCGGCAGCCGCTCGCCGTCGATGAGGATCTTCTCCACCCAGAGTGGACCGGGCACGTGTGGGCGCAGCCGCCGCAGGTAACCGCAGGGGTCGGCCAGGCCGTCGGGGTGATCGACGCGTAGCCCGTCCAGCACCCCCTCCTCGATCAGGGAGAACGTCACGGCGTGGGTGGCGGCGAAGACCTCCGGGTCCTCCGCACGCAGGCCGATCAGCGAGGACACGTCGAAGAAGCGCCGATAGCCGGGGCTCTCCCGCCAGTTGACGAGCCGGTAGTGCTGCGCCTCCAGCAGCTCGGGCAGCGGGAGGTGCTCCGTACCCGGTCTGATCGGGAACTCGTGATCGTGATAGCGCAGGACCCCGTCGGCGACCTCGACCGCCGTGCCGTACGGCTCGTCGCCGAGGATGGGGAAGGCGACCGGCCACTGGAAGTCGAACCACCGGGCGTGCGGGGAGTCCGGGCCGTCCCGCAACGCCGACCAGAGCTGGACGTTCCGCGACTCCGGCACCGGGATCGTCATGTGGTTGGGCACGATGTCGGCGATCAGCGGCAGCCCGGCCGCGGCCAGCTCGCGCAGCCCCTCCTCCCCGCCGAACTCGGCCCGCACCCTGCTGTGGTCCACCACGTCGTAACCGTGCCGGGAGTCGCGCACCGCCTGCAGGATCGGCGACAGGTAGAGGTGGCCGACGCCCAGCTCCCGCAGATATCCGACCAACCGCGCCGCCTCGGTGAAGCCGAAGTCCGGGGTGAGCTGCACGCGATAGGTGGATGTCACGAAGCCGCCTTCCTCTGGGTTCGCGGGGACAGTCCGGTCGTCTCCATACTGCCCGCCGGGCGGACCGGTAGCCAGACGGCCGCCGGTCCGTCGGATCGCACCGCCGTCGGATCATGCCGCCGTCAGGTCACGCCGCCGTCAGGTCACGCCCGCCCTCAGGTCTCGCCCGCCCTCAGGTCTCGCCCGCCCTCAGGTCTCGCCCGCCGTCAGGTCTCGCCCGCCGGTCAGGTCGCCCGCGCCGGGGACAGCAGCCGCAGCGAACCGACGGCCAGGCCGGTGACCAGCACCACGTGCACGGCCAGGTGCACGGTCATGAAGTAGGCCGCGAACGCGGGCCCGCGCTGCCGGTGGACGAACCTGATGATCGCCGGATCGGCGAGGACGAACCAGGCGACGAACGCGGCGGGCACGGCGAGCAGCAGCGGGTGGAACAGGCCGAAGACCGGGGCGATCACGGCCGGCGCCAGGCTCGCCAGCGCGAGCGCGCAGGCGAGGATCCCGGCCGGGCTGTTGGCGTGCTCGGGCTTGGCCGCGCCCCGCCGGGTGGTGGTCAGGGCGAGCGGGATCAGCGGCAGGGCGCGCCGCCACTGCTCGGTCAGGATCGGCAGCAGGCGGCTGCCGTCGTCGTGGCGGCCGACGACGGTGTCGGTCAGCACGATCCGGGTGCGTACGGCGAGCCGGCTGCTGTACTCGACGTCCTCGCAGTCGCGCAGGCGCTCGTCGAACCGGCCGGCGGCGAGCAGCACGTCGCGGCGGATCGCGGCGAGCGCGAACACGACGCTGTTGACCTCGCCCAGGTGGCGGCTGCGCCAGTAGACGGCGTGCAGGATCCGGTACCGCTCCACCGGCCCGTCGTCGATGAGCGGCTCGGTGTCGTAGACGCCGTGCACGCAGCCGACCTCGGGGCCGCGCGACAGGATCTCCATCGCGTTCGCGACGGCGTCCGGCCGCAGCGCCACGTCGGAGTCGAGGAAGAAGACGACGTCGCCGGTGGTGGCGTCGGTCCCGGCGTTGCGCGCAGCAGAAACCCCCCGGTTCTCCGGCAGGCGGACGACCCGGCAGCCGAGCTCCTCGGCGATCGCCGCCGATCCGTCGGTGGAGGCGTCGTCCACCACGACGATCTCGTCCGGCCGCAGGGTCTGCGCCAGCACCGACTCCAGGCAGAGCCGCAGGGTCTTGGCCGCGTTGTAGCACGGCACGACCACAGAGATCATCGCTTCTTCCCCTCGGACGCCAGCGCGTCCTCGTACACGGCGAGCGTCTCGTCGGCCGCCCGGCTCCAGCTCAGCGTCTCCCGCACCAGCCGCTCGCCCCGTTCCGCCAGGGCGCGGCGCAGGTCGGGGTCGGCGAACACCTCGATCACGCCGTCGGCGATGTCGTCGGGGTCGGCCGCGCGCACGAACCGTACGGCGGGCTCGGCCGGGTCGCCGAGGAAGACCCGGGAGAAGCCGTCCCCGAGGACCACCGGCCGGGCCAGGGCCATCGCCTCGGTCGCCACCAGGCCGAACGGTTCGAACAGCGAGGGGAAGACGCACACGTCGGCCATCTCGTAGAACTCCAGCAGGTCCGGGCCGGTCACGAATCCGCCGGAGGTCAGCACCCGGCCGTCGAGCCCGGTCTCGGCGACGATCCGGGCGACGCCGGCCTCGTCGCCCTCGCCCACGATCACCAGCCGCAGCCCCGGCACGACGGGGGCGATCCGGCGCATCGCCTCCAGCAACTGGTAGACGCCCTTCTGCCGTTCGATCCTGCCGACGAACAGCAGCACCGGATCGCCGGCCGCGATGCCGAGCCGGGCGCGCAGATCAGCCGCTCCCCGGCGGAGCCCGTCCCGGTCGAAGCCGGGATCGGACAGCAGCCGCTCGTAGGTGCCGCCAAGCCGTACGACCTCGATCGGGGTACGGCTCCAGCCGGCCGCCGCCAGCTGCTCGCGCACCTCGGGGGTGGCCACCACGACCCGCCGGGAGATCCGCGCCAGCCACCGCTCCAGGGCCGCGAACAGGTTGAGCGGGTCGGCGATGCTGCGCTGCGGGGCGACGCCGTACTCGGTGGTGTGCACGTGGAACACGACCGGCAGCCGCAGCGCGTAGTGACACAGCAGGCCGCACAGGAAGTTCGTGGAGTCGTGCACCGCGACGAGGTCGGGCCGTCGCTCCGGGGGCAGGGCACGCAACATCCGGAAATATCGCCAGTTGCTCACCACGACGGTCAGTGCGAGCAGCGCGAACTCGACGCCGCGGGTGCGGTTGAGCCGCCGCCTGCGGGAGATCGCCCCGAGAAGGCGGCCGCGCGGCCGGTAGACGGTGATGCCGCCGGCCCGCTCCCACACCGGCAGGCGGCCGTCGTTGAGGGTGAGGACGGCCATGGGACGGCCCTGGGACAGATACGGAGCGATCAGCTCGGCGTACCGGCCGAGCCCCGCCGTGATGTTGGGCGGGAACTGGTTGATGACGTGGGCGATCCTCACCGCCGTGCCTCCATTGCGCCGGTCGTGGCCGTCGCCGCGCCGTCCGGGCGATAGAGCCGGGCGGCGGCGGTCATCACGACGGCCACGAGGATGAGATTGCTCAGAGCGAAGGCCACCAGCCCGCCGACCAGCCCCTGCCAGGCGATGAGCACGGCCTGGCAGGCCAGTGCGGGCGGCGTGCCGACGAGCAGGCAGCCGATGAGCACCCGGGCGCCGCGCACGCCGTCCATCGACAGGGCGACCGAGTAGAGGTTGAAGACCGTGTGCACGCCGATGCCCAGCGCCGACAGCGCCATCAGCCCGAGCGAGTACGGATACTCCTCGCCCATCAGCGAGAAGAACATGGTGCTGGCGACGAACGAGAACACCGCGGTCGCGCCGAAGACGACCACGACGAGCCGGGCGATCCGCCGCATCACGGTCGGTTTGTCGGAGACGGCCAGCGTGGGCAGCAGGATCAGGCCGATGCCGTCGGTGAAGACCACGCCGAGCAGCCGCTTGGGGAAGCCGTTGTAGATGGAGTAGACCCCGACGTCGGCCCGCGGCGCCCAGTGGTTGAGGAAGAGCACGTCGACGCCGAACACCACGGCGCTGAGCGCGGCGATGGCGGTGACGTACGCGCCGTGCCGGTAGATCGAGCGGGCCAGCGCCGCCGACCAGGCACGGGGCCGCACCTCGAACCCGGCGACGGACACGACGGCGAAGACGAGGTTCGTGACGATCAGCGCGATCAGGTACGGCTCGGCCTCACGCAGGCCGAGCACGAGCAGGCAGTACGCCGCGGTGCCGAGGTAGGCGACGGCCACGGCGAGCTTGAGACCGGCGACGAGCCGGAAGCGCCGCAGCCCGCGCAGGAAGCTCTCGGTCAGCTGGTTGAGCGTCATCGACAGCGCCAGCGCGAGCGCGAAGGCCAGCGTGCGGGTGTCCACGCCGAGCACGCCCGTCAGCAGCGGGGCGGCCAGCAGGCCGACGGCGAACAGGCCCGACCCCAGCACGAGCGTGGCCGCCAGCGCCGTCGTCACCAGGGCCGGCCGGTCGCCGGGCTCGGCCCGCGGCAGCTCCTGGAACATGACGTAGTTGACGCTCATGAGCATGCCGACCGTGGCGATCAGCGCGATCGACAGGACCACGGTGAAGTGCCCGAACGCCGCGGCGCCGATGCCACGGGCGATCACGAGCGTGGTCGCGGCGGCCGTGCCGCTGGCCGCGGTGCTCACCAGCGTGGGACCGGCCGCCCAGCGGTGGGCGGCCAGGAGCGAGGCCGCCCGGTCGATCAGTGATCGCACCGCAGGTACGCCCGCCGGGCGAACTCCAGGTCGTCGGGCGTGTTGATGCCCCGCGCCTCGTCCGGATCGGTCACCGGCACCACCGACAGCGGCCATCCCTGCCGGGACAGGTGCGGCAGGAACGGCAGGAAGTTGACCTCACCGGTGCGGGCGCCCACGGCCGCCCCGGCCAGATAGCGGGTCCACTCCTCGCGCAGCCCGTCCGTGGCCAGGCAGAACACGCCCACGTCGCTGAGCCCGCCGGGGCGGCACTCGTCTCCCTCTCTGGACTGCCGCACCCGCACCAGTGCGCCGCCGTCCGTCTCGTACTCCACATACGGGTCGGGCATCGGCACCAGCGGCAACGTGAGCCCCTTCTCGTGGGCTCCGGTCATCCGGCGGACGGTCAGCGGCGACAGGTTCACCTGGTCGCCCCAGACCACCAGGATCGCGTCGTACGACTCCCAGTGCGGAGCCGCGCCGAAGATCGCACCGCCCATGCCGGTGGGGCGCTCCTGGACGCTCACCGAGACGCCGCCGCCCGCGATCTCCTCGGCGGCGAGCACGCGGAACGGTCCCTCCCCCTCGGGGGACATGACGACGTGCACGTGCTCGACGTACGGCCGCAGCCGCCGGTGGAGCAGGTGCCACACGGTGACCCCGTCGGCGATCTCGACCATGATCTTCGGGATCTCGAACCCCAGCCGGGCGCCCCGCCCGGCCGCCGGGATCACCGCGCACAGCCGCCGCTCAGCCACCGCCCACCTCCGAGTCGAGCAATGATGTTTCAAGTAATGACGTGATCTCGTCCAGGCACCCCACGGCGACCGCGCCCGGAGCCGGCTCCGCGACGTGGACGTGCAGGGTCGCCAGCCCGGCGCCGACCGCCGACGCCACCCCGTGCGCGGAGTCCTCCAGCACCACCGCGTCGCGCGGGTCGACGCCCCACCGCGCGCAGGCGGCGGCGTAGACGGCCGGATCGGGCTTGCTCGCCGGAACGTCGTCGCTGGTCAGCACGGCACGGAAGCGGCCGGTCAGCGCGCAGGCCGCGAGCACCCGCTCGACCGAGGCCCGGCTGCCGCCGGTCACCAGGTACGCCGTGCGGCCGGCGGCGGCGATCCGGTCGAGGAGCCTGCGGGCACCGGGGAACAGCGCGGCGCGGCCCGCCGCGACGTGCTCCCGGTACAGCTCCTGCTTGCGCCGGGCCAGCCGTCCGGCCCGCTCGGCGTCGCCGGTCAGCCGCAGCGCCGCGGATCCGGTGCTCGCCCCGGCGTGGTCGGCGTACCGGAAGCCGGCGAGCGCCTCGGGCGCGATCTCGGCGATCGCCTCGCGGAAGGCCGCCTCGTGGACCGGACAGGAGTCCACGAGGGTGCCGTCGAGGTCGAAGAGCCAGTGACCGCGGCGGACGAGGATCTCGGCCGGCGGGCTCGCGACGGGGGTCATCGCGCCCGCGCCAGTGCCGTCTCGCCGCGGATGGCGAGCAGGGCCTCGACGGTGCGGTCTCCGCTGTGCGCGCCGGAGCGGCCGGGCTCGGTCAGGTCGGCGACGACCCAGCGCGCTCCCGCCCACTCGCCCCGGTCGAGGACGTCTCCCGGCACCATCGGGGCGTCCGGCGTGAGCCCGGTTCCCCGGTGGTCCCCTCCCCTGTGGTGCTGGGCCCGGTGGCTCAGGACGTGGGTCACCATCCGCCGCTCGTTGCCGGGGTCACCGAGGTAGGCCAGTGTGCGATCGACGAGGTCGGGGGCGGTCAACCCCCTGACGTCGTGGTCGTGGCGGGTGTTGACGACGAACACCTTGGCCGCGGCCCTGTTGTCCGCGATCGCGTCCGTCACGCCGGGGGTGAGATAGCTCGGCAGCAGCGAGGAGTGGGGGGTGCCGGGGCCGTACACGATGAGGTCGGCGTCCCCGAGCGCCTCCAGCGCCATCGGATTCGGCGTGATCTCCGCCCGGTCCCGGGCCAGCACCTCGCGGGTCCAGGAGGGCGGCAGCTCCGCCAGCTCGGCCCGCAGCCGGGCGTCCGGCGGCTCGCGCAGCAGGAACAGGTCGGTGATCGGCGTGGCGTCCTGCGGCGCGACGATGTCCGCCTCGTCGGCCAGCAGCTTCCCGTCCCGCTTGAGCGCGACCAGGAACGCGTTCTCTCCGTTGGTCACGTTGAGCAGCCGGACCGGTGAGCCGAACGTGCGGGCGCAGGAGTCGACCGCGGCGTTGAAGTCCTCGCCGTGGCGCAGGTAGGCCCCGACGAACACGAGGTTGCCCACGGCGCAGTCGGCCAGGTCGAGACCGGCGGTGGCGGACCACCGCGCGAACACGCACAGGTCGGCGACGACGGCGTCGCGGATCCGGCGCGGCAGCGCGGTGAACGGACCCCGCCGCTCCCCGACCGCCTCGATGAGCGCATCGGTCGTGGCCCCCTCCGGCAGCCGGTGCTCCAGCACGGACGCCAGCGCGGCCTGGGCCGGGTCTGCCGGATCGAGGTGGAGCGCGAGGTTCTTGCGGAAGTCCGACGGGCCGAGCATGCCGGGCAGGTGCCGCCGCAGCGCGCCGGTGGACAGCCCGTTGTCGTACCCGTTGATCACCAGTGACAGCTCGACCCCGGGCGTGCGCAGCAGGCCGCGGGAGATGGCGGCCGCTCCGCGCCCGCCGCTGAACATCGTCACCGCGACGGTCATCGGACCTCCTCGGCGACCGGCCTGACCGGCACGGCCGGCAGGTCGCCCGGCCGGCGCAGGATGCCGCGGCGCAGCAGCCAGTGGCGGTAGCCGAGATAGACGACGAACAGGGCGCGGTCGCACGCTCCCCGCCAGAACCGCCACCCGCGGCGCCCGCCGCCGCGCTCCCGGTGCTCGATCGGGACCTCGACCCACCGGTGCCCGATCTCGGCGACCCGGGCGGTGATCTCGGTCGAGCAGTTCATCCCGCCCGACTCCAGCGGCAGGGCGCGGAACAGCGGGCCGTGCACCACCTTGAAGATCGAGTTGAAGTCGCGGTAGCGGGTGCCGTGCAGGAGGTTGCTCACCGCGCCGCTGGCCGCCGAGCCCCACCGGTACGCGGCGCCGTCGGCCTTCCTGATCCGCGCGCCGGAGAACGCCACGGCCTCACCCGTCTGGATGCGCGGGATGACCCGGTCGAGGTTGGCGATCGGGAACTGGCCGTCGGAGTCGAGCAGCACGACCCAGTCGAGCCGGGTGGCGGCGATCGCGGCGGCGATGGCCGCGCCGGCGCCGCGATTGCGCTCGAAGCCGACCACGACGAGCCGCGGGCACCGGTCCCGCAGCCCGGCCAGGATCTCGCCGGTCGCGTCCCGGCTCCCGTCGTCGCACACGACGATCTCCCAGTCGCCGACGGCCGGGTTGTTCTCCAGGTACTCCTGCCATTCGCGTACGGCCATGGCGATGTTGTCGGCCTCGTTGTACGCGGGCGCCGCCACCGAGATGTCCACGGTGCGCGGTGTGACGTGCGGATCCGGCATGTCACCTCCTCGGACGGGTGGACGGTGGTCAGCGGGCGGGGTCGGCGCCGAGCAGGCGGCCGATCCAGCGGTCGAGCGGAAGCAGGTTGATCCCGACGATGATCGGCACGTGCGCGAGGGCGAACACGATCGTCGCGCCGAACGAGATCGGGCCCCCGGTGAACAGGTTGATGTGGGGCGCATCGATGACGTCGGGGATCGCGACGGGGTTGACGACCTGCCACATGATGTCGAGGAAGCCGGAGAACACGATGACGACGCCGGTCGCCATGACCTTCAGACAGCGGCCGGGGGTGCCCCCGCCGATCCGGTAGGCGGCCGCGACCGTGAGCACGATCCCGGGATAGAGCAGCAGGTAGAGGTGGGTGTAGAAGCTGTCGCCCTGGGCCCGTGCGCCGTCGCCGTAGTAGAACCAGCTGATCCGCGGGATCAGGTAGCCGGTGAAGAAGACGAACGGGACGTAGAGCAGCCAGCTCAGGCGCGGCGACGTCCGGGGGAAGACCGCGATCGCGAAGCACAGACAGGCGAACGCGATCAGTTTGGCGACCAGATCCCACGCCGAGTGGATCTCCCTGGAATGCGGCGTGGCCAGCCACACGAACGCGGCCCCGGCGGCGCCGACGGTCAGGGACATCCACCACAGGTGGGGCGCCCAGCGGCGGGCCGTGGCCCCTTCCACAGCGTCTGTGGCGGGGCCCGCTTTCTGCGTAAGAACATTTCCGTCGGGGCCCGAGCCAGCCGGAGAATCTTCGCCCAATGCCGTCATGAAGACGCGGCACCTTCCTTCCAACATGCCGGTGGACAGACGTGCCGGACAGCGCCCACGGGAATCAACCCCGGGGCGCGGGAGCGCTCCCACGCATTATGGCATCACCATCAGAGGTATCCGCAATATCGAAAGCCGGTCACCCCGGCAGGTGAGCGCACATTTCCGCAGCTCACCGCATGGATCAGATCAGGAAATGACACTGATCTCCTCGATTCGGCGGCGGTCCGGCGTTTTCCGCCACGACACGATCGCAGTCAATTGTTCTTGCGGGACCATGTCAATTTTGGATCGGTCCTTTCTCATCACGGAATGGCGCGATCCCGGTCCTCGTCCGTCCGGCACCGCGCGTCCGGCACCCCGCGTCCGCTCCGGAGTCCCGTGCCGCGCACACGGGATCGGCGACAGGCGCGGACGCCCGATTTTCCGACACATCCCGGCGGAGCGCGCCGCCGCGGCGAAGGCGAGATCCGGGATCCGCCGCACCGGAAAAATCGTGCGATGTCGCCGGTCGCAGTACATCGAGATATTCATTCTCGAACTGCCTTCAGATTGGCGAACGTTTACGTTTTCCAGTTGAAATCATGGACGGTCGACCGATTTCCGGATCCCGCGTCAGGCGAGAATGACCGAGGTCACAGCGCGATCATCGGTGCCCGGAAACAGGAGCCGATGTCCGGCACGCCGAAAGACGAGGCTTACGAACGCGTCCTTTTCCGGCGAGAACGTCCGCGCCCGACCGCAAATCAATCGACCTTGGGAGTTCAGCATGTCCGAAATTCCCCGCAATCCCGCCGCTCCCCCCAGGTGGGCGTGCCTGATCGCCGGCGCGGCCGTTCTCGTGGCCGGCGGTGCGCTGTGTGTCTCGGTTTCGCGGCCGGCCCCGGCCGCGGCCGCCGTCCACGCGCCAGGCGCGGCCTCTGCCGTCGAGGTCGGTCCGATCCCCGAAGCGGACCTCTACGACGTGCGCAACAAGGAAGACGTCGTCACGGCCGTCTTCACCCCGATTCCGCAGGCCGACCAGATCCAGTTCGTGCTGCACACCGTGCCCGGCGTCACCTGGTGGAAGGAGATCCGCCTCGTCGACGGGTCGCGCAAGACCCTGGCCGATCAGGCCGACTTCACCCAGGACGCCAAGCACCACACCAAGATCCTCACCGTCGACCGGAGCGCCGTGCAGAAAGGCGTCTTCCTGATCTACGCGAAGGCCAAGGAGTGGGGCGCCCACACCGACAGGTACGAGGGAAAGGTGCCGGTCGCCCATCTGGGCCACCGCATCGACATCACCTGGCAGAAGGACACCTGAGCGTGTCGAAATCCGTTGAACGTCACCACCCGACCAGAGGACATGAGATGTTTTCGCAGCGACCCGATCGGAGAACCCCCCGGCTGATCCTCGCCGGCGCCACGGCGCTCACGGCGACCGCGGCCGTCACCGGAATCGTCACCGGGAACGCCCAGGCGAGCACGGCCGAGGCCGCGCGGAAATGCACGCTGCCATTCGAGATCCCGGCATCGCAGGGCCGCTTCACGGTCATCGCGTGCGCGGTCACCAACGCGAACGGCGTCCCCAAATACACGCTTCAAATCAAGAACGGCACGCCCCTGCCCAGGCCCATCGGAATCAACGTCGAGGACAGCGGCCTCGAAATCCAGTACAACGTGCGGACGCTCAAGGCCGGGGCCTCCGTCGAGACGCCGCCGATCGGTCTGTCCACCAAGAACGCCCTCATCAAAATAGACGCGCAGTCGGCGTCCACCTATACCAGCTATCCGTGGGCTTCCGTCGGAACCGATGTCGCCGGCCCGACGCTGCCGAAGGTCGCCCGCTGCGACCGGTGGTATTGGAAGAGCCAGGCGAAGCCGAAGAAGACCCGCCGGGAAATCGGATGGTGGACGCTGGACAACACCGGAGGTCAGAAGGACTGGACCGTCACCGAGACGATCGAGCGGGAGACCACCTCCACCTTCACCAACTCCGCCGAGATCTCGGCCGGCGTGAGCGTCGGCTTCTCCGCCTTCAGCGCCGAACTGAAGGGGTCGTACGGCATCACCACCACGGAGCAGATGCGCGTCAAGAAGGGGGAGACGGTGCAGTTCACCGTGCCCGCCGGGAAGAAGGCGACCCTGCACGCCGGCATCCAGGAGGTCACCGCGAAGGGGTACTACTACCGGCTCGGCAACTGCGACGGCTCGCCGAAGCTGGAGTACTACCTGAACGTCCAGGAGCGGGCGCCGCTGCCCGGCAAGGTCACCTGGATGACCTGACGCCTCTCCCCCGGTGATCGGGAGCGACCGGGGAAACCCCGAGAACACGGCCCCTCCCGCCCGTCGCGGCGGGCGGGGTCTCCCTTGTCCGCCAAGGCTCCCGTACGGGCGCCGGGGGCGGGTTCACCTGGCCCGGCGGCGGAGCAGGCGGCGGGGGGCGCGATCTGGAGCGCCGCCGTCGGCCCGCAGCCACATGTGCACGCAGGCCCCTCCGAGCTCCGACCCCTCGATCCGCACGCCGCCGCCGGCCGCCTCGGCCAGGCGGCGGACGATGTCGAGACCGAGGCCGGTGGAGCCAGCGCCGCTGTGCCCGCGTGTGAGCGCGCCTTCGGGATCGTCGATGCCCGGTCCGGCGTCCGCGACGAGGATGCCGACCATGTCGGCCCGCCGCCGCAGGGTTACCCGGAACTCCGTTCCCTGCGGCGTGTGCCGGAAGACGTTGCCGAGCAGCGCGTCGATGGCCGCGCCGAGATCGGCCGCGCTGACCGGCACCCGGCCGGGGGCGTCCGCGCCGACGAGCTGCCAGGGGCGTCCCTGATCCTCGGCCAGCGCCGACCAGAAGATGAACCGCTCACGCAGGACGTCGGCCGCGTCGCATCCGCCCGGCAGTGGCCGGGCCGGCTTGCGGGCGGCCCGGATGATCTCGTCCACCGCCTGTTCGAGCCGCTCGACGGCGAGCCTGCGCTGCTCCGCCTCCGGCCCGGTGCCGCCGATGTTGAGCCGCAGCGCGGTCAGCGGGGTGCGCAGCCGATGGGACAGGTCCGCCGCCAGCTCGCGTTCGGCCGCCAGCAGCCCGACCACCTGGTCGGCCATCGCGTTGAACGCCTGCCCCGCGGCGACGAGTTCGGGCGGACCGTCCGGCTTGATGCGTACGGACAGGTCGCCGGCCCCGAGGGAGGTCGCGGCGGCGCCGAGACGGCGGGCCGCCCGGACCACCCTGGCCCCCAGCCGGTCGGCCACCACGACCGATCCGATGACCAGGGCGACCGCCACGGCCGTCAGCACGGCCCATGACGCCGTGACGCCCTTCTTCACGTTCGCGTCGGGGGCGTACGCCTCGATGACCGCCCGCCGACCGCTGTCGAGCGCCACCGGCCTGAGCAGCACGTATCCATCCGAGACCGGCACGGTCCTGGCGCGTTCGAACGCGGCGGCGACGTCGGCGACCCGGACCCTGGACGAACCGATCGTGCGGTCGCCGGACAGGTGCACGGCGAGCCGTCCCGCCCCCGCCGGGGTGCTGGCCAGCGCGCGTTCGAGCGCGGCCGTGTCATCGGTGACCACCAGCGCGGGGACGATCATGCTCGCCTGCCGTTCCGCCTCGCCGAGCGCGCGGCTCTCGGCGATCTCCTTCACCGCGACGGCAAGCGGGATCAGGAAGGCCAGCGCCACCATGGCGGTGACCGCCACCGACACCAGGGCCAGGCTGCGCCTCACCGCCGCCGTTCCCTCATGAGTCGGAGGCGCCGGGCGGGCTGAGCCGTACGCCGACTCCCCGGACGGTGTGGAGGTAGCGCGGGCGGGAGGCGCTCTCCCCGAGCTTGCGGCGCAGCCACGACAGGTGGACGTCGATCGTCTGGTCGTCGCCGTAGGACTGCCGCCAGACCTCGGCCAGCAGTTCCTTACGGGAGATCACCCGTCCCGGCCTGGCGCACAGGTAGGCGAGCAGGTCGAACTCCCGCCGCGTGAGGTCGAGCGGAACACCGTCCAGGCGGGCCGCCCGGCCGTCGACGTCGATGACGAGACCTCCGACGCTGATCACGGTGGTGGCGGTGGCGGACCCGGATCTGGCCCGCCGCAGCACCGCCTCCAGCCGGGCGTTCAGGTGCTCGCCGGAGAACGGTTTGACCAGGTAGTCGTCGGCGCCGCTGCGCAGCAACCTGACGATCTCGGCCTCGTCGTCGCGCGCCGTGGCCACGATGACGGGTACGTCGGAGATCGCGCGGAGCATCTTGAGCGCTTCCGCGCCGTCCAGATCGGGCAGGCCGAGATCGAGGATGACCACGTCGGGGGCGGACTGCGCTATCTCGCGCAGCGCGTCGAGCGCCCGGCCCGCGCTGCGTACGGCATGGCTCCGGCCGGCCAGATCACGGATGATCGCGGAGCGGACGAACTCGTCGTCCTCCACCACCAAAACGGTCGCCATGGGGCAGAAACGTACACCTGCCGCAGATGCCGCGCATTGGTATCGGGAATTGTCTGTTGAAGGTTAAACTCAGCGTCCGATGAGACGGCCCTTGAGTTACACGCTCGCCTGGTGCGGAGCGACCGCACTGGCGGTGGGCGTGTCCTGGCTCGGCGTGCGCGATGTGCTGCACAGCGCGATCTTGGACGACGCGCCGCTCTCCCCGGTGGTGGCCGCCGCCGGGTCCGGCACTCCCTTACCCGACTCCCCCTCACCCGGTCCCCTTCCGACCGGGACCGTCCCCACCGGGTCGGCTTCATCCGGCACGTCGGACGCTCCGACCGGTGCGACGCCGAAGGCCTCCACCCCTCGCGTTCGGCGTACGGCCGGGGCCGCGCCGACCGGCGGCCGGACCGGTCGGGTGTCCTCCGCCTCGCCGCGGCCGCCGCGCACCCGTATATCGCGGCCGGCTCCGACGGGCAGGCCGGTGGCCACGAAGGCTCCGACGACGGCGGCCACGACGACGAAGTCGACGACGACCAAGCCGACGGCCAAGCCGACCACGACCACACCGACGACGGCCGCCGCTGCCGACGAGACCCTGCACACGTTCACGCTCAGGGGCGGCCGCGCGACGATCGCGGTCACCGCGGAGAAATGCCGGGTGGTGACCGCCACGCCCAACGACGGCTATGAGGTGAAGGTCTGGGAGGAGCCGTACTGGCTCCGCGTCACCTTCCTGCGCGGATCGAGCGAATCGTCCGCGTTCTGCACGTGGAACGCCCTGCCGCCCCGGCTGGACACGTACGAGAACTGACCCGCGCCGCGACATCGGATGAGCGGGCGGCCCGCCGGGGCTTGAACGTCGATCAGCCCCGGGGCTTGATCGACTTGAGCTTCTTGAGGTAGTCGCGCATCTCCTTGATCTCGGCGCGCTGGCCGGTGACCAGCGCGTCGGCCATGGCCTTGGCCTCGGCGAAGGCGCCCTCCGCCTGCTCCTGCTGTGCGACCTCGATCGAACCGCGATGATGCTCGATCATGAGTTCGATGAACAGCCGGTCGAACTCGAGCCCGGACAACTGCGACAGCCGGGTGATGTCGGCCTTCGACGCCATGCCCGGCATGCGGTGGTCGCGCGGCAGCGGTTCCTCACCCCATTCGTCGAGCCAGCCCTTGGCCGTACGGATCTGCGGGTCGCGGGTGTCGGTGATCTTCATGGCCAGGTCCCTGACCCACTGGTCGCCCGCCTGGGTCCGGGCGAGGATCGTCATGTCCATGGCCTGGAGGTGATGCGGGATCACCATCCGGGCAAACCGGACATCGGCGGCGTTGTAACCGGCGGCCGGCGTCACGACCGGCGACGGGCTCGCGGTGGCGGCGGACGGATCCTCGGCGGGAGCGGCCGAGGGCGACTCGGCGGTGGGCTCGGTGGGCGACTCGGCGGGCGTCGCGGAAGGCTGCACCGAGGGCGTCGCGGCGGCCGGACTGACCGTGGAGCCCGCGTCGCTCCCCGCCGATCCGCCGCATCCGGCGATCACGGCCATCGCCAGCGCGCCCGTTAGCACGCCCGTCAGACGGGGCGAGACGATCCGACGGATGGAGATCATGCTGAAACAGCCTTTCGAATCACGGCTCGGCGAACGGACCGGCACGGTCGGGAAGGGCATCCGCCGGGTGAGAACGGCGCGCGCGGCATCCGGCCGACCACGGTAGATCCCTTTCGAAAGGACCCTACCGCCGCGCCCCCTCCGGCGGTGCCGCTCCCCTCCCCATCGTGATCTTGGGGATTCTCCGGCCGGACCTTCCGACCAGGTGAAAGGCTGCTCGTGATCTTTCAGTGGTGAATACACTTCCACTGCAAGATCACCGCAGTCGTTCGCCCAGGTCAACCGGCATCCGTGCGAGAATCTGCAAGATCACGACGCAGGTTCTGGCAGGCCAGGCGGCAAGCGTGCGGGCAATCGCAAGATCGCGGCGAGGGGAGGGTGGATCATGGAACGACCGGGGCAGGGATGGGCCCGATACGGGGTCGCTCAATGCCGCGAAGAGGAACCGGACAAACTAGTTTAAACTACAACTAACGACAATAAATGCCATAAAAAGTGGATAAATACTCCACTCGCTTTCCAGCCACCACAACCGTCCTCTAGCCTCCCTTCATGGGCAACGTCACTGAAACTCAACGAAAAGTTTCACACCCTGGAAACCTCTGTTGACACGAACGAAACAGTGATACTTTCCCCTTGGGAGCGCTCCCAAGCCGTGTGAAACTTCGGGCCGAGGAGACCGCATGGCCGATCTTCCCACCCTGGCAGAGGTAGCCGCCGCAGCTGGCGTCTCCCCGGCAACCGCCTCCCGAGTCCTGACCGGCTCGGTGCGCGTGACCACTTCGACACGCCGCCAAGTCCACGACGCGATGTCGCGCCTGGGCTATGTGCGGCGCCGGGCTCCCCGTGGCTCAGCGGGCCGGCGGACGGATCAGATCATCGCCGCCGTCGTCTGCGAACACAGTCCGCGTCTCTTCAGCGAGCCGTTCTACGCACGGCTCCTGTCGGCCTGCGAGGAGGTGCTCACGGCCCACGGCGTGCCCATGGTCGTCATGACGGCGACCCCCGCCACGGCCTCGATCACCGCTCCCCCGCTGGTCGCAGGGGCGGTGGACGGAGTGCTGCTGATCAGCGCGCGCACCCGGCATCCACTCGCGGTCACGCTGGCGGCGTCGGGGATTCCGGTACGCTGCGCCGGACGACCACCGGAGGGCATCGACCTGCCGTACGTCGACATGGACAACATGGACGGCGGACGGCAAGCAGCCGAACATCTACTTCTCAACAACCGCAGAGCCATCGCCACGATCGCCGGGCCGCCCACGCTGCCCGCCGCGCGGGACCGGCTCGAAGGCTTCCGGCAGACGCTGCGCGACGCGGGCGTGCATGAGATGCCCGTGGCGTACGGGGATTTCACCCACGCCTCGGGCGCACATGCGATGCAGTGGCTGCTGCAACGGGCGCCGCACCTGGACGCCGTGTTCGCAGCCTCCGACGTGATGGCGGCCGGCGCGATGCAGACACTGCGCCGCGCCGGGCGCAAGGTGCCGGAGGACGTGGCCGTGATCGGGTATGACGACGCTCCGGTCGCGCGCCATGTCACACCGGCGCTGACCACAGTCCGCCAGCCCGTGGAGGAGATGGCCACGCTGGCGGCCCGGATGCTTCTCATGACGCTGGGGGACGAGGAGAAGCCGAAGGGCAATCCCGTACTGCCCACGGAACTGGTGGTTCGTGAATCGGCCTGAGCTTCGAGAAGGCGACGTCCTGACCCGTCGCTATCTGCTCAAGGAGCGCATCGCGACGGGCGGGATGTCGGTCATCTGGCGCGCCTTCGACCAGTCCCTGCAGCGGATGGTCGCGATCAAGGTGCTGGACGGCTCGCTCGACGAGGATCATCCGGGCCGGGAACTGATCCGCCGGGAGGCCAGGGCCACCGCCCGGCTGATCCACCCCGACGCGATCGAGGTGTACGACTACGGCGAGACCGTGACGAACCGCGGCAGACTCGCGGCGTACGTCGTGATGCGCCTGCTGGAGGGCCGGCCGCTGGCGGAACGGATAGCGGAAGGACCGCTGCCGTGGCCGGAGGCCGTGGCGATAACCGCCGGACTGGCCCAGGTGCTCGCCGCCGCCCACGACAAGGGCATCGTCCACCGCGACGTGACCCCGGAGAACGTGCTGCTCGCCGCCGACGGGCCGAAGCTGCTCGACTTCGGCATCGCCGCCTTCATCGGCGAGACCGACGACCAGCTCGTGGCCGATTTCGGCACGCCGCCGTACGTCGCTCCCGAGCGTCTCAAGGGCACGACCGCCGACCCGGCGGTGGACGTCTACGCCCTCGGCGTGCTGCTGTTCGAGATGCTCACGGGTGCCCTGCCGTACCCGGAGCGTACCTGGGAGGCGATCGAGGCGGCCCGGCGGGAAGGGCCGCCTCCGACGCCCGATGGGGTGCCCGACCTACCCCCGGAGGTGGCGGAGCTGTGCCGCAGCTGCCTGTCGGCCGACCCGGCGGCGCGGCCCCGCGCCGCCGCGGTGGCCGCAGCGCTGGCGGCACCGCCGCCGGGCCGGCGCCGCACCGATGGTTCTCGCGCGGCCGGCTGGGGAGCCGGAGCCGCCATCGGAGCCCTGACGATCGCCGGCGTGCTCTGGCTCTACCAGGCCGGCGCCGAGGGAACGGACGACCCCACGACTCTGGCGGCGGCGCTTCCTTCCGTGACGGCGCAGACGAGCGTCTCCGACGAGGGGGCGCCGCTGCCCACCTCGTCACCCAGCGTGCCGCAGGTGAAACCCGTCACCAATCCGCGGGCGACAGCGGGAGTGCCGCAGGTGACCCGGACGCCGACCCACAGGCGGACCAAACCCAGGGCCGAGGCCACGCCCCGCAGGCCGGCGCCGCACGCCACCCGCACACCCCAGATCTCCCGCACGCCCCAGACCAGAAAACACGAGGTCGACCCGCTTCCGCTGGCCACCCAAGCCAGGCCGATCGCGGTCGACGAAGCCGTCAGACGATTCAACCTGCTGCTGGACGGCGCCGAGGCGACCGACGACGTCGACAAGGACGTCGCGCTCGACCTCAAGCAGGTGCTGCACAACTCGATCGCCAACGGGTCAGGTGTGCTCTCGGTGCGCGACAAAATCGCCGTACGGTTCCGCGAAGGCCGGCTGACCCCGTTGCTGAGACAGGAGCTGGAGCTCGCGCTGGACAAGGTGGCCGACGCTCTCGCTCAGGCGAGCGGGGTCTGACCCTCCCCCAAATCGACCGACTTTTGCCCGGAATCCACTTTCTGGGAGCGCTCCCATGCAACTTTCATTGGTTCAGGCCTCACCATCGGCAGGCAAGGTCTACGGAATTCGACCCAGCCAGACGGCGGTGTCCGAGGGGAGCCGTGCGCCGTCCAGCGGGCCGCTCGCCAGCAGGACGGACTCGTGCGGCGGCAGTTCGACGGACGCAGAACCGAGGTTGACCACGCAGATCAGCCCCGAGTCGCGTGTGAAGGCCAGCACGTCGTCGCCGAGCGGCAGCCAGGACAGTGTGCCGTCCCCGAGCAGTTCGCGGCGGATCCGCAGGGCCGACCGGTACAGGCTGAGCATCGAGCCGGGGTCGGCCTGCTGGGCCTCGACCGTGAGATCGCGCCACGTCGCAGGCTGGGGCAGCCAGGGAGTGCCGGTGCCGTACCCGAACGGCGGCTCGGTCCCCGACCACGGCAGCGGCACGCGGCAGCCGTCGCGCCCGCGGACCGTGCGGCCCGAACGCTCCCACATCGGATCGTCGATCAGCTCCTCCGGGATGTCCTCGACCTCGTTCAGGCCGAGTTCCTCACCCTGGTAGACATAGACGCTGCCCGGCAGCGCCATCGCGAGCAGAGCGGCGGCCCGCGCCCGGCGGCGGCCGAGCTCCAGGTCTGCGGGCATGCCGTCCCTGCGCTCCGCATTGTCCCAGGAGGTGACGGCCCTGCCGTAGCGGGTGACGGGACGGGCGACGTCGTGGTTGGACAGCACCCAGGTCGCGGGCGCGCCGAGCGGGAGGTGCGTGGTGAGCGTGAGGTCGATGCCGGCCCGCAGCGCGGCCGGCTCCCACGCGCTCGACAGGAAGTCGAAGTTGAACGCCGTGTGGAGCTCGTCCGGGCGCAGGTAGTTGGCGAACCGCTCCTGGTCGGGCAGCCACACCTCGCCGATCAGGATCCGCCCGCCATAGGAGTCCGACACCCGCCGCCACTCGCGGTAGATGTCGTGGACGCCGTCGTGATCGGTGTACGACTCCTCGACGCTGTCGAGGTCCTTGACCAGGACGGCCGCCGAGTCGATGCGCACGCCGTCCACGCCCCGGTCGAACCAGAAGCGAAGGACGTCGAGGAACTCCTCGCGCACCTCGGGGTTGTCCCAGTTGAAGTCCGGCTGCTCCGGGGCGAACAGGTGCAGGTACCACTCGCCGTCGGGAACCCGGGTCCACGCCGGGCCGCCGAAGATCGACTGCCAGCCGTTCGGCGGCCCGCCCCCGACACCGGGACGGAACCAGAACCGCTCCCGGGCCTTCGAACCGGGACCGGCCGCCAGCGCCTCCCGGAACCAGGCGTGCCGGTCCGAGGCGTGGTTGGGTACGACGTCGATGATCACGCGGATACCCAGGCCGTGGGCCTCCTCGATCAGCTTCTCGGCCTCGGCCAACGTGCCGAAGACCGGCTCGATGCTCCGGTAGTCGGCGACGTCATAGCCGCCGTCCGCCATCGGGGACGGATACCACGGGTTGAGCCAGATGGCGTCGACGCCGAGATCCGCGAGGTACGGCAGGCGTGACCGGAGCCCCGACAGATCCCCCGTGCCGTCGCCGTTGCCGTCGGCGAAACTGCGCAGGTAGACCTGGTAGATCGCGGCCCCTCGCCACCATTCGGAGTCCGAGACCGTCCTCGGGGACGTGTTGGCGGGCATGCTGAATACAACTCCTTACCGGGAAAGGCGACGGCGTCAGCCCTTGAGGCTGCCGGCCGTGAGACCGGCCATGATGTGCCGCTGGAAGAGGAAGAAGACGACGATCGTCGGGATACTGGCGATCACCAGGGAGGCGACCAGCACGTTCTGCGGCATCTGCGAGGAGAGCGAGGCGATGCCGATGCTCACGGACATCTTTTCGCTGTCCGGCAGGACCAGCAGCGGCCAGACGAAGTCCCGCCAGACGTTCACGACGGTGAGGATGGAGATCACTCCGAGGATGGGCCGGGAGATCGGGATCACCACCGACCACAGGATGCGTCCGGACGACGCGCCGTCGATCTCGGCGGCTTCGAGCAGTTCCCTGGGGATCGAGTCGAAGAAGCGCTTGAGCAGGAAGACGTTGAAGCCGTTGGCCACGGCCGGCAGCCAGATCGCCCACGGGGTGTTGAGCAGATTCCAGTGGAGAAGCGGCACGTCCTTCACGGTCAGGTACGCGGGGAGCATGATGACCATGGGCGGGATCATCAGCGTCGACAGCATCATGGCCAGGACGACCTTGCCGAGCGCCGGGCGGAGCTTGGACAGGGCGTAGGCCGCAGCCACGTCGAACGTGAGGGTCAGCAGCCAGGCGCCGCCCGCGTAGACGGCCGTGTTGCCGAGCAGCCTGCCCAGGTCCAGCAGATCCCACGCCTGCAGGTAGCCGTCCAGCGAGAAGTGCGACGGCAGGAAGGTCGGTGGGATCGAGTTGAGCTCCTCGGTGGACTTCATGGCGCCGGTGAGCATCCAGTAGAACGGGAAGACGAACGCGGCGGTGAAACTCACCAACACGGCCACCAGCACGACCCAGTAGACGATCCGGCCGCGGGCCGTATTGAGCTGGTGCGGCGACACGGCGGTGCGGAACTGCGTGTTGATCGGCTTGCGGGGCCGCCGCTGCCGGCGTCCGCTGTGCCCCTGCCGCGGGGACGTGGGCGGAATCCCGGCGGAGCGGCCCGGCATAACGGTGATGCCGGACGACGTGACATCGGACATGGTCACTCCCCTCACACCGTGTTGTCGCGCGAGACACGCAGGTAGATCGCGGAGAACACCATGAGAACGATCATGAGCATCAGGCCGAGCGCGTTGCCGCCGTTGAGGTTGCCGAAGCTGAAGGCGTACTGGTACATGAGGTAGACGACGCTGACCGTGGCGTTCTCGGGGCCGCCGCCGGTGAGCAGATAGGGCTCGATGAAGACCTGCATGGTCGCCACGATCTGCAGCAGCAGCATCACCAGCAGAATGAGCCTGGTCTGCGGGATCGTGACATGCCTGATCCGCTTGAAGAGGCCGGCGCCGTCGAGTTCGGCGGCCTCGTACAGCTCACTCGGGATGGTCTGCAGCGCGGCGAGGTAGATCAACGTGCCAGTGCCCATGTTCATCCAGGTGGAGACGATGACCAGCGAGATCAACGCGGTGCTCGTCGAGTTGAGCCACTGCAGCCCCGACAGGTGGAAGAAGCCGAGAATCTGGTTGAACAGCCCGTAGTCGGGGTTGTAGAACCACTGGAACAGCAGGACGGCCACCGCGGGCGGCAGAATGACCGGCAGATAGACGACGAAGCGCAGGTAGGCGCGCGCGTGCCGCAACTCGTTCAGCACGATCGCGGTGATGAAGGGAATCCCGAACCCGCACACCAGGGCGAGCAAGGTGAACAGCGCGGTGTTGATCCAGGCAGGCCAGAATGCCGGGTCTTGGAGGATCGTACGGAAGTTCTCCAGCCCAACCCATTCGGGCGGATCCACGAAGTTGGTCTTCTGAAAGCTGAGGATGACCTCCCGGACCATCGGGTACCAGGAGAACAGAGCGAAACAGATCAGTGCCCCGCACAGGAAGCCGTAGGCGGTCAGGTTGCGTTTGACGGCACGCCGCAGCCTCGTCGGCTGTCCCCGCCTGCCGCTCGCTGCCGGGACGCTCGCTGTGGTCATCGTTGTGAATCCGTTCTCGACATGACTACTGGACGCCGATCGCCGGGGCGCCGGCCACACGGTGACGGCCGCGGACGGCGCCCCGGATTATCGAACGGTCAGCTTTTCGAGGCCAGCAGGGAGTTGACCTTCGCCTCGGCGTCGGAGAGGAGCTGATCGATGTCGGCGTCCTTCCTGGTGAGGACGGCCGACATCGGGGTGTCGAGAACCTTGTAGATCTCCTGGGCGTACGGCCCGGGCTCCGCCTTGGGCGGGATGCCCCTGGAGCCTTCCACCCATCCGGCGAACTGCGCGGCGTCGATGTTGGCGTTCGCCTTGCGCAGCTCGTCGACGGCCTGGCCGGACGGCGTGTCCGGGCGGTACAGGTCGGGGTAGGGCTGGCCGACGGTCAGGTTCGCGCCCTTGGCCCGCACATAGTCGAGCTGTCCCTTGCCGGGGGTGAGGAACTCATACTCGATCCACTTGAGCCCGGCCTTGATCTGCTCCGGGGTGGCCTTCGGGTTGATCATGTAGCCGGCCCCGCCGTTGAACAGGGCCTTGGCCTCGGGCTGGGCGGTGATGGCGTAGTTCTCGAACTTGCCGCCGAAGTCGTTGCGCAGCGCGATGAGCACATCGGGCGCGCCCAGCATCATGCCCATCTTGCCGCCGGCCATCGCCTTCATCAGCGCCGGCCAGTCGATGTAGAGCTGGGAGCCCATGCTGTTGTCGACCCACCGCATCTGGTGGAGGTTCTCCAGCACGGCCTTGCCCTCGGGGGTGTTGAAGGCGGCCTTCTTGCCGTCGGGGGTGATGACCGATCCGCCCCGGCCGTAGATGGAGGCGGTGAAGTGCCAGCCCCCGACATTGTTGCCGCTGTATTCGCCGTACCCGACGTAGCCGGGACCGAGCTCGGCGATCTTCTTGGCTGCGGCCCGCACCTCGGCCCAGGTCTTGGGCGGGGTGTTCGGGTCGAGGCCGGCCTTGGTGAAGACCTCCTTGTTGTAGACGAGGCCCATGCCGTAGCCGTCGGTCGGCAGGCCGTAGATCTTGCCGTCCTTCTTGAACAGGTCGATGGAGCTGTTGTAGTCGGGGAACGTCTTGATCTCGTCGACGTACGGCGTGATGTCGGCGGCCTGGCCGCTCTCGATCAGCCGACCCACGTTGGGGAAGTTGACGAAGAACACCGTCTCGAGATCGCCACTGGCCAGCTTGGGCTCGAACGTACGCGGGTCGTAGCAGGGGAAGGCGTCGGTGACCTTCGAAATCTTGATGTCGGGGTTCTCCTTCTGGAAGGCCGCAAGGTCCTCCTCGAAGGTCGCACGCTGTGCCTTGTTCGTTTTCGGCGGCTCGCAGTTGACCGAGATCGACACCGGCGCCGTGCCGCCGGATGCCGCGCCGGGCCTGCCGCCGTCGTCGCCGTCGTCGGAGCCACATGCCGCGGCCGCTGTCAGGGTGAGTCCCGTGACCAGCAGTAACGAGAGTTTATGGGATTTCACTTCGTTCCCTTCTGGAACCGCTGCACCACGACACGTTGGAGCACACGGCTCAGACCGACTGGAGCGCCCCGATCCGCTCGGTTGCGAGAAACATACAGAGCCAGACAGAAGTGAGCAAGACTTTGGCTTTACCTCGCAAAAAACTGACAAGCACAGGACGGAACAGGGGCAGAGCGGTTCGGGCTTCGGCCCGGCCTCACCGGGCCCGGCTTCACAGGGCGCGGCTTCACACGGCCCGGCCTCACAGGGCCCGGCTTCACACGGCCGGCGCGGTGGACCCGCGCACGACGAGTTCGGGCTCGAACAGGAGTTCGTCGCCGGCTACGGGTGCCGTGTCGAGCTGCGCGGCCTCGATCTGGGCGACGAGCAGTTCGACGGCGGCGCGGCCCATCGCCTCGATCGGCTGCCGCACGGTCGTAAGCGGTGGATCCGTGCAGTTCATCAGCGCGGAGTCGTCGTAACCGATGACGGATATGTCCCGGGGGACGGACAGGCCGGCGCGGCGCGCCGCCCGGATCGCGCCGAGGGCCAGCACGTCGCTGGCGCAGATGATGCCGGTCACCCCGCGACGCACCATCCTGGCCGCCGCGGCGTGACCGCCTTCCAACGAGAACATCGTGTGCTCGACGTGGTACGGATCCAGCTCCAGTCTGCGGGCGGCTGCGAACGAACGGAAAGCGGCCAGCTTGCGCTGGGATGGCACATGGTCGGGCGGGCCGAGCAGCATGGCCACGTGCCGGTGCCCGAGCGCCAGCAGATGGCCGAGCGCCATCTCAGCGGCGGCCACATCGTCGCACGAGACCTGGGGGAAGCCGAGACGCTCGACGGCCGCATTGACGAGCACCGCCGGCAGCCCGCGCGCCAGGATCCGCTCGTAGTGGCCGTGCGATGCCTCGCCCTGGGCGTACTGCCCGCCCGCGAACACCATTCCCGACACCTGCTGCTGCAGCAGCAGATCGACGTAGTCCGCCTCGGTGACCCCGCCCACCGTGCGGGTGCACAGCACGGACGTGAACCCC
>BCRI01000066.1 GCA_001552515.1 Sphaerimonospora mesophila NBRC 14179 = JCM 3151
GGCACGCCCGGCAGATCCGCTGACTCTTTTCACGAGGGATCCGGGGACTCGGGCGACGCTCGGTCCGATTCGGCGTACGTCACGGAACTGCACGATGAACGGCGGTAAAAGTTCTATTGCCGTTGATTTTCCTCTTACCGCCAAACGAGCGGCAGATATGACACGGACGTTGATTAACAGTGTTTGAGCGGCTTGCTACCGGAAAGGGACAGCTCTCGGTTCGACGACAAGGAGGTGTTCCCGATGGGGAACGAGGACAAGTTCCGCGACAAAGCGGAAGAGCTCGGCGGCAAGGCCAAGGAAGGGCTCGGCAAGGTAACGGACGACGAGGATCTCGAGGCCCGCGGACAGGCCGAGCAGAGCAAGAGCAAGCTCAAGCAGGCCGGCGAAAAGGTGAAGGACGCCGCCGGCAAAGTGAAGGACGCGTTCAAGGACTGACCGGTCATACGGAGAGGCCCGGCCCTGCCGTCGACAGGGCCGGGCTCCTCCGCCGGCAGGGCCGGGACGGCCTCGCACCCCCAGAAAGCACACTCTCCGGTCGCCGTGACCGATCCCTGCTCGCCCCAGAGCCGGGTACGCGACACGCGGCGAACTCTCCATGGCAGGCCCGGCGCGACCGCGTCATGGCTTCGCGAACCTGGAGGTCGGACGTTCACCCCGGTCGAAGCGGATGGCGTGACTCCGACGTGACAACGCCCGGATAGCGTCGCCAAGGGCCGGCCGACCCTCCACATCCCAGCCGCCGGGCGGGTCCGTCCGGCGTTCCCTCTCACCCGAAGGTGAACCATGACCTCCGCCTGCTCGAACGCGCCGCGATCTCGCCGTACGGGGGTGCGGTGATGGAGGACCTGTCGCCTGCGCTGCTGGTGCTGCTGGGACTGTTCGGCTTCGTCGGAGGGGTCGGCATCACCGCGCTCGGCCCCGGTGGCGTCCTGCCCACGATCGGGCTGTTCGTCCTGACCGACCTGTCCCCCGCGGAGGTGGCCGGCACCTCCATCGTCACTCACGTCGCCACCGGCGTGCTGGCCACCGCCGCCTACACCCGGTCGGGACAGCTCCGCGAGCCCGGGACCCGTCGTACGGCGCTGATCCTGGCCGGCACCGCGGTGATCGGCACTCCGGTAGGTGTGCTGATCAACAGCATGGTGTCCATACGCGCGTTCGGGCTGGCACTCGGGCTGCTCCTCGTCCTGGTGGCCGCGCTGGTGTGGCTTCGCGAGCGGCACCGGCCCGCCGCCGGAGCGGCCCCGGCGGCGCCTCTGGTGGCCGGGCTCGGCTTCGCGGTGGCCGTCGCCGCCGGTGTCATCGGCATCGGGGGCCCGATGCTGACCGTGCCCCTGCTGATCACTCTCGGCGTCCCCGTGCTGGAATCCCTCGCATCGGCGCAGGTCCAGTCGATCGTCATCGCCGCGGTGGGGACGCTCGGCTATCTGGCGCACGGCGCGGTCGACTGGCCACTCGCCGCCCTCATCGGCGTCCCCGAACTCGCCGGCGTGCTCCTCGGCTGGAAGATCGCCCACGCCCTGCCGGCCCGAGGGCTCAAGTATGGGCTCATCGTCGTGCTGCTCGCCCTGGCCCCCTATCTCGCCCTCCACGGCTGACCCGTCGGCCGGACGTCACCTGGCGGCGGCGGGGCGGGCGCGTACGTGCATGCGCTCGCCCTGCGGCCCGAACAGGGCCAGCACCTCGGTGGGCTCACCGCCGGGGTTGGTGAACGCATGCGGTGTACGGGTGTCGAACTCGGCCGCCTCGCCCGCTTCCAGCACCACGTCGTGTTCGCCGAGCCGTACGCGCAGCCGCCCCGACAGCACGTACAACCACTCGTAGCCCTCGTGGACCTGCTGCTCCGGCTCGTAGCCCGGCCAGTGCGGCGGGTAGATCTGCTTGAACGCCTGCAACCCACCGGGCCGGCGGCTCAGCGGGATGTACGTCATGCCATGGCGCTTGACGGGCCGCATGTGCACGCGCGGATCACCCGTCACGGGCGCGCCGATCAGCTCGTCGATCTGCACTTGATAGGCCCTGGCCAGCAGCAGCATCAGCTCCAGCGTGGGCTTGCGTCCCCCGGACTCCAGCCGCGACAGCGTGCTGACCGAGATGCCGGTGCTCTTGGACAGCTCCGCCAGCGTCATGCCGCGCTCCCGGCGCAGCCCCCGCAGCCGCGGGCCCACCGCCACCAGTACCTCATCGAGTTCCATCGCCCTAGATTGCCATTTCGGCAAGGAAAATTGTCAAGTCGGCCCCAAGCCGCGGACAGTGGCGCGAAAGCGAACGAGCGAGGAGCCGCGCATGGATGCGACGTACGACGTGGTGGTGATCGGCGGCGGGGCCGCCGGGCTGAGCGGGGCGCTCACGCTGTCCCGGGCCCGCCGCAAGGTGTTGGTGATCGACTCCGGACAGCCGCGCAACGCCCCCGCGCAGGCCGTGCATGTGTTCCTCGGACACGAGGGTGTGCCGCCGCGTGAGCTGCTGGCCGCCGGCCGCGAGGAGATCGTGAAGTACGGCGGGCAGATCGTGACCGGCCTGGTCACGGCGGCGGAGCGGCTCGCCGACGGGCGTTTTCGCGTCACCTTGGCAGACGGATCCGCGGTCGGGGCGGCCCGGTTGCTGGTGGCCACCGGCCTGGTGGACGAGCTGCCGCCGGTGCCCGGCCTGGCCGAACGGTGGGGCCGCGAGGTGCTGCACTGCCCGTACTGCCACGGCTGGGAGGTACGTGATCAGGCCATCGGCGTTGTCGGCACCAGCCCGCTCGCCGCGCACCAGGCCCTGCTGTGGCGGCAGTGGAGCGACGACGTGACCCTCTTCCTGCACACGGCGCCCGAGCCCGGGGAGGAAGCCCGCGAACAGCTCGCCGCCAGGGGCGTCACCGTGGTCGAAGGCGAGCTGGTCGAGGCCGTGCTGGACGGTGACCGGCTGACCGGAGTGCGGCTGGCCGACGGCCGGGAGGTGCCACGCCAGGCGCTCGCCGTCGGCACCCGGCTGAACGCCCGGCTGGACGGGCTCGCCGGCCTCGGCCTGGAAACGGTCGAGCAGGACATGAACGGGTTCGTCCTCGGCACCTACATTCCCGGCGACCCCATGGGCAAGACCGGCGTGCCGGGTGTGTGGGTGGCGGGCAACGTGACCAACGTGATCGATCAGGTCATCAGCGCCGCCGCGGCAGGAGTACGGGCCGGGGCGGCCATCAACGCCGACCTGGTCACCGAGGAGGCCCGCGCCGCCGTGGCCGCCCGCCGCGCCGCAGGCACGGCAACGGAGGAGGAGTTCTGGGACGACCGTTACCGCCAGAGCGAGCGGATCTGGAGCGGCGCCCCCAACGCCGTGCTCGTCCGCGAGGTCGCCGACCTCCCTCCCGGCCGTGCGCTGGACCTGGGCGGCGGCGAGGGCGGCGACGCCATCTGGCTCGCGGGCAAGGGCTGGCGGGTCACCGCCGCCGACATTTCCGGGGTCGCGCTGCGCCGTGCGGCGCGGCACGCCCAGGAGGCCGGCGTGGCTGACCGAATCGACTGGCAGCGGCACGACCTCGCAGAGTCGTTCCCCGAGGGCGTCTACGACCTGGTCACCGCCTGCTACCTGCACTCTCCGGGCGACATGCCGCGCGAGAAGATCCTGCGCAGGGCGGCCGCCGCGGTCGCGCCCGGCGGGGTGCTGCTGGTGGCCGGGCACGCGGGCTGGCCGGCCTGGCAGCAGGACGACCGACCCGACGTGCACTTTCCCACGCCGCAGGAGGTGTTCGACTCCCTGGAGCCGGCGGAAGGGGAATGGGAGTTGCTGCGCTGCGAGGAGTTCGAACGCGTCCAGAACGACCCGGACGGGAGGCCGACCACCCGCACCGACAACGTGCTCAAGATCCGGCGACGCCTGTGAAAACGACGAGCCGGGCCGAGTCGCACGCCGTTCGAACCCTCCCCATGTCAGCGGGCTCCCGGCACCGGCTCTGACGCTGATTCCAGCGCTGGTCGGCCCCCTCTCCATGGCCGGTTCCGCAGAGCCGCTCGACCACGGCCACTTCGTCCCCTTCGTATTGGTGTGAGCGAATCGAAGGATGACGAAGTGGCCGTCCCCTGTCGCATCGATCTCATCCGCATCGACCGCAGGGCTTGATCACCCGCACCCCATCTCCCCGGACGCGAACTAGGCGCGTATGCCGCCATCAGGCGTTCGATCGGAGGAGCCACGCCCTGTTCCCACTGATGGCAGGCGGACAGACGACCGGGTGTCGAGAAAACTCGGTGGCGCGTTCGGGTGGCGGGTGGCTAGCCTCGCCTGTGTCCGACCGATCAGGGAGGCCGATATGACGTGCAAGGTCTACGGCGAGGTAGCCGCCGCCGCTACGACTCGTGAGTTCACCGCGATCTGACCTCCGCGCCCCTTTCTTCAGGGCCTGTCGTTCGGCCAGGTCCACGAACTCCTCATGCGTAGCGGCCGCTGCCGGTCGCGGATTCATCCGCGCCGCCGGCCACCGGCGCCTTCACCGGCGCTCCGTCACCGCTTACCGCGCTAACACGAGGAGAATTCGTGCACTCCGCATCATCCTTCGAGCCGCTGACAGCGGCCGAAGGCGGACCCAGTCATGTCATCCGTGCCGGCCAGACCGTCAGGCGTTCCGCCCGGCCCTGGACCGGCACCGTCCACGCGCTGCTGCGCCACCTGGCCGACGCCGGGTTCACCGGCTGTCCCCGGGTGGTCGGCGAGGGCATCGATGCCGACGGCAACGAGGTGCTGACCTATATCGAGGGCAGCGTCGCCCACCCGTACGCCTGGTCGGAGGAGGGCATCTGGCAGGTCGGCAGACTGCTGCGCGACCTGCACACCGCAACCGCCGGCTTCCGGCCACCACCGCAGGCAGCCTGGCAGCCGTGGTGGATGCACCGCACCGGTCCCGACTCCGTCATCGGCCACTGCGACGCCGGGCCGTGGCACACCGTCGCCCGCGACGGTATGCCGGTGGCGTTCATCGACTGGACCCTGGCCGGGCCGGTCGATCGTCTCGACGAGGTCGTCGCCGCCGCCTGGTGGCACGCTCAACTGCACGATGACGACGTCGCCGAACGCAACGATCTGCCGGACGCGGCTTCCCGTGCGCGGCAGCTGCGGCTGTTCCTCGACGGCTATGAACTGCCGGCCGCCGATCGGGGCGGACTGGTCGACCGGATGATCGAGTTCGCGATCCGCGATTGCGCCGCCGAAGCGACTCGGGCCGGGATCACTCCCGACTCGACCGACCCTGCGCCCCTGTGGGCGCTGGCTTGGCGGGCCCGCGCCGCCGACTGGATGATCCGTCATCGGACACTGCTGGCAGGCGCCGTTCAGGCGTAGGGACGGGTGCTTGAGGCCGGGGCGCCGACCGTCTCGATCGGCGCCCCGGCCGCTGCCGGAGCTCCCCCAAGGTCGGCGTCAAGCAGAAGCGAGCGTGAAGATCGCCGCGCCAGCCCGACGCCTGAGGCGCTGCGTCACGACGGGCGAGTACGCGCCGCTCCCGGCCCATCCATAGACCAGAGCGCTGTTCCCTGTCGGCCCCGCTGACCGGAAAATCTCACGTACGGGCACCGCGCACCTACATAGGAAGTCAATCTTCGTGCCGGGCCAGTCCCGAGGTCACGATGTCGATGAGCAGGTCGAGGATCTTGGGGTAGAGGGCCGGGTCGCCGAGCCGTTCCGCGAACATCGGCACCAGCAGCACGCACCGCAGGACACCGATGATGACGGCGGGCTCGGCGGCGACCAACTCGCCCTGAGCTCTCTGTGCGGCGACGTACTCGGTCAAGGCGGCGACGGGACTGTCGGACATGGCGGCGACCCGTTCTGGGGGCAGCTTGCGGGCCACGGCCTGCATCTCCTCCGGATGGGTCATCAGGCGGCGCCACAGCGGGTTGACCGTCAGCTCCTCGATGGTGGCGCGCAAGAAGCGGCGCAGCCCTTCGCGGGGGTCGTCGGCGCTCAGCAGCGCGCTGTCGACGACCCGGCGTTTGACCTCGCCGGATTGGCGCAGCATCAGCTCCAGATACAGCGCCTCCTTGGAGTCGAAGAAGACATAGAAGCTGCTCTTGGCCACCCCGGTGGGTGCCATCAACTCCTCCAAGGAGGTCTTGCGCAGCCCTTGGCCGGTGAACAGCTTCGCGCCGGTCTCCAGCAACAGGGCGGTGATGCGGGCCTTCTCCTCGGCGGTGAACGCGGGCGGCATCAGGGACGACCTTCCTGCGAATGACCATCTTGTTCATATGTTTTCACGGGCACGTCCGGCCACGGCCTGTCCGGCTGATGTCTCAAGGCCGCCACCTGCCGTCGATCACCTCCTGCGGGACGCTCCCCTGGGGTGCCGTCAGGATCTTGACGGTACGCGAGCCGACTTCGCTATGCTGAACGTATGAATAGTTATTCAGATGAGCGGGTTTCCTCCATAGGTGGCTGCGTGGTGCGCGTGGTCGACGCCGACCGGGTCGCCGCCGTGCGTGAGCGGATGCCGGCGGCCGTCGATCTGGCGGACACCGCCGACGTCTTCGGCCTGCTGTCGGATCAGAACCGGCTGCGGCTGCTGGTGGCGCTGCTGGAGGGCGAGCTGTGCGTGTGTGATCTGGCCGCGGTCAGCGGGTTGAGCGAGTCGGCCGCCTCGCACGCGCTGCGCCTGCTGCGCGCGCACCGCATCGTGGCGGTACGCCGCGCCGGGCGGATGGCCTACTACCGGCTGGAAGACCCGCACGTGCGAATGCTGCTGGACCTGGCGCTGGCCCACACCGAGCACACCGAGATCCTGCACCCAGAACGCGACGGGGGCCTCTGATGGGCGCCGGACACGGACACGGGCACGCGGGGGCCCGGCACCGGTGGCGACTGGCCACCGCCTTCTGCCTGGTAGGGGCGTACTTCTTCGTCGAACTCGGCTACGGCCTGGTCTCCGGGTCGCTGGCGCTGCTGTCGGACGCCGGGCACATGGCCGCCGATGTCGTCACCCTGGGCGCGGCACTGGTCGCCACCCGCATCGCCGCCCGCCCCGACACCACCGGCCGGCGCAGCTACGGCTCCTACCGCGCCGAGGTGTTCGCCTCCCTGCTGGCCGTGATCATGATGCTGGGCGTCGCCCTCTACGTCGTCATCGAGGCGATCGGGCGCATCGGCGGCCCCGCCGAGGTCTCCTCCGGCCCGATGCTCGTCGTCGGCGCGATCGGCCTGGCCGTCAACCTCGCCGCACTCATGATCCTGCGCGCCGGAGCCGGGGAGAGCCTCAACGTCAAGGGCGCCTACCTGGAGGTCATGGCCGACACCGCCGGATCCGTCGGCGTCATCGCGGCCGGCGCGCTGGTGGCGACCACCGGACAGGCGCTGTGGGACACGCTGGTGGCACTGGCCATCGGCGCGTTCGTCGCCGTACGCGCCGTCTCGCTGGGCCGTCAGGTGCTGGCCGTGCTCGGCCAGCACGTGCCGGAGGGCATGGACGCCGCCGCGGTGGCCACCGACCTGGCCGCCATCGACGGCGTCAGCGACGTACACGACCTGCACCTGTGGACGCTCACCTCCGGCATGCACGTGGCCACCGCCCACCTGGTCACCGCCAACCCAGACGACAACCACGCCGTCCTGGACCGGGCCCGCGACCTGCTGCTGCGCCGCCACGGCGTGGCCCACGCCACCCTGCAGATCGAGCCCGCCGACCACCGCGGCTGCGACGAACTCGGCTGGTGACCTGGCAGGCCGTTCTCACCCGCCAACGCCACGGGCCGGCAGCGATCAGCGCGCTGTCTGCGACGCCCGACCATCGGCCGGCACCCGGCTGAGTCTCTCGTCTTCTTTCGGGTACGGCGCACCGGCGCGCGATGCGTCACTCGGCATGGCCCACGGCGGCGGCGCGGCGCAGGCCCTCCTCGTAGATGGCGACGAAGCGGTCGATCTGCCACAGCTGGGAGATGAAGATCAGCGCCCAGCCGAAGACCGCCGGCCAGGCCTCGACGCGGACCAGGCCGTACAGCATGATCGCCGCGCCGACTGCGGCCATGGCGATCAGCCAGCGGATCGCCGGCCGGTGCGCCTCGGCCGCCAGTGAGCGGTCGGCGGCGTACATCTTCTCGCCGTAGATGCCCTTCTCCGCCCAGCCGCGCGGCTCGTAGACCGGCTTGAACGCGTGCGGATTGATCCACATCCAGGTCACGCCCGCTGCGATCGGGGCGAGCGCCCACCAGCCGAGGGCATCGCGGAAGTAGATCGGCAGCAGGATCGGTGCCAGACCCGCCATGCGGGTCCACACGCTCCAGGCGTTGGCGTGCCGCTTCCAGGAGTCGTCGTTGAGGCCGAACATGGCGGCGGCGGCCTGGGTGAGCTTCATCGTTGCTCCTTCGGAAGGGGAACCGCCGGGACGCGCCCGAGAGTGAATCCATAAAACCAGGATGAAGTTTTGGTTTCAAGGGTCCACCGCGACCATCGATGGGCGAGTTCGCATCGTTTCAGGCGTTTCCGACGGCCCTTTGAGCAGGTGGCGGCTACGGTCGCGACGATCCGCCGCGCCGGCCTGACCGCCCGCCGGCCGGACTACGAGCTAGGTCGGCCTCCAGGTCCGCCGGCGTCCCGTCGATCTCGGCGGGCCCGTCACTGTTTGCGTTCTGTCTCCACTGCAGCCAGACCATGGCCACGACCCCGAAGGCAGCGCCGCCGACGTTCCGTATCCGCGGCCGTCCGCACCGAAGCCGGCCTTCTCCACCACGCCCACGCGACGAAGGACCAGGCGGGCTGTCACGTTACCTTGCGTGCTTGTGAACCCCTTCGATGGAAGGGATTTCGGCTCTCGTGCTCTCGGCGTCGGTCGGATGTTCACCGCCTCCGCGATTCCCTCGCCCCCACCACCCAACTTCTTATAGTGGTCACTCGAATGCGCTGTGTAGTCATAA
This sequence comes from Sphaerimonospora mesophila NBRC 14179 = JCM 3151, assembly GCA_001552515.1. Taxonomy (GTDB): domain Bacteria; phylum Actinomycetota; class Actinomycetes; order Streptosporangiales; family Streptosporangiaceae; genus Sphaerimonospora; species Sphaerimonospora mesophila. Next base: position 8,877 of record BCRI01000066.1, read on the forward strand.
TCTCGGGAGTGCACACGCCAGATCCCCAACCACCACAGGAGAGCGCATGCACACCGCCACCCCCCGGCCCGGCGGCACCACGCCAGGCCGTCTTCCCGCCAGAACCGCGCGAGGCATCGCGGGAGCCACGGCGGCGGCCGGGCTGCTGCTGGCCGCGGCCGCTCCGGCCCACGCTGCGATCACGAAGCCTTACACCAAACCGGGCACGTACACCTTCACCGTTCCCAAGGGGATCTTCAAGATCAGAGCGGTCCTCACCGGGGCCGGGGGCGGCGGCGGCGCCAGCGCGTACGGCTCCCGGAACCGGCCCACAACCGGGGGCGCAGGCGGAGGCGGAGGCGCCACCGCAGCCTGCACGTTGGCCGTCCGCCCCGGCGACAGGCTCACCATCACCGTCGGCGCCGGAGGCACCAGCGCGGGCGCCCAAGACGGCAAGCCCGGAACGAATTCGACCATCAGCTATCCCAACGCCGGCGGCGCGAGCGCCGAGGGCGGCCGCGGTGGTGGCGGGTACATCAACCACAACGGAGGCGCCGGAGGATACGGGGCCACGTGGTGCATCGGCACCGACGGCGGCCTGACCTTTGGCCAGGCCGGCACCGGTAGCGAAGAACGCTCCGAGGGGCAACCCGGAGGCGCACCGGGGGCCGGGGTGCACAGAGCCTGTCCCCCCGGCACCGGCGTAGGCGGAAAGGGAGGCGACGGACACGGCGAAAATGTCGTCACCAATCCCGGCACCCCCGGTGGAAACGGCTGCGTCGTCCTCACCTACTGACACCACACGACGGGAACGGCGTCGGGCGTCCAGGTGATCCGGGTGCTTCTCCCTGATCCGCCCTCGACGAGGTGGTCGTCGAGGCTTCCCGCGTGTGCGGCATCGTCACCTCCTACATGGCGCCATCGGACAGAGGCCGTCGCCCCTCAGGCCCCCCGGCAGCGGATCCGTGGGGCCGTATCGTGCATCCGCGCTGTTGGATGCCGCGTTAGACGCACGAAGGCCCCGCACACGGCGGGGCCTCAGCCTCATCGGGCGATCGCCGATGGAGCTGCGGCCGCGTCCCGGCGACACCGCCCTGCGGCTGGAGCGGGTCCGCGAGTTCCCGCCTGATGGCGGGGACCGGCCGCCTCGAGCGCACCGCGACCGAGCGGGCCGCTCGCACGCTGTCTGCCTGCTCGCTGACGACCAAGGTCTCGACCGCGCTCCTGACGGCCGCATGGGGCGTGCTGGGCGGCCTGCTCGGCCCCCGCACGGCCATCGGCCTGGCCGGCGTGCTCCTGCTGGCGACCCCGCTGTTGCTCCCCCGGCGCCCGGCCGCCCTTCCCGCCGAGCCGGAGCCGGCCACCTGACACGGAGTGATCAGCGAACTCTGCGTACCGCCGGCGCCCTCATGAACGCCAACCCCGGTTCCGGGAACCCCGGGGTGTGAACACCCGCCTCACCGGCCATGGTCCCTCGGGCTCGTCCAGAAACCGGGCCGGACTGCGGGTCTGTGGCGTACGGCTCGTGCTCGACGCCGACGAGTGCGAGTTCGATGGGTCGCCGTCGTACTCGGGAAAGAATCGGGCGGATACGGCCCTGCTCTGAGGTTTCGCCGATCCGGGCAGACCAGGTCAACGGGGACGACATGGAAGAGCCCCCGCCGTGACGGGGGCCGGCCCGGTTTCGGTGCCGTCCGGGGTGTCAGTAGGTGACGGCGACGCAGCCGTCTCGGCCGGGAGAACCGCCCTCGGCCGAGTAGCGGTTGGTGACTCCGCCGTTGCCGCCGTTTCCGCCGTCGCCGGCGCCCGCGGGGCAGGCGCTGGGCACCCCGACCGCGGCCGCGCCTCCCATCCCTCCCCGGCTCGATCCGCTGGAGGTGCCGGCCTTGCCCATGGCGAGGGTACGGTCGGTACCGGCGCATCCGGAGGCTCCCCAACCGTCACCTCCCAGACCGCCGTCTCCGCTCCGGGTCTTGTGGGCCGTCTCACCGCCGTGACCGCCCTCGGCGCTGCCTCCTTTGCCGAGGATGGTTGCTCTCGATCTTCCTCCCGCTGGGGCGCTTTCGGCGAAAATGGAGCCGCCGGCACCGCCGGCACCGACATCGATGAGCAGCGCGTTGCCGGGACGTACGGTAAAGGTGCAGGACACGGTGGCGCCGCCGCCTCCTCCGCCGCCGCCCCATGCGGGTTTGGCGTCGTCGCCGGGGTGGGCGCCGCCGCCACCACCCCCGGCCCCGGTCAGGGTCACTCTGATCTGGGACACACCGGCGGGCACGACAAAGGTGTGCTCCCCCGGTGTGGTGTATGCCTTCGTGGTCTCGGCGTGGGCGGGGGCGGCCATGGTCAGCAGCAGCCCGGCGGCCGCCGTGGCGGACGCGACGCCTCCTGCGGTTCGGGCCAGAAGACGGCCTGGCGTGGTGTGGCCGGGCCCGGGGGTGGCGGTGTGCATGCGCTCTCCCGTGTGACGGTTACGGATCTTGCAGGTGCACTCCAAGACTATGACTACAGAACGCATTCGCGTGACCACTGTTCGAAGTCGAGCGACGCAGTCGATGCGGGGGGTGGACAGCGGGCGGCCGTGCTTGGTCGCGGGTGAGCCTCGCCGTAGCGGCCCTCAGATCGTCCACGAGGGCGCCAGCCGCATGCCGGCCACCGCTATTGCAGGCCGAAACCGACGCCGGCATCGCCGCCTTCGCCGACGACCTCGACACAGGCGACCGTCGCCTGGTGGTGCGCAACGGCTCCCGCTCCCCGCGCGAGGTTCTGGTCGCGACGCGATCGAGGTTCACGCGCCCCGGGTCGACGACAAGCGCACCGTGCTGGTTTCATAAGATCGCGAACGTTCTCGGGGCCATGACGAAGTCGCGCACCCGGGAGCGAAGAAGGCTCTGGCGGAGATCTGGAACGCCGAGGCCAAGGAGCACGCGCCGGCGGCGGTGGCGGCGTTCCGGGCGGCTTACGGCGCCAGGTACGGCAAGGCGGTGGTCAAGGTCGTCGATGACATCGAGGAGTCGCCGGCGTTTTACGACTTCCCGGCCGAGCACTGGATCCATCTGCGCACGACGAATCCGATCGGGTCGGCGTTCGCAACCGTCCGGCACCGCACCAAGATCGCCAGGGGGCCGGGCTCGCGGGCGGCCGGGTTGGCCATGGCGTTCAAGCTGATCGAGTCGGTCCAGGCCCGCTGGCGCACGGTGAACGCATCTCATCTGGTGGCTCTCGTACGTGCCGGAGCCCGCTTCGAACGCGGCGTACTCACCGAGTGTGACGGGGTCAGCGCAGCATGACCGGTCACGCCGAACGTCCGCTGCTCTTCCTCGACGTCGACGGACCGCTTCTCCCCTTCGGCGAGGACCCGCGACGCGCACCGCGGGGTACGACACCCGACTCGCGTTCGGCGCGGCTCACCTCCGAGGTGGGGAGTCGACTGGCAGCGCTGCCCTGCCGACTCGTCTGGGCGACGACCTGGGAAGAGGAGGCGAATGGCGAGATAGCGCCCCGGATCGGGCTGCCGCGACTGCCTGTCGTGTGCTGGCCGGAGCCAACCGACCACCACCAACGTGAGGACCAATGGTTCGGGCTCTGCTGGAAGACCCGGACCCTGGTGAACTGGGCGGGCGGACGCCCGTTCGCCTGGGTCGACGACGAGATCACCGACGCCGACAGGGAGTGGGTCTCCGCGCACCATAGCGGTCGGGCTCTCCTTCACCACGTGGAGTCATACCGGGGACTCGCCGACGAAGACTTCGTAGCCCTCGATCAATGGCTTCGAGCTGTGTGAACCACCCACGATCCACAGATTTTGACAATGCTCCCGTGTCGAAGAGAACCGGAGCCCCCGATGTTGTGCCGCGCTGCTCCTCCCCTTCTCCTCGACCTTGGGCCCGGCAGCCGATAGTGCTGTCGATCCCCCATCACCACCCTGACCGCTGGTGCTTCCTACGTCCCCGGATTCGTCAGCTCGCTGTCGTCGACCTGGTACATGAACGACCCCGCCGACTCCTTCCAGCGCCGTCCGCTCGTCCGGCGTCAGAACCTGCCGCTGAACCACTCGGGCAGGTAGGCGCGCAGGCCGGCGGCGCCATTCAGTGCCACGGACATCACCTGGAGATCCTGAGCGTCACGACGGTGGCCGGGCGAGTTTCGCGGCCACGGCGTCGAGGATCCAGTCCAGGCCGGTCGCGAAGGACGTCTCGGCGTCCACCTCTGTGCCTTCGTGCACGACCTTGGCCAGCACCGGGAAGCGGCCCGTGGCCAGCATCCTCATCACATGCGGTCCGGAGGCGCGCTGCCAGTCGCGCTTGGACAGGCCCGTGGCGCGCTCGGCCCGCAGGTTCGCGATCTCGTGCCTGATCGCGCCAGTGAAGTAGGCGCTGACGGTCTCCACGGCGCGCATGACGGTCTCGAGGTCGGCGAGGCCGTCGAAGGCGGCCAGCGTGGCCTCGGTCACGGCGAGGGCGTTCGGACCCAGGGCCGGACGGCCGCCGAGCAGGTCGGCCAGCCATTCGTGACGGAGTGCGGCCTTCCTGGTGCCGTCGGCGAGGACGCGCAGCGCCTCCCGCCAGTCATCGGGCCGTTCCGCGGGGAGGATCTCGGCATAGACCTCGTCCACCATGAGGTCGAACAGCTCCTCTTTGGTGGAGATGTATCCGTACAACCGCATCGGGCCGACGTCCAGCCGGGCGGCGACCTTACGCAACGACACCGCCTCGAGCCCGCCCTCGTCGGCCAGCGCGACGGCGGCGGCGACGATTCGCTCCCGATCGAGCGGTGCGGGGCGAGACGGCGGCTCCGGCCGGTCCCACACAGTCATGAATACATCGTACTGTTGCCATGCACTGTCTCAGCAAAATACAGTGTATCTACGTGAGACATCGTATCGCCGTGATCGGAGGCGGCCCCGCCGGCCTGACCTTCGCCCGCGTCCTGCACCGCCACGATCACCCCGTCACCGTCATCGAACGTGATCCCGCCCCCGACGCCCGTCCTCCGGGCGGCACGCTGGACCTGCACGAAAAGCTGGGCCAGCTCGCGCTGAGCAAGGCAGGGCTGCTGGCGGAGTTCCAGGCGCTGTCCCGTCCCGAGGGGCAGGCCATGCGCATCCTGGACACGGACGGGACCGTGCTTCGCGACTGGCGACCCCGTCCGGATGACCGGGCCAATCCCGAGATCGACCGAGGGCAACTCCGCGACCTGCTGCTCGGCCCCCTCGACGTTCGGTGGGGGCAGCGCGTGACAGAGGTCGTGCCGGGAACCCGGGACGGCGTGCTGGTCCATTTCGCGGACGGGCGACAGGAGACGTTCGACCTCGTGGTCGGCGCGGACGGCGCCCGGTCCCGGGTCCGCCCGGCGGTCTCGGCCGCGACGCCCCACTACACCGGCGTCACCTTGATCGAGACCTCCCTGGACGACGTCGACACCCGCCACCCCGACCTCGCCCGTTTGATCGGCGACGGTTCCGTGGCCGTGTACGGCGTGAACCGCGCACTCGTCGCCCAGCGCAACAGCGGTGGCCACGTGAAGGTGTACGCCCAGTTCCGCGCGCCGCTGGACTGGCACACGGACCTGGACCGCCATGTGAACCAGAACCGGCGCGCGGGCATGGACGCGAGCTTGGACCTGGCCGACGCCGACGCCGTGCGATCAAGCCTGCTGGCCATGTTCGACGGCTGGGCCGCCCCCGTCCTTGATCTCCTCCGCCATGGCACCGCTTTCGTCCACCGCCCCCTCTACGTCCTGCCCGTGTCCCACACCTGGACCCACGTCCCCGGGGTGACGCTTCTGGGCGACGCCGCGCACCTGATGCCCCCGTTGGGGGTGGGCGCGAACCTCGCGATGCTGGAAGGCGCCGAACTCGCCGAGTCCGTCGCCGCCGCCCCCGGACCTGGCGATCTGGACGAGGGTGTCCGCGCCTTCGAGGAACAGATGTGGGCACGGGCCGGCAGGTGGGCGAAGATCACGGCGGTCGGTCTGGAACGCCTCGTGAGCCCGGACCCCGCCGAAGCCCTCGCCCTCTTCGATGAAGTTCAGCCATCCTGACTGCCGAATGAGGTCCCCCCTGTTCTCCGGACACCTCGCCTGAGGCCACGCGCTGGACCCTCGGCGACCAGATCGGCTCCGCCCAGCGCGTTCCCCGTCCGGAACCACACGCCGCCTGACCTCCAAGGAGCCGACGCGCGGGAAAGGGGGAAGTAGGAGCGGCCCGGCACGTTGATGCGGCGGCGGCCGGGCGCGTTGTCGGCCTCGCGCATGGGCCGGTGGATCATCCGCGTGATCGCGGCCCAGGTGATGTGCATCGCCGACGGCTCTGATAGGCCCCCGTAGGAACACCGCTTCTAAACTTGCGGTATGCCCGATACGCAGTACGAAGACCTGCTCCGCCGTGTGCTCGCCACCGGCGCCCGTAAGGCGGATCGCACCGGTACGGGGACACGGTCGATCTTCGGTCACCAACTGCGCTACCGGCTGTCCGACGGCTTCCCGCTGATCACGACGAAGAAGGTCCACTTCCGCTCGATCGCGTACGAGCTGCTGTGGTTCCTGCGTGGCGACGCGAATACCGCATGGCTGCGGGAAAACGGCGTCACGATCTGGGACGAGTGGGCGGCGCCGGACGGTGATCTCGGCCCGGTCTACGGCGTGCAGTGGCGGTCGTGGCCGACCCCGGACGGCGGACACATCGACCAGATCAGCGAGGTGTTGCGCACGTTGCGCGAGAACCCCGACTCTCGGCGGATCATCGTGTCCGCGTGGAACGTCGCCGACATCCCGCGGATGGCGCTGCCGCCGTGCCACGCGTTCTTCCAGTTCTACGTCGCCGACGGCGAACTCTCCTGCCAGCTTTACCAGCGCAGCGCCGACCTGTTCCTCGGCGTGCCGTTCAACATCGCCGGCTACGCGCTGCTGACGCACATGATCGCCGAGCAGGTGGGGCTCGGCGTCGGTGACTTCGTCTGGACCGGAGGCGACTGCCACATCTACGACAACCACGAGGACCAGGTCCGCACGCAGCTCGCACGCCGGGCACGGCCGTTCCCCACGCTGTGCCTGAAGCCGGCCGACAGCCTGTTCGACTACACCTACGGTCACTTCGCGCTCAACGGTTACGACCCGCACCCCGGCATCCCGGCGCCGGTGGCGGTGTGATCGGGCGAAGTGGATCGCTTCACATCGCAGTCGCCCCGGCCGTCATCCAGATCAGGTCGGCGAGCTGCTCGGGAAGGCCGGGAGAGAAGTAGACATGACCCATGCCCTCAACGATGTGCAGGTGGGCGTCCGGGATGGCGGCGGCCAATGCCTCAGCATGGGCGAGCGTGAAAAGCGGATCCTGGTCACCGTGGACGATCGTGGTCGGGGCGGTGATCGTTGAGAGCGGTGTGTACAAGTCCGGGCCCTTCTTCCTGCCGATGAGGCCGTGGTGGGCGGCGGCGGACGGGTCGGTCGCCCTCGCCCGGCATCGCCGGAGAATCGCTTCGGCGGCCGGCTTGTCGAACGGGCGGACGTCGCCGTTCATGACCCGGAAGCCGGCCAGGTCGGCTTCCACGCCGGGCGCGGTGTCGGCCGTGCCGGCCAGGTGCCTGAGGAAGCGGGGGGTCGGTGGGGGCAGGTCATCGGGGTCGGCGGGTTCGCCGGCCATGGCGCGTCGCAGGACCGGCCCCGGGTCGTGGCTCATCACCGTGGTGGAGAGCAGGGTCAGCGAACGTACCCGGGCCGGCGCGTGTACGGCCAGCCACTGCGCGATCACGCCTCCCATCGACGCGCCGGCCACATGGGCGGACGGCAGGCCGTAGGCGTCGAGAACAGCCAGCGCGTCGGTGGCCAGGTCGGACAGACCGTACGGATGCCGGTCGACGTCGATGATGCTCGACCGGCCGGTGTCACGATGGTCGTACCGGATCACCTGCATGCCGCGGGAGACGAGGCGGTCGACCAGCGCATCGGGGTAGACGATGCCCTGGGCCGACGCACCCGCGATGAGCAGGACGGCGGGGCGGTCGGGGTGTCCGGTCCGTTCGGTCCACAGGCGCAGCGGACCGGAGCTCACGAAGGTCTCGGTCATGATCCGTGACAGTAGACGAGCCGGCGACAGGAGCCGACGACTTTTTCCATTCACGGGAGTGACTCACCAGCGGACGCAGCCTCATCGCAGTGCGGTCGGCGTTGACGCCACAGCCCGACGGCGAAGGCCGCCGAACGTGTGGATTTCGTGATCTGGCCGTCCGGTGGGATCGGTTCTACTCCTCGGCCGTCGCGTCGGGCTCACGCAGGGGCAGCCCCGATGGGCGTCGTCGTCGACACCACCCCGCCGGACGCGCCGACCCCCACGGTGGTCGCGCTGCCGACCGCCGGACGGCAACGGCAAGAACCACGACAGGGCCAGGGTCGTGGTCGGCGACGGCCGCTGACCACGCCCATCGACCGCCGGCCCCGGGATGCCCCCTCATCGGCCGTCCCGGGAGCCGACGACGCCGAAGCGGTTCCCCTGACCAGGGGTAAGGCCATGACGCCCGGCCCGCCCGCCGGAATCGTGGCGGGATGCCCGATCAGCTCCAGGTGGCCTTCTTGAGCACGCCGGGCAGCTCCTTGTGGTCCCACAGGTCCACCACCAGGATCTTCGAGGTCCGCAGGAACCACTCTCGCTGCGTGAACCTCACCTTCCGCCCCGAACTGCCCTGCGCCTCGCAGTAGCCGGGCCAGGCGGTGTACGTGGCCGTGTGCCCCCGCCCGACCTGCCGCAGCCCTCTCGCACCGGCCTTGTCTCCGAAAACCGTGAGGCTCATGCCTCCGAAGGGACACGACGGCTGGGCGAGCGTGGGTATGTACTGCTTCTTTCCGTTGTAGCCCCACTGGGACAGCGTCTTGGGGCCGACCAGCCAGAAACCCCTGCAGTCGGCGTAGAAGTACTCGGGATCGGTGCAGGCACCGGTTATCACCCTGGCCGTGTCGCCGTAACGGCGCACCTTCCACGCCGACGGCATCCTCAGGTTCATCCCCCGGAAGGAGAAGGTCGTGGTCCCGCGGGCCGACTGGGCGGACACGCCCGACGGGATCCCGGCCGGCGGCGCTCCCACGGCGGCCGAGGCGGCGGCGGGAACGGCCAGCGTGGCCGCGGTGGTCAGGACGGCCAGAACGGCAGATCGTTTCCTCATGCCCCGGAAGCTACCGATCAAGACTTGCGAGTCACTTGAGGGTGAGCAGCAGCGTGAGTGGAATCGCCTCGACGGAAGAAGTTCCCAGGGCACCTCGTCGGGGAGGAGAAGGGCGGCGGCCGCCGTACCGAACAGGTGAGTTCGGTACGGCGGCGCCCCCGGAGGGCGTGTCCCGTCAGGTCGCGGCGACAGCCGTCAGCACGTCCAGCTTCGCGGCACGACGCGCGGGCAGCAGTCCGGCCAGCAGTCCGGCGACGACGGCCACGGCGACGACGGCCAGGAGCCGGCCCACGGGCAGCACCAGCGGAGCGTCGATGGTGCTGCCGAGCGCCGCGACCGTCCCGGCCGCGAAGGCGATGCCCATGCCGACGCCGAGGATGATCGCCAGGACCGTGATGAACACCGCCTCGCCGCGGATCATCCAGCGCAGCTGGCGGGCGGTCATGCCGACCGCGCGCAGCAGCCCGATCTCACGGGTGCGCTCGATGATCGACAGGGCGAGGGTGTTCGTGATGCCCATCAGGGCGATCAGGATGGTGAGCGTCAGCAGGGCGGTCACCATCCCGAGGACCTGGTCGATCATGAGGGTCCGCCCGGCGACCGCCGCGGCCTGGTCGCGCAGCTGAGCGGTCGGGTGGTCGGCGAGGACGCCGTTGATCGCCTTCTTCGCCACGGCGGCGCCGACGCCGGGGGCGATCTTCACGAAGACGCTTGCGTCGACGTGCTCCCGGTAGTTCTTCGAGAACGTCTCCAGCGAGATCAGGTAGTCGGTGGACAGGGCGTGCGCGTCACGGTCGAGCACGAGACCGACGATCGGGAGGCGCTGGGTCCCGGTGCGCGAGAACGTCATCGGCAGGCTGTCGCCGACGGAGAGATGCCGCTGCCGGGCGACGCTCTCGGCCAGGATGACGCCCCCGCCGGAGAGCGCGTCCAGGCTGCCCGCGACCATGTGCGGGGAGGCGACCCGGGGCAGTGTCACCGGGTCCACGGCGGTGAGGGCCCTCGTGGCCTGGCCGTCCTTCCAGTGGCCGTAGCGCAGGCGGGAGGCCACCGCGACCTCGGGCAGCTCGCTGACGTGGTGGTGCACGTGGTGGGACAGACCGCCGAGCATCTCGTTGCGTGCGCTCTCGATGACGTAGTCGGCGGAGATCACCTCTTTGTACGACTGCGCGATCGAGGCCTTGACGGAGGTGGCCAGCACGGTCATGAAACTGATCAGGGCGAGGCCGACCGCCAGGGACAGCGCGGTGGCCGAGGTACGCCGTGGGGACCGGGCAGCGGACTCGCGGGCCAGCCGGCCGGGGACTCCGGCGAGGTCCAGCGGCCGTCCGATGAACCGGGCCAGGGCCGGAGCGACCGCCGGACCCAGCAGGACGAGCCCCACGATGACGCTCAGCGCGGCCGCGCCGACTGGGGCGATCATGCCGGCCGACGGCCGTACGGCGATGACGGCGGCCAGTCCGGCGACGCCGAGCACGGTCGCGAGCGATCCGATGACCGTACGGCCCCGCCCCCCGGCGGCCGGTGCGGACGACCGGCGCATCGCCTCGACCGGGGCCACGGAGGCGGCACGGCGGGCCGGCCCGATCGCGGAGGTGACGGTGACGCCGATGCCGATGGCAAGGGCGACGATCACGGTACGGGGTTCCACGATGAGGGAGCCGTCGGGCAGGGTGATGCCGAAGGCCCCGGTGAGGCCGCGCAGTCCGGCCGCGGCGGCGACGCCGAGGCCGACCCCCGCGATCGACGCGGCGATCCCCACCAGGAGTGCCTCTCCGAGCACGGATCGGAGGACCTGACCGCCGGTGGCGCCGGCGGCGCGCAGGACGGCCAGTTCACGCGTGCGCTGGGTGATGACGATCGAGAAGGTGTTGGCGATCAGGAACGCGCCGACGAGCAGGGCCGCCGCCGCGAGGGCGAGCAGCATGAGCTGCAGGTATCCGACCTGGGTCTTCGCCGCCTCCGCGCTCGACGCGGCGATGTCGCGGCCGGTGGTGACCGCGTATCCGGTCCCGAGCGCGGTGGCGACGCGGTCCTGCAACCGCTGGGGGTCGAGGCCGTCGGCGGCGATGACGGCGACCTCGGTGACCCCGTCGCCCAGCCCGAGCAGGCGCTGCGCCGTGGGGAGGTCGACGAGCCCCACCGTGCTGTCGGGCAGGCCGGGGCTGCCGCCGAATCCGGCCAGCCCCACCACCCGCAGCCGCGCCGTGCTCTCCGCCTGGATGGTGATGGTGTCACCCACGTCGATGTGGTGACCGCCGGCGGTAGCGGCGTCGATCACCACCTCGTCGTCGGCGGCCGGCGGACGGCCGGCCCGCAGAGTGAACGCCCCGATCGGGGCGGGCTCCCAGGACATCAGCAGCGAGGGACCGGAGGGGACGATCGCCTTGCCGTCGGTGCGGAGCAGCCCGCTGCCCCGGACGACGGGACGGGCGGCCGCCACGCCGGGCACCGCGCCGATCCGGTCGACGGCCACGGAGGGCAGCGGGTCGCGCTCGACCTCCACGCCCATGGCCGAGTCGAAGGCCGCTGCGTCGCGCACGACCAGATCGACCCCGGCGGAGGCCGTACGGAACTGGTCGTCGAGCAGCCGCTGCGAGGTGTCGGTGAGCACCAGGCTGCCGGTCACGAAGGTGACCCCGAGGATCACGGCGATCAGGGTCAGCGCCAGCCTGGCGCGGTGTGCGAGAGCGTTGCGGAGGGCCAGACGCCACATCGGGATCACTTCTCCTCGTCGAGCGCGGACGCGGGAGCCGAGGTGTCCAGGCTCGCCATGCGGGACAGGATGGCCGGTACGGCAGGCGCGGTCAGCTCGTCGACGATCCGCCCGTCGGCGAGGAACACCAGGCGATCGGCGTACGCGGCGGCGTTCGGGTCGTGGGTGACCATCACGATGGTCTGGCCCAGCTCGCGGGCGGCGCGGCGCAGGAAGCCCAGCAGCGCTTCCCCCGCGCGCGAGTCGAGGTTGCCGGTCGGTTCGTCGGCGAACACGATCTCGGGCCGGGCGGCCAGGGCACGCGCCACCGCGACGCGCTGCTGCTGGCCGCCGGACAGCTCGGTCGGACGGTGCCGCAGCCGGTCGGCCAGCCCGAGGATGGCGACGAGCTCGTCGATCCACTCCTGGTCCGGCCGCCGTCCGGCGAGGGTGAGCGGCAGCGCGATGTTCTCCGCCGCGGTCAGGGTCGGCACGAGATTGAAGCTCTGGAACACGAAGCCGACGCGCTCACGGCGCAGCAGCGTGCGCTGCCGCTCGCCGAGCCCGCTCAGGTCCGTGTCGCCGAGCAGCACCTGGCCTCCGTCGATCGTGTCGAGCCCGGCCAGGGCGTGCATCAATGTGGATTTGCCGGAGCCGGACGGCCCCATCACGGCGGTGAACCGGCCGGCCGGGATCGACAGGGTGGCGCCGTTCAGCGCGCGGACGGCCGTGTCGCCACGGCCGTAGATCTTGACGACATCACGCGCCTGTGCCGCGATGACCGATTCGGTGGGGGACGCTCGGTGGAGGGTGACGCCGATGGACATGTGAAGCTCCTCGGTCGAGGGAGTGAAGTAAGGAAGGAGTGGGTGGGGACACGCGGAGAAAGGGCGGTTCAGAAGGGGTCGGGACCGACGCGTCGGCGAGCCGCCCTGCGGGCCGCGCGGGCGGCGGCGCACGAGCGCCGGACGACGGCGGCCTGACGACGGCTCTCGGCCTCGCGCAGCAGCTCGGCGTGCCTCAGCAGGATCAGCTCGGTCATGAGGTTGAAAGGCACGGTGTGCTCCTCGGTCCAGATCGGGTGTGACACGAGGAGCGTCGCGGGCGGCGCTGTCCGCCGGCTGGCCGCGAACTGGCCGTGCACTGGCCCGCCCGCCGACGGTGTCCGTACGACCCAGCGCTGCCGGACAGCGGACGGACAGCGGACCGTCAGCGTGCCCGGGCAACCTGGTCGCATGGCAGAGGGGAGCCGTCAAGAGGCGGGCATGTTGACCGTATCCGTACGAGCCAGGCTGTGCCGGCGGTGCGTCCGCGCGGTCAGCCGCCTGGTCAGGGATGTTCCGGGCGTGGTGTCGTTCGAGGTCGACGCCGCGCGGGGCCTCCTGCTGGTCCAGGGAGACGTGGACGAGCGGGAACTCCTGGACGCACTGGGATCAGCGGTGTGTCTCGGCGATGGGAACTGCACGGGGTGCTCCGGCAGGGGATGCACCAGGGGGTTTCCCTAGAGCGGCGGCCAGGTAACCGATGTCCGCGGGTGGAGGGACCGAAGCCGCAGAACACCGGTGACATTACGTGACGGATGCTCTGGAGCGGCGCCTTCACCGGGTCGCCGTGGGATCGGCAGCCGGCGAGTCGGCTGTCAGTGCCGCGCGGCGTGCCCGCTCGGCCTCGTCGGGCCGGCCCACGGCCTCGGCGCAGTCGGCCATGAGCGACCACAGGCGTGCCCTGGCCCACGGGAACTCGCGCTCCTCCAGCAGCGTCAGCGCCCGGCGACATTCGTCGTAGGCGAGCATGCCGCCGCCGCGTGCGTGGGCGATGCGGGCGCGGCCCCACGCGGCCCAGGCCTGGCAGCGCGGATTGCGTGCCCGCCGCGCGACCTCGTCCGCCTCGTTGAGCACGGCGGCGGTCTCGCCGTCCGTGTCGTCGCCCTCCCTCAAATCGAGCTGTGTGTGCGCCAGTTGGACCAGGGCAAAGGCCAGCCCGTGCGGGGACCCCAGCCGGCGGGTATCGTCGACGGCTTCCTCCAGTGCGGCGCACGCCTCCGCATGGCGCCCGGACTCGCGCAGGGCGACACCGAGGTGCGCCAGGATCGCGTTGCCCATCATCAGATCACCGCTGGACCGGATGAGGTCGAGGCTGTGCCCCCACTGGTGGACCGACTCCTCGAACTCGGCCAGCCGCAGGGACAGCGTGGCTTCGACATAGTGGGTCATCGCCTGCCACCAGCCGTCGTCGGAGTCGCCCAGCTCGTCGCGACTTCTCACGATCATGCGCCGATACCTGTCGGCGTCTCCGCCGTACTGGCCGGCCCAGGCCACGATGAGACGAGAGACGGCGGCGTTGCGGTGATCGCCCATCTCTTCGAAGAACGCGAGGCTCTCCTCGGCGGCCGCCTGCGAGCTCGGGGTCGGGTAGTAGACGCTGAGCGTCCCGATGCCCTGCAGGGCGAGAGCCCGGGCCGTGGCCGACCCGCCGCCGGTCTCCAGCAGCGCGGTCAGCGCCCGGGTGCCCTCGTGGCGGAGGCCGTAGCTCCAGAACCAGAGGAGCGCGCCCGCGAGCCGGAACCCGATCTCGACGGCGTCCCGGTCGCCGGACTCCCCGGATCGACCCTGGTCGCCGGCCTCGCCGGACTCCACGGACCTGCCGACTTCCAGGGCATGGTCCAGCGCGGCCCGGAAGTTGTCGTGCTCCTCGGTCAGCCGCGACCACACGAGCTCCCGCGAGCGGACCTGCGGGCCGTACTCCTCGGCCAGCCGCAGATAGTGGTCCAGATGCCGGTCATGGCAGGTGGCCGCCTCACCGGCCTCCTCCAGCCGGGCCCGGGCGTACTCGTGCACCGTGACGAGCAGCCGGAACCGCCCGCAGGCCGGGTCGGGCACCACGAGGGACCGGTCGACCAGGCGGAACAGCAGGTCGAGCACCTCGTCGGAGGCGATGCCGGCGAAGGAGCAGACCTCCTCCGCCGCCTCCACGGTCCAGCCGCCCCGGAACACCGCGAGCCTGCGCAGCAGGCGGCGCTCGGCGTCGGACAGCAGGTCGTGACTCCAGTCCAGGGTGGCCCGCAGCGTGCGGTGGCGTGCCTCGCTCGTGCGCGGTCCCGCCGTCAGCAGCGAGAACCTGTCGCGCAGCCGCGCCGCGATGTCGGCGGCGGACAGCGCCTTGATCCGCGCCGCCGCCAGTTCGATGGCCAGCGGCATGCCGTCGAGCCGTCGGCAGATGGACGCCACCACGGGCGCCGTCTCGGCGTCCAGGACGAAGGTGGGACGCACGGCCCGGGCCCGGTCGAGGAACAGTCGTACGGCCGGGGCCGCCGAGATCGTCGCGGCCGATGCCTCGGTCTCCTCGGGCACGGCGAGCGGGCCGACGGCCACCTGGACCTCGCCGGGGATGGCCAGCGCCTCCCGGCTGGTCGCCAGCACCCGCAGCCCGGGACAGCGCCCGACCAGTCGTTCTATCAGAGCGGCCACGTCGTCGATGACGTGCTCGCAGTTGTCCACGACGAGCAGGGTGCGGCCGAGCCCGAGATGCTCGGCGATCGTCTCGGCCGCATCCGCCCCGGGCCCGCCGCTCATCAGGCCCAGTTCCGAGGTGAAGGTCTCCGCTGTCCCGGCGCCGGCCTCCAGCCCGGCCAGGCGGACCAGGTGGACCCGGTCGGTGAGCGTGTCGTCGGCGCCGCGGGCGATCTCCAGCGCCAGCGTCGTCTTGCCGACGCCGCCGGGGCCGGTCAGCGTCACCACTCGCGCCTCGCGTAACCGCCGCAGCGCCGTGCCCATGTCGTCGTCCCGGCCGATCACCGAGGTCAGCCGCTGGGGTAGCCCGTCGCCGCGGCCCGCGGCCGTACGTGCTCCGCCCTCCGCCCGTGCCGCCGGGGAGGCAGCCGGCGCCGGGGCGGGTGACGTCCGAGCGGGTGGCGCGGGTTGTACGGCGGTCGCGGGCACGGCCGGTGCCGTACCGGCCGGGCGGCCTGACGGCACCTGCTGGCGCAGGATGGCCTCGGCCAGTGCCTGGAGCTCCGGCGCCGGGTCGATCCCGAGCTCGTCGGCCAGGTGGTGGCGCAGCGCCTGATAGGCGGCGAGCGCCCCGGCCTGGCGCCCGCTTCGGTAGAGCGCGAGCATCAGCAGCCGGTGCAGCCGCTCGCGCAGCGGGTTGTCCGCCACCAGCCGTTCGAGGTCGGCGACGGCTTCGGCATGCCGGCCGGTTTCCAGCAGGAGTTCGAGCCGGTCCTCGACGGCGCCCAGCCGCAGCTCGTCCAGGCGTGCGCTGTCCGCCAGCGCCCAGTCGGTCTCCCCCACGTCGGCCAGCGCCGGGCCACGCCACAGCCGCAGGGCCTCGTCGAGACGGTCGAGCGCCGGGCCGGCCAGGCCGCTCGCCGCGGCCCTGCGCGCCTCACCCACCAGCTGTTCGAACCGGTACGCGTCGACGGCCTCGGCGGGGACGGCCAGCAGGTAGCCGGGCGCCCTGGTGACCAGGACGTCCCCGCCGACACCCGCGGCCACGAGGGCCCGGCGGAGCTTGGACACCCGGATCTGCAGCGCGTTCGTGGCATCGGCCGGCAGGCTCTCGCCCCACAGCGTGTCGGTCAGACCGTCGACCGACACGACGCGACCGGGGGCGAGGGCCAGGCGGGCCAGCAGGACGCGTACGGACGGGGGCAGCGTCGCCGGTTCGCCGCCGGGGGCCTGGATCTCGACGGGGCCGAGGACCCGGAAGGTCACGGCCGTCACGACAGGCCCTTCGGTGAGACGGACGGGTGTCCCATGTCGCTCCTTGACAGTGCCCAGCACGGTTTCCGGCACAGTTTCCGGCCCAGTGCCCGGTTCGCCGCACAGTGTCCGGTGTGCCCGACATGGTATTCGTACGCGGACGGCATCGGACAGCCGCGGCCCGATCAAGCCGGCACGGCGCGGCGTGCGGAGGTCAGCCGTTCTGCGAGTGCCGCCGCGTCCCGTCCGACCCAGCCGAGCAGCGCCGAACCGCGGTTGCGCTGCCAGGGCAGTCCGAGGAAGTACAGGCCGGGCCAGGTGGTCACCCCCTCGCGGTGGACGGGCGCGCCGGCGGCGTCCAGGACGGGCAGGTGGAGCCAGGGGTAGTGCGGCCGGAACCCGGTCGCCCACACCACCGCGTCGGGGCCGTGCCGTGTGCCGTCGGCGAGGACCACATCCGGCCCGTCGGCGTCCACCACGCGGTCCAGCCTGCGCACCCGCCGCATCAGGGCTTTCACGTCGGTACCGAAGATCGGGTCCTGTCCCTTGAGGCGGCGGCCGATCCGGCTGTCGCCGCCGATGTCCATCATGCCGAGCAGCGAGCACCACCAGAAGATGTCCCGGCCCAGCAGCCGCTGCGGCAGCGCCATGCCCAGCGTGGGGGCCGACAGCGCGACCCGCCGACCGTGGTCGGCGAGCTCGGTGGCGATCTGCACGCCGGTGTTGCCCGCGCCGACGACGAGGACGTCACCCTCGGGAAGCCGGCCCGGATTGCGGTAGTCGCCGCTGTGCAGCCGCACCACGTCGCAGGACAGTCTGGACGCGAACTCGGGCGTACGCGGGGTGTGGAACGGCCCCGTCGCGATCACCACCTGCTCGGCGGTGAACGACCCCGCCGACGTCTCGACCGCGAACCCCGTGGGCCGGTCCGGCCGTACGGAGGTCACGGTGTGGTTCAGCAGAACCGGGAGGCCGAACCGCGTCGCGTAGCTTTCGAGGTAGTCGGCCGCCTCGTCCTTGCCCGGATGGCCGTCCGGATCCCCGGGGAACGGCATGCCGGGCAGGGCGTCGTACCGGCGCGGGGTGAACAGCGTCAGCGAGTCCCAGCGCCCCGCCGCCATGTGTCGCCGACCCGGGCGTGGGCGTCGAGGATGGCAAAGCGGCGACCGGTCCGCCGGAGGTGGTGGCCGAGCGCCAGCCCGGCCTGCCCACCTCCGATGATCAACGTGTCGAGTTCTGTGGTGGTCATCGAATCTCCTGGAATCCCTACGGCTCGGGCGGCGCGAATCAGACGGTCTCGTATCCGGCGTCGCCGATCGCCGCGCGGACGGCGGACGGGTCGGCGGCGTCGGCGACCGTCACGGTCTTGGCCGACAGGTCGACCTCGACCGAGCCGACGCCGGGAACCTTGCCGACGGCCTCGGAGATGGCGTTGACGCAGTGCCCGCAGGTGATGCCGGGGACGGAGAGAACGAGCCGACTCACGGAATGCTCCTTAATCGTGAAGGTGGGATCTCGGTGGGGTCCGGATGCGGCCCGCCGGAGATGAGAGCAGCCTGCGTGTGTGCGCTGTCCGCCCGCTGTCCCGGTGATTTCGGCCGCGCATGGGCGCGAACAGCCGTACGGACAGCGGCATGGACAGCGGCCCGGCAGCGGAGGGAAAGCGCCGGCCGGGACAGTCGCGTCGACGGCCCGCGCCGGCGGGCCCATGTCGATGAGGAACTGGAGCCATGACGACAGCGACGAAGGCTTCCTGCACGCTGGACATCGGCGGCATGACCTGCGCGTCCTGCGTGCGGCGGGTGGAACGGGCCCTCGGCCGGGTCGAGGGCGTCGAGGTGGCCGAGGTGAACCTCGCCACCGAGGTCGCCACCGTCACCTACGACGCCACCCGTGTCACGGTCGAGGCGCTGACGGACGCCGTGAGCCGGGCCGGATACACCGCCACTCCGCAGCGCGAAGACGTACGCGCCGAAACAGGCGGGGAAGACGCCGGTGACACGGGAACGGCCGGGCCGGCCGCCGCCGCCGATGACGCCGCCGAGGCGGCGCGTGAGCGGGAGATCACCGGCCTGAAGCGGAAATGGCAGGTCACCCTCCCCGTCGGCCTGTCGATGATGGTGCTGATGTACCTTCCGTTGCCGATCGACGCGATGGACTGGCTGATGCCGCTACTGCTGGTCGTCGCGACGGTCGTGCAGTTCTGGGCGGGCAGGCCGTTCTACCGCGCGGCCTGGGCGGCGGGTCGCCACGGCGCGGTCAACATGAACACGCTCATCGCCATGGGCACCACGGTGGCGTACGGCTACAGCGCGTTCGTCACGCTGTGGCCGACCGCGGCCGAGTCGTCCGGGCTGCCGCTGCACGTGTACTTCGAGATCTCCGTCGTGGTCATCGCGCTCGTCCTGATGGGCCGGTGGCTGGAGGCCCTGGCCAAGCGGCGTACGACCACGGCGATCAGGACGCTGATGGAGCTGCGGCCGAAGACGGCCCGCGTCCTGCGGGCCGATGCCGAGGGGCCCGATGCCGGGGGACGCGGTGCGGAGGTGGAGGTGCCGGTCGACGAGGTCGTCGTCGGCGACCTCGTCCGCGTCCGTCCCGGCGAGAAGATCCCGGTCGACGGTGTGGTCGCCGAAGGCGTCTCCACGGTCGACGAGAGCATGATCACGGGTGAGAGCCTGCCGGTGCGCAGAGTCGTCGGCGATCCGCTGATCGGGTCCACCCTCAACCGCACCGGTTCCGTCGTCATGCGGGCCACCGCCGTGGGCCGGGACACCACACTGGCGCAGATCGTCCGGCTCGTGGAGGACGCCCAGGGCGCCAAGGCGCCGATGCAACGCCTGGTCGACGCGGTGTCCGGGTGGTTCGTCCCGATCGTCATCGGCATCGCCGTGCTCACCTTCGCGTTCTGGGCCGTCTTCGGGCCCGATCAGGGACGGCTGGCGATGGGCATCGGTACGGCGATCGCCGTGCTGATCATCGCGTGCCCCTGCGCCCTCGGGCTGGCCACCCCGACCGCGATCATGGTGGGCACCGGGAAGGCGGCCGAGCTCGGGATCCTGATCTCCGGAGGAGAGGCCCTGGAGCAGGCCCGCCGCATCACCACCGTGGTACTGGACAAGACCGGCACGATCACCCGTGGCCGTCCCGGCGTCACCCACGTCGGGACCGTCGCCGGGATCGCCGCCGACGACCTGCTCGGGTACGCCGCCGCGGCCGAGACGGGATCCGAGCATCCCCTCGGCGAGGCGATCGTGACGGAGGCGCGCGATCGCGGTCTCGACCTCCCGGCGGCCGAGTCGTTCGAGGCCGTGCCAGGCCACGGCGTCGAGGCGCGGATCGGCGGCCGTGCCGTACTCATCGGCAACGCCGCGCTGATGCGGCGCCACGACGTGGACACGGACGGCATGACCGCGGCCGCCGGAGAGATGGCCGCGCAGGGGGCGACGCCCATGTACGTCGCCTTCGACGGCCTTCTCGCCGGGGTGATCGGCGTCGCCGACACCGTCAAGCCAGAGTCGCGCGACGCCGTCGAACGGCTCCGCGCGCTCGGCCTCGACGTGTGGATGCTGACCGGCGACAACCGGGTCACCGCGAACGTCGTCGCCCGCCAGGTCGGCATCGGGAGCGAGCGGGTGATCGCCGACGTGCGGCCAGAGGAGAAGGCCGCACGCATCGCCGAGCTGCGGAACGGCGGCGCCGTCGTCGCGATGGTCGGCGACGGGATCAACGACGCCCCGGCGCTCGCCACGGCCGACCTCGGCATCGCGATCGGCACCGGGACCGATGTCGCCATCGCCGCCTCCGATATCACTCTGGTCGGCGGCGACCTGCGGGGGATCGTCTCGGCGATCGCGCTGTCCCGCCGCACCGTGACCACGATCAAGCAGGGCCTGGCGTGGGCGTTCGCCTACAACGTGCTGCTGATCCCGGTCGCCGCCGGGGTGCTCTACCCGATCGACCGCGTTCTCCTCGACCCCTCGCTGGCCGCCGCCGCGATGGCCATGAGCTCGGTCAGCGTCGTCACCAACGCCCTGCGCCTGCGCGGCTTCCGCCGTACCGACGCGGATCGGACGGGACGCGCCCGGCTGTCGGCCAGGATCGCCGATTACGGCTACCTGACGGGCATCGCCGCGCTCGCGGTCTGCGTCGGCGCCGGCCTCACTGCGCTGAGCCGTACGGACATGGCCCAGCGCGGCATGAACGGCGTCCTCGCCTGGGTGCAGGACACCGGCATGCCGATGCGCCCGACGATGAGCGTCATGATGACGGCCGAGACGGAACCGCGTCACGCCGACGACGCCGGGGTGAAGGTCGACCTCCAGGTCCCCCGTGACGTCGCTCCCGGCGTGCCGGCCACCATCCGCGTCCGCGTGACCGATGCCTCGACCGGGCGTCCCGTCGACGACATCGGGCGCAGCCACGAGGCCTGGATGCACTTCATCGCCACGCGGCTCGATCTGGGCACCTTCGCCCACGTCCACCCGGCGCCCGACGGCCGGCCCGGCGAGTTCGCCGTACGGCTGACGTTCCCGACGGCCGGCACCTATCTCATCCACACCGAGTTCCGGCGGCGCGGCGAGATGACCGACATCCTGGAGCGCCACGCGATCGTCGTCGGTGACCCGGCGCGGCAGGACGGGTCGGCGCGGTCCGTCGGCGAGCCGCCCGCGCCGTCGCCGCGTGAGCAGGTCGTGGACGGTGTACGCGTCACGCTCACCGGTGACGCCGAGGTGGGTACGGGCAGCCGTTTCACCTTCCGGTTCGCCGACGCCGCGACCGGCAGGCCCATCGACGGCCTCAGGCCGTACCTGGCGGCGCCCGGGCACGTGGTGATCATGCCGCTCGACGGCAGCGGGTTCGCCCATGAGCACACCGAGGTGAAGGACGACCAGGGCCGGCCCGTGTTCGCGCTGCCGGGCCAGACCTTCGGACCCGAGCTCGGGCTGCACGCCGACTTCCCACGGGCGGGTCTCTACCGGTTGTGGGGCCAGTTCCGTACGCCGAACGGGCACGTCATCACGACGACCTTCACCGTCGAGGCCCGCTGAGGCCCTGGGGTCGGGCCCGCGCCGGCACGGATGGCGGCGGCGCGGGCCCGTTCACGGCATGGTGTCCCGGTTCGGAGCGAAGAGCTTCACAACGATGGCCGAGCGCTTGGGCGAGCTGACGGCGGCGCCGTTGATTTCCTTGTTTCAGGCGCTGGTCGCGGTCGAGGCGTGGACGTGCCCGCAGTGATGCGTCGGAGACCTGCCTCAGGTAGTTGTAATGCTCGAGCACGGTGATGACCAGCAGGTCAAGCCCCACGCCGCGCTTCCATGGCCGACCTCGCCGACGCGTTCCCGGTGCTCCTCGATGGCGAAGGCGGCACGCCATGCGTTGTCTCGGCGGGTCCGCGATCTCCACGTGCGGTGTGCGCGGGCCGGTCATCATGAAGCCGACGTGCGCGTGCATGTCGATCACGCCGGGGACGATCGTGCCGCCGGGGCACTCGACGACCTGGGCCGCGTCCGGCATGCCGGGGCGGGAGCCGGCGGCCGATCTTCTCGCCGTCGACGATCACGGCGGTGTCCCGTACCGGCTCGGCGCCGGTGCCGTCGATGAGGAGTCCTGCTCTGATCAGCAGCACAACATCAATGTCCTGAACCACCACCCGGTGCGCTCCCCCTGGTCAGTGAGCGAAGACAGAAACTCGACGACGTGCTCACCGCATCAGGGCGTGGCGCCGGGAAGCTCTCCCTGCCCACATGCACGCTCTCACCACAGCCGTGGAAAGGCCGAAGAGGCACTCCGCAGGCTCCGGTGACCCGCTCACCGGTTACGCGGGCCGCGCACGCGCCGCACAAGGTCGTCGGCGGCCTCTGGCCATTGGGCGTAGTCGAAAGCGAAGCCCGCTTCGAGTAGACGGCCGGGGACGACTCGGCGGCTTTTCAACAGGAGTTCGGTGTCCGAGCGCAGCGCGAACGCGCCGAGCTCGGCCATCCACCTCGTTGCGGGCAGGCCCACCGGGACACCCCACGCGGTGCGCAGCACGCGCATGAACGTGCGCTGTGGTACAGGAACCGGAGCAGCGAAGTTCACCGGCCCGGCCAGGTCGTCCCGGTCGGCCACGAACTCGACGGCGCGGACGAAATCGCGGTCATGGATCCACGACACGTACTGCGCGCCTCCCGCGACCGGGCCGCCGAGGCCGAGCCGCGCCAACCGCAGCAAGACGTCGAAGACGCCGCCGCGATCGGGACTCATCACCATGGCAGCGCGCATGGCTACCTTGCGCGTGTACGGGGTTTCGGCTCGCTCCTGCGCCCGTTCCCATGCTTTTGCGATCTCGACGCTGTAGGCCCAGTAGCCCGGGACGTCGACTTCAGTGCCGCCGAGTACGCCGGTCGCCTCGTCGTTGGGCGCGTCGAAGCGGTGGGAGTAGACAGTGGCAGTGCTCATCTGCAACCAGACCCGGGGAGGCCGTACGGCGGCCGCGATCGCCTCACCCACAACCCGGGCGGAGCGCACGCGCGAATCCATCATGGCCCGCAGATTGGCTGCGGTGTAGCGACAGTTGACGCTGCGTCCGGCCAGGTTGATCACGATGTCCGCGCCGTCGATCTCCTCCGCCCATGGACCCAGGGTCTCGCCGTCCCAGCGAACTTCACGATCGCGCGCCGGCCGTCTGGTCAGAACGACAACGTCATGGCCTGCGGCGGTCAGCGCGCGATTCAGGATCGTGCCTACCTGCCCGGTTCCTCCGGGTATAACTATCTTCATAAGGCTTCCCCCCTATGAGTAGGGACTGTACGGTCGGTCTTCGGCTCTGGCCCGTAATCGGTGGTGGCTCTGAGCGATCTTCAGTGCAGCAGGATGCGGTGACGCAGCAGGCCGAACCCGGCGTCGTTGCCTGCGGCCGGGGTGAGGAGTTCGGCGAAGCTGCGGACATGGCGCGCGAGTCCGGCCAGTTCAGCGCAGGCGGGCGTGAGTTCCTGCAGCAGCCGGGTGTCGTCGGCCGTGCAACGTTGGCGAAGGCCGTACAGAGACCCGCGCCCTTTACAACGTAGATTCGCTGCCTCTGATACTCATCAGAACGAAGTGTGATCCCTGCGGTGGTGGAGGGTGTCATGCTTTGTGCAACCCTCATCTGTTGCGTGAGTTGCGGCAGGTCATCGGCACCGCCCCGGCGGCCAGTGGCGCTGGGCCGAGCAAGCCGCCAATGCGCTGTGAGAGGTGAAGACCCTGGTCGAGGCGGCCCTGGAGGCGGGCGGGCTGGAGCATCTGGACCAGACGGCGTTGGCCGGGCAGGTCCGCCTGTGGCGCTCGGCCGCCCTGATCGGCAAGAACGACACGGTCGCGCGGTCGGGCACGCTGATGAAGAAGCACCACGCCCCGGCCACGCGGATGCCGGCCCGTCACGACGACTACCTGCGATTGGTCGGACGTGCGGTACGGGCCGGGCGTCGTCCGCGATCATCTTTCCCTCGACTGGGCCCTGGACGACCCTGCCGGCAAGGGCGTCGAGGCCGTCCGCCCGATCCGCGACGAGATCAAAGCCCGCGTCCGGGCCCTGATCGCCGAGATCGACGCCCAGACCGGCGGCTGACCTCCTGACGCCGCCGACGCGCCGTCCTCGCCGGCATGCGGAGCGCGGCCGCTTCGACGCGCTGGGGTCCGCACGCGCTCGTTTGGCGCCGCCGGAGTCCGAACTCGCGAGCCGGTGCGCGGGCAGGTGGGGCTACTGCTGGCCGGGCAGGACTTCGCGGGCGAGCTCGGCGAGGGCTGCGCGGTCTTCGGCCAGCGCTTGGCGGCCGGCGTCGGTGGCCCGGTAGACCCGGCGCATGCGTCCGGCGACGGTGCGCTGCTCGGACACCAGCAGTCCTTCGGCTTCCAGACGGTGCAGGGTCGGGTACAGCGTGCCGGGGCTGATCGCGTATCCGTGCCGCTTGAGCTCCTCGGTCATCCACGCGCCGTGGATCTCCTGCTCGGCGGCGTGGTGCAGGATGTGCAGCCGCACCGCGCCGCGGAGGAATTCCCGCACCTTCTCACCCCCGGGTTCCCGTGCCGTTATGAGCGGCATCGGATGTGACGAAACCGATATCGGCATTCGATGTTACCGCCTGCCGGTTCCACGGGCGGCGGCCCCGCTTCCCTCGATCGAGCAGGGCAAGGGGGATTCCGGGCCGTGATCGCCCGCTCCTGGTCTTCGCGGCCGGGTGGCAATGTTCATCCGCCAGACTGTTGTATCGCTCCCCGATATCGTCCGGCGATGCACCGGGCGAACGCGACGCGCGCCGCCGGTGAGTTGCGATCGTCCACGGCATCTTCGTCTTCACCCGGTCCCGGCGCATGTCCACGCGCACGGCCTGCCGCCGGGCCGCTCCCCCGCATGGGCGGCCCGCACGTCGCCGCCTGGGTAAACGCTTCGCCCAGCCTCGCCCGGCTACCAGGGTGTTGAACCGCCCCGTCCGGCCTGGCGGTTCCCAGCCCCAAGAAAGTATCGTGGACCGATATCGGATTCCGTTTTATGGGGGTCGTCATAGTGGGCATACCGACCCGTACTGGGTCCGGTCGGCTGGAGCGCCGGCTGGGGCCGGCCGACGCGGTGGTCATCGGGCTGGGGTCGATGATCGGCGCCGGGGTCTTCGCCGCCTTCGCTCCGGCGGCGCGGGCGGCCGGTTCGGGGCTGTTGCTCGGGCTGGCTGTGGCGGCGGTGGTCGCCTACTGCAACGCGACTTCCTCGGCCCGGCTGGCCGCACGCT
This sequence comes from Sphaerimonospora mesophila NBRC 14179 = JCM 3151, assembly GCA_001552515.1. GTDB lineage: Bacteria > Actinomycetota > Actinomycetes > Streptosporangiales > Streptosporangiaceae > Sphaerimonospora > Sphaerimonospora mesophila. The sequence continues at coordinate 34,147 of BCRI01000066.1, forward strand.
ACCCCGCCTCGGGCGGCACCTACGTCTACGGGCGGGAGCGTCTGGGGGATTTTTGGGGCTACCTGGCCGGGTGGGGTTTCGTGGTCGGCAAGACCGCCTCGTGTGCGGCGATGGCGCTGACGGTCGGCGCGTACGTGTGGCCGGAGCAGGCGCCCGCGGTGGCGGTGGCGGCCGTGGTGGCGCTGACCGTGGTCAATTACACCGGGATGCACAAGACGGTCTGGCTGACCAGGGGAATCGTGGCCGTGGTGGTGGCCGTGCTGGCGGCGGTGGTCGCCGCCTGTCTGACCTCCGGCGAGGCGCAGGTGGCGCGGCTGGAGGTAGCCTTCGGCGCCACCGGTGCCGGGGTGCTGCAGGCGGCGGGTTTGCTGTTTTTCGCCTTCGCCGGTTACGCACGCATCGCCACTCTGGGTGAGGAGGTGCGCGACCCGGCCCGCGTCATTCCCCGGGCGATTCCGCTCGCGCTCGGCCTCACCCTCCTGGTGTACGCGGCGGTAGCGGTCGCCGCGCTGGCCGTGCTGGGCGCCACCGGTCTCGCCCAGGCCGCCGCCCCGCTGGCCGACGCCGTCCGCGCCGCCGGCCATCCGGGCCTGGCGCCGCTGGTACGGGCGGGCGCCGCGCTGGCCGCGCTCGGTTCGCTGCTGGCGCTGATCCTGGGCGTCTCCCGCACGACGCTGGCGATAGCCCGCGACCGGCACCTGCCGTACGTGCTGGCCGCCGTACACCCCCGCTTCAATGTGCCTCACCGGGCCGAGCTGGTCATCGGTGTGGCCGTGGCGGTCCTGGCGGCGACCGTGGACCTGCGCGGCGCGATCGGGTTCTCCTCCTTCGGCGTGCTGGTCTACTACGCCATCGCCAACGCGAGCGCTTGGACCCTCACCCCGGTCGAAGGCCGCCCGCCACGGGTCGTACCCGCCCTCGGCCTGGCCGGGTGCCTGATCCTCGCCTTCGCGCTGCCGGCGTCCTCGGTCATCGCGGGAATTGCGGTGCTCGCCGCCGGTGCCGCTGCCTACGGGGCGCGGCGCGCGATCAGGGCCCGCCGCCCGTGACCCGTTGGCCAGGAGGTCCACAGTGGAACGAACGGCGATATCGGTATCCGATAGATCGCTTTTCGTGGTCGCGCGGCGGGAGAGGGGGGCGCCGATGAGTGACCAGGCGGAGCTGCCCTTATCGGGATCAGGGGACGACCCGCGCCACCACACGGGCAAGCTGCACGACATGCTGACCCGGGTAGCCGAGCACGCCCGCGAGGATGTGGGAAAGATCAGCGAGCCCAAGGCAGGCTCTGTTTGAGACCGCCGCGGAGGTCTGCCCGGGGCCGGCGACAGCGTTCGAGCACTATGAGCAGGAGTCGCAACCGGCCCGGCGCCGACGAGCCGCTGTGGGGGTCAACCCACTGGCGGGGACCCTGCTCGCGCCCGTCGATATCTGTTGAATGTCAGCGGCGGCCGGGAAGATCTCCTGAGACTGCATCCGGCTCTGGGAAGGCGGGCGTGGACACCTGGAGTCGGTCACGGACAGCGTGGACGGTGCGTTCCGCGTCTTCGGTGAGACTGTGCTGCGGCGCGTTGAGGAACTCGGTGCCCCGCAGCGGATGCGTGGCGGGCCGGGGATAGAGCCGGGCGTGGAAGTGCTGGAGACGGTCCCGCGTCGAGAGCACATGCACCCGCTCGGCACCGGTCGCAGCACGCAGCGCACGGTCCAGGACAGTCACCAGCAGGCCGAAGGAGGTCGCTTCCTCGATGTCCATATCGGCGAAGTCGACGTAATGGCGGCGGGAGGTGATCCGCACTCCGCCCGCCATCGTGGTGTCCGGGTCCCCCTGGCCGACCAGCCAGTGCTCATCGCGGAGTATCCATCCGCCGACCGGCTCAGGCCGCGTCGGGTCATCGAGGTCGCAGTAGGGGCACGGGCAGTGCCGGGGTTCGGCCACCGCGGGCTCCTTCGCGTCAGGCGGGTTGGAACAGTTCGATCAGGTTGCCGGCAGGGTCGGCGAGCAGGATCTGCCGCCCGCCGGGGCCAGAGACCACGTCGCTGCGGAACGACGACAGGCTCGCGGCGCGTAGCCGGGCGATCTCGGCGTCTAGGTCGTCGACGACCAGGTGGATGCGGTTGCGGCCGGCGACGGTGGCGTCGGCGGGTGTGGCGCGGGCGCCGGAGCTGGCGGGCCCGGACAGCAGCAGCCGTAGTGGCCCGCGCACCACGTCGGCGAACGCGGGTGCGGCGCTGCTGATGAGGGTGAAGCCGAGGTGGGTGGTGTAGAAGCCGATGGCTGTCTGGACGTCGTCGACGAGGTAGCGGACGCTGGCGTAGCGGTCAGGTGCGGTCATAAATGGGCCTCCGGGGTCTGGGCGAGGACGGGCAACAAGTGGCGGACGCGTGTGTCGATGTCCGCCGTGGCGTGGCCGAACGCGGTAGGGCTGTCCTGCTCGGTGCGGCCTGCGGTGGCCGGGTCGGGGATGCTCCAGTGGACCCGCTGCGCGTGGTCGCCGAACTCGGGGCAGGCTTCGCGGGCCCTGTCGCACAGGGTGATCATGTAATCGAACCGGCGGCCGCGCAACGTGTCCAGATGGCGGGGCCGGTGGCCGGCGATGTCGATGCCGTACCGCTCGCGCAGCACCTGCACGGCGTGGGGGTGCACACGCGCTTTGGGCCGACTGCCGGCGCTGGTCACGCTCACACCGCCGGTGGTGTGGTGACGCAACAGCGCTTCGGCGATCGGTGAGCGGGCGCTGTTGCCCGTGCACACGAACAGCACCGCCAGGCGCGGCCATTGCTGCCAGCCGTCCGGGGACGGCGGTGGCGCGGCGGCGCGGCGCAGTGCCGGATGCAGAGCGGCCCCAGCATCGGCCAGGGCCTGCGCGCAGCGGTCCAGGTCCAGACGGTAATAGCTGTCGCGGCCGTCGAAACTGCTGCGGGTGACGGCGACCAGGCCGCCGTCGCGCAGCAGCCGCAGATGGTAGGAGACCAAGTTCTGCGGTGCTTCGACCAGCGCCGTGAGCTCCCGCACCCGCAAGTCGCCGACGGCGAGCTCAGTCAACAACCGCCAGCGCAGCGGGTGGGCGGCCAGACGCACGAATCCCGGCACCGCCTCACTCGATAAGGTCACGCCTCCGACGATACATCAAATGTATTTGATGGAATAGCCTCGCCTGGAGGTGAACGGACAGGAGAGTTACCGCTAAGCGGGCCGCTACCGGCACTCCCGGCAAGAGCCCAGACCGTCACCGCCGCCCGAGGTGCTGCCGGATCCCCGACGAGCAGCCGTAGGCCAGACCACCCCACCGACGCCATGCACCCGCTGCCCCCGGTCTCTGAAGGGGACATCGGATCTGACGACCTCAGGCACAGGGCTGATGAGACATGCGCTGCCGCTACACAACCTGGGTGCTGAGAGCTCGGAGTCTCGATGATCACACTTCTGAATCTGCCGCCCCTTTACACGAGAGCATCATCTCCCTGGCCGTGGGCGGCCAGGCTGGCGGGGAGGCGGACGGCTGCGACCAGAGCCCCGGATTCAGCGGGATTCAGGGCCGGCAGACGCCCAGTTCCGTGTCATCGGTGACAGTCACTCACTTAGTCACTCGGCAACAGAAAAGAGCCCGTCTCACCGAAGTGATCTAGGCCCTGACCTGGTAAAACTCTGTCGGGACGGCGGGATTTGAACCCACGACCCCTTGACCCCCAGTCGCGTTCCGCCGTTCATTCGTCACCTTGAGTAATCGAGCCTGATGCGAGAAACTGCAGGTAGACAGCTTGATCGGCTGTCGGCTCCTGTCGTCAGATCTCGATCTCTGACGCAGAGTACAGCAACAAATGAGCAACGGATGATCATGGGGAGGATGCGTGGGCCACTCCTACAAGAGGGTCGGGGCGGACGGCAAGACCAGGTACACCGCGATCTACCGCGACATCCGCGGGAACCGGCACTCAGCTGGCACGTTCACGAGTAAGAAGGGCGCCGACAAGGCATGGCAGGCGGCGGAGGCCAGGGTCGCCGAAGGGCGCGTCGGAACCACCGCCCGAAGCCGCCAGACCTTCCGGCGGTACGTCGAGGAGGAGTGGCTGCCCCATCATGTGATGGAGGCCACGACCCGCGAGGGGTACACGTACTCGATCTACGCGCACATCATGGACTGGTTCGGGCCGATGCGGATGATCGAGATCCTGCCGAGCGACGTACGCGCCTGGGTGAAGGACCAGCAGGACAAGGGCCTGTCCCCCGCTACCATCCGGCTCAATAAGGCGATCCTCAGCGGCATCTTCACCACTGCCTGAACGACCAGGTGACCGCGCTGCACCCGTGCAAGGGTGTGAAGACCCCGACCGTGCCGAAGAAGCCGCTACGCATCGTGTCACCGGAGGAGTTCGACAAGCTCTACTTCGCGCTGCCGATGGAGGAGGCCCGGCTGCTGGCCGAGACCGCCATCGAGAGCGGGATGCGCTGGGGCGAGCTCACCGAGCTCCGCGTCAAGGACCTCGAACTGCTCAGCCGCATCGTCACGGTGAGCCGCACCGTCGTCGAGATCAACCCCAAGCACCACCCCGAGGGCAAGCGGTTCCTGATCAAGGAGTATCCCAAGGACCGGGAGTACCGCCGCTTCAAGCTCAGCCCCCAAATCACCGCCAAGCTCAAGGCCTACATCGAGGACAGCAAGCTGGAGCGCGACGACCTGCTCTTCGTCTACCATCCGGAGGAACCGGCCGAGCGGCCCAAGCCGGAGCCGGGAGACCACCTGGGGCTGACCGAGCCGAACGCCAGCGGGAAGCGTCATCGGCACGGGACGCTCAGCGCGTACGCCGCGGGCAAGTGCCGCTGCGCGCACTGCAAGAACGCCTACGCGACCTACCGCGCCGAGCGCCGTGCCGCCGGCAAGGACGACCCGCGCCAGTCGCGCCGCTGGGACACCGACGACCACATCCCCCGCCGCTGGTTCCGCGACCAGGTCTGGCGGCCCGCGCTGGCCGCCTCAGGGCTGGAGTTCAAGGTCAAAATGCACGATTTGCGCCACGCCCACGCCTCCTGGCTGCTCGCCGGCGGTGCCGACCTCCAGGTCGTCAAGGAACGCCTCGGTCACGGCAGCATCTCCACCACCGAGAAATATCTCCACACGCTCCCCGACGCCGACGACACCGCCCTCGACGCCCTCGCCCGAACACGTTCTCGCTCTCAAGGGAGCATTCGATGACCTCTTGGATAAGCAACGGCGGTGCGGGCAGCCCTCACGGGGTTTACTCTGAATGACAGCGTTTGCAGCGAACCTCCCGGCTTTCTTGCACTACCGGAGGTCCACTGCAAAATCCCGTCTCAATGGCCCTCTAGACCAGCGCTTGAGCTGCGCCTTTACGATGGGGTCCTCATCGTCCCTACGAGGGGTCGCAACAACGTGGACTGGTCTGCGGCGCGGGCCGCGGCGAG
>BCRI01000067.1 GCA_001552515.1 Sphaerimonospora mesophila NBRC 14179 = JCM 3151
CGGCGGATGTCCGAATCGTTCAAGACGCACGGCCGGCGGGTGACCTAGCGTGGCCGCATGGCACCTGTTTTCGACCTGATCGGCCTCGTCGTGGCCGATATGGGGAAATCCCTTGCGTTCTACCGCCGACTCGGCCTCGATCTCCCCGAATCGGCCGACACCGAGCCGCATGTCGAGGTCACCCTGCCCGGCGGGCTGCGCCTGGCCTGGGACACCATCGAGACGATCCGCTCCTTCGACACCTGGTCGCCGCCGACCGGTGATGGCCGCATCAGCCTCGCCTTCCGCTGCGCCGACCCCGAGGAGGTCGACCGGACCTACGCCGAGCTGGTCGCCGCCGGGTACGAAGGGCATCGCCCGCCGTGGGACGCCTTCTGGGGGCAGCGCTACGCGGTCGTGCACGACCCGGACGGCAACGGCGTCGACCTTTTCGCGCCGCTGCCGCCCACCCCCTAAGCAGTACGGAGCAGCACGCCGAGCGGCGCGCCGGCCAGGGAGCGCACTTCGCGGGAGAGGTGGGCCTGGTCGGCGTAGCCGGAGACCGCCGCCACGTCCGCGAAGGCGGCACCGGTGCGCGCCAGGTCCAGCGCCCGGTTCATCCGCAGGATGCGGCCCAGCATCCTGGGACCGTAGCCGAAGGCGTTCAGGCACCGCCGGTGCAACTGCCGCTCGCTGAGACCGACGCCGGCCGCGATCTCGGCGACCGGCGCACCGGCACGCACCCGGGCGACGATCCAGGCCGCCATCGGATCCGGGCCGTCGGACCGGCGGAGACGGCGCAGCGCCGCCTCTTCCAGCGCCGCGCCCAAAGCGGCCTGCCCGGCCGCCGTCTCCCGCCGGTCGTTCATGAGGTCGATCAGCCGCCGCACCTCCCCGGCCGGCCACAGCTCGGCCAGGTCGATCCGCTGATCGCGCAGTTCGCCCGCCGGCACCCCGAAAACGGCGGGGCCCGTGCCGGGGGCGAAGCGCAGCCCGACATAGCGGTCCACCCGGTCATGCGCCAGATGCGCCGTCGTGTCCGGCCCGGCGACCAGCAGCTCGCCATCGGCCCAGATCACGTCGGTGCATCCGTCCGGGAGCACCCGTTGCACGGTGTGCGGGGCCGGCGGGGTCCGCCACCACAGCATCGCCCCCGGCACCCGCGAGGCCCTCTCGCGGTACATCCCCGCAGTATCCACCAGTCCTCGGCCGGCCTCCATCGGACCTCCGGCGGATCTCCATCGAGCCGACGCCGGCCCGGCCCTCGCTCGCCAAAGAAAGCACAAGATGACCGATTTATGACTTAAATCCCCTTATTCCCATAAACCTCGCCGGTCAAGGCTGGGGTAAACCCCTCTCGCCACACAGGAACGAGGTGAGACGGATGACCGCGCCGCCGTCAGCGGACGCCGTACCCCACGGCCGGCTACTGATCAGCAAAGCCTGGGTACAGGTGGCCGTCCTCGTCGTCCTGTTCGGCTTCCTCGTCCTGGGCGTCCTGGCCTACCTCGTCTACCGAGACGAACCCCCCGTCCCGCGGCAGGTCGTCGGCGACAGGGGACAGGTCCTGTTCACCGGCGACGACATCACCTCAGGCCAGCAGGTGTTCCTGCGCTCCGGCCTCATGCAGTACGGCTCGATCTTCGGCCACGGCGCCTACCTCGGCCCCGACTTCACCGCCGACTACCTGCACCGCGCGGCGACCATCGCACGGTCGAACGAACCCGGCGGCGACGCCGCCCTCATCGCCGACTTCCAGGCCAACCGCTACGACCCCGCCACCCGCACCCTGCGCTTCAGCGGCCCCCAGACCACCGCCTACCTCGCCAACGAACGGCACTACGCCGACTTCTTCGGCGACCCCACGACCGCCAAGGGCCTGCTGCCCCACGCCATCACCGACCCCGCCGAGATCCACCAGCTCACCTCCTACTTCGCCTGGTCGGCATGGGCGGCCGCCGCCCACCGACCCGGCGCCGACCACTCCTACACCAACTCCTGGCCGCCCGAACCACTCGTGGGCAACAGACCCACCGCAGACAACATCGTCTGGAGCGTGCTGTCCCTCATCGCGCTGCTGGGCGGCATCGGCGCACTGTTCGGCGTCTACGGCCGCTACGGCGACCGGCTCGGCTGGCGCGGCCGCCAGGCCGACACCCTGTCGTTCCGCCAACCCGGCGAGGTCGCCCTCACCCCAGGCCAGCGCGTCACCGCCCCCTTCTTCTTCGTGGTCGCCGCACTGTTCGTGGCGCAGTCACTCCTCGGCGGCGCGTCCGAGCACTACCGCGCCGACCTCGGCAGCTTCTTCGGGCTCGACCTGGCCCGGCTCCTGCCGTACAACCTCACCCGCACCTGGCACCTGCAGATGGCACTGTTCTGGGTCGCCGCCGCGTTCCTGGCCGCCGGGATCTTCCTGGCGCCCATCATCGCCAGAAGGGAACCACGCGGCCAGGACCGCCTGTCGATGATCCTGCTCGGCGCGCTGATCGTCGTGGTCGCCGGCAGCCTGCTGGGGGAGTTCTTCAGCATCCGCGGCATGGTGCCCGCCTCCGCCCGGTTCATCGGCGCCAACCAGTACGAATACCTCGACCTGGCCCGCCTGTGGCAGATCCTGCTCACCGCCGGCATGGGCCTGTGGGCCTTCATCCTCTGGCGCGGCCTACGCGGACGCCTGCGCGGCGAACACCGCGGCAACCTGCCCTGGATGTTCTTCTGGGCCGCCCTGGCCATCCCGGTCATCTACGCCATCGGCCTGCTCAGCCGCACCACCGACACCTTCACCACCGCCGACTTCTGGCGCTTCTGGGTCGTGCACCTGTGGGTGGAGGACTTCCTGGAACTGTTCACCACCGTGATGGTCGCCTACATCTTCGTGCTGCTCGGCGTCATCCGCGAGAAGGTCGCCCTCATCGTCGTCTATTTCGACATCGTGCTGTACTCCGTCGGCGGCGTCATCGGCACCATGCACCACCTCTACTTCAGCGGCGCACCGGCCCAGCACATGGCCCTCGGCGCGTTCTTCTCCGCGGCCGAGGTCATCCCGCTCACCTTCCTCACCGTCGAGGCATGGGCCTTCCTGCAGCTCGGCGCCCGCCAGGAGGCCGCCTCACCCACCCCGTTCCCGCACCGCTGGGCCGTGATGTTCCTCGTCGCCGTCGGCTTCTGGAACTTCCTCGGCGCCGGCGTGTTCGGCTTCCTGATCAACCTGCCCATCGTGTCCTACTACGAGATCGGCACCGGTCTCACCGCCAACCACGCCCACGGCTCGATGATGGGCGTGTACGGCATGCTCGCCATCGCGATGGCGCTGTTCTGCCTGCGCTACATGATCCCGCCCCGCCTGTGGCCGGACCGCCTGGCCAAGATCTCCTTCTGGTCGCTGAACATCGGCCTGGCCTGGATGTGCTTCGCCACACTGCTGCCCGTCGGCATCCTCCAGCTCTACCACTCGGTCAGCACCGGCTACTGGCACGCACGCAGCCTGAAATACCTCACCAACCCCACCAACAGCCTGATCGAATGGCTGCGCCTGCCCGGCGACGCGGTGTTCATCATCGGTGGGGCACTGCCGTTCCTCTACATCGCCTGGCTCGGCCTGCGCCACGCCGCCAAAGCCAGACCCGCCACCCCCGGAGAGACGGAGGACCGCCTCTTCACCGAGATCACCGGCCCGGTCGACCGGTGAGGCGACGATGACCGCGATCAGCACCGAGGTCCTGCTCGCCGGAGGCTACGCCGCACTGCTCATCCTCATCGCCCGCGGCCTCGACCTGCTGGCCCGGCACACCCACGGCCAGACCGAGCGATTCCGCACCGGCGGATTCCGTTACGACCCCGACCACGACCACTGGACCTGCCCGGAAGACCAGCTGCTGCGGCCGTACGGCTACGACCACCGGCGGCGGCTGATCCGCTACCGCGCCCCCGCCGCCGCCTGCACCGCCTGCCCGGTCAGGGCGCTGTGCACCGACTCCGCCGAAGGCCGGGAGATCACCCGGCCGGTCGACCCCTGGCCGCACTCGGAGGCGGGACGCTTCCACCGCGGCATCGCCCTGACCCTCGTCGTACTCGCCACCGTGATCGTGCTGGGCGAGCTGCTGCGCAACCACCACCTCGGCGAACTGATCATGCTCGGCGCCCTGCTGGCCGGATGCCTGACCACCGGCCGGCGGCTCACCGACCACCTGCACGCCACCCCCGGCGGATTCCCCGCCCCCGCCCGATATCAGGGCCTGCCGCCCACCCCCGAAACCGATGACCGGCCAGACGACTACGACTAGTGCCGCGACTGCCAAGGTTTGCCCGGACGGCGCGGTGTCCAGGGCGGTGCATCGCAAGGCGGAGGAGGAGCTGAGTAGCGGAGCTACGAGCGACGACGACAACGCGGCGAGGTGCCGCCCTGGGCGACGCGACGGGGCAAAGGTTGGCGGGAGGGGCACTAGACACAGAGCATCCTGGTCAGGCGGCGGGAGGCGAACCACAGCCCACCCGCGATCATCACGGCCAGGTAGGCCACGTGCACCAGCGACCCCAGGCCGATCGCCCCGAGACACAGAGCACGCACCAACTCCACCGCGTGATACAGCGGAGTGACCTGGATCAGGATCTCCATGACCAGCGGATAGTCCCGCACGGGGGAGAAGGTCCCCGAGAACAGGAACAGCGCGAACTGACCGATGTTCAACAGGTCGAAGTCCTGCCAGCCGCGCATCAGGGTGCTGACGGCCATGCCGACCGCCCCGAACGCCAACCCCACCAGCACGGTCGCCGGGAACGCCGCCAGCGCCAGGCCAGGCGTGGTCAGCCCCATCACCGCCATCACGACCAGGAAGATCGCCGTATAGAACGAGCCGCGGGTCACCGCCCACACCAGCTCACCCAGCGCGATCTCGATCGGCCGCACCGGCGTCGCCAGCACCGCCTCGAACGTCTTGGCGTACTTGAACTTGTGGAAGAAGTTGAACGTGGTCTCCGCCAAGACCCCCGTCATGGCCGACACCGCCAGCATCGCCGGAGCGACGAACGCCGCATACGACATGCTCCGCCCATCGACGGTGAGCGCCCCGACCAGCGCCCCGACCCCGACACCGATCGACAGCAGATACAGTAGCGGCTCGAAGAAACCCGACAGCAGGACGATCCAGTACGACGGCCCGGACCGCAGCGCGCCCACATTGCGGTTGATGACCGCGCCCACACGGCCCGAAGAGACCCGGGTGACCCGCGCAGGCGAGGCGACGAACGTGGTCAGCATCAGTCCTCCAGCCTCCGCTTGAACGCCAGCACCGCCAGGGTCACCCCGCCGACCGCCCACAGCAGCAGATAACCCACATGGACGACCGGCGGCCAGGCTGTCACCCGGCCGAGCGTCGCCGCACGGCACAACTCCACTCCATGCCACAGCGGCGACGCGTACGCCAACGGCCGCACCACCGCGGGCAGCTGCTCCACCGGGAAGAACACCCCGGCGAACAGCGTCGACGGAATCACCACGAAGCGATACAGCAGCGCGAAGTAGCTGTCATGGTCGATCGCCGCGGCGAACGCGGTCACCGGCGCCGCCGTCGCCACCGTGAGCACGGCGCACACCAGCGGAGCGACCAGCGACCACGGCGAGTGCAGCCCGCCGAAGAACACGACGACCAGCAAGAAGGCCACGACCGCCACCTCGGCCCGCAGCACCAGGTAGAGCAGGTGCCCGCAGACGATGTCGACGGGCCGCACCGGCGTCGCCCGCATCGCGTGATAGGCCCGGCTCCACTTGAAGTCGCCCAGCACCGCGTACGTCGACTCGCCCATGGAGATCTGCAACACCGTCGAGGCGAGCACCCCGGGCACGATCCACGCCAGATAGTCGACCCCTTCGAGGGTGCCGACATAGCGGCCCACCCCGATGCCGATGCTGACCAGGAACAGCACCGGCAGCACGAAGGACGAGAACACCGACGCCTGCCACAACCGCCGATACAGCGCCAGCTGCCGCCCGAAGACGGCCAGGGTGGGATGCAAGGTTCCGGCCGTCATGTCAGTCCACCAACGTTCGGCCGGTCAGCTGGAGGAACACGTCCTCCAGCGTGGAGCGCCGCACCAGCACGCTGGACGGCGTCAACCCCCGCCGGTGCACCTCGGCCAGCGCGGCGTCCCCGTCGTCGGCGTAGACCAGCACCCGGTCGGGCAGCGGATCGATGCGTTCGCCGACGCCCTCCAGCTTGGCCGCGTAATCGCCGTTGAGATCGAGCCCGTCGGGGAAACGCAGCTCGAGCACCTCCGCCGTCGAGTAGGTCTCGATCAGCGAACGCGGCGAACCCGAAGCGATGATCTTCCCGCCGTCCATCACCACCAGCCGGTCGCACAACTGCTCGGCCTCGTCCATGTAATGCGTGGTCAGCACCAGCGTGGTGCCGCGCTGCTTCAGCCGGAACAGCCGCTCCCACAGAAGGTGGCGGGCCTGCGGGTCGAGCCCCGTCGTGGGCTCGTCCAGCAGCACCAGATCGGGCTCGTTGACCAGCGCGCGGGCGATCGTCAGGCGCCGCTTCATACCGCCCGACAGCGGCTCCACCTTGCCCTTCGCCCGGTCCGACAACCGCACGAACTCCAGCAGCTCATCGGCCCGTCTGCCGCTCTCCGCCCGCGACAGCCCGAAATACCGCGCGTACGTCGTCAGGTTCTCCCGCACGGTCAGATCGGGGTCGAGGTTGTCCAACTGCGGGCAGACCCCCAGCCGCGCCCGGATCGCGGTGCCCTCCCGGGCCGGGTCCATCCCCAGGATGCGCAGTTGCCCGGACGTCGGCACCGACACGCACCCGATCATGCGCATGGTCGAGGACTTGCCGGCGCCGTTGGGACCCAGGAAGCCGAACGCCTCGCCCGGCGCCACCTCCAGGTCGATCCCGTTGACCGCGGTGAAATCGCCGAAACGTTTCACCAGGTCACGAGCGAAAATCAATGGTTGATCTGCCACGTTTGCCGACCCTAACCAACGCCACCGACAGTTCCGCAACAGGTTTTCCGTGCCATCCCTTTTCCCGATGTTCCTTACGGCGAAGCCGAGGAGGACGGCCAGTTCTCCAGGGCCACATGGAGAGCGTCCAGCCCCCGCTCCCAGGACGACCGCACCGGACGGGGATGCCGGAACGCCCCGGCCGCCTCCAAGGCGACATAACCGTGAAACGCGCTGCGCAGCAGACGCACGGCGTCGGTGAGATCGGGCTCGGCCAGGCCGTACGCGCGCAGCATCGCGAGCGGCGCCTCGACGAGACTCCGGTGTCCCGGTGACCCGGCGAGCACCTCGGGGGAGACCTCCATCTGCGTCGCCGCGTAGCGACCGGGATGCTCCAGCGCGAACTCCCGGTAGGCGTGCGCGAACGCCGTCAACGCCTCCCTGCCGGCCCGGCCCGCGATCGCGGCGCCGATGCGCGCGGCGAAGTCGCGCGCGGCCAGTACGGCAACCCGCGTACGCAGGTCCTGGACGTTTCTGACATGGGAGTAGAGGCTCGCGTCCCTGACCCCGAAACGCCGTGCCAGCGCCGAGATGGTGATGTCGCCGAACCCGACCTCGTCGGCCAGATCCGCCGCCGCCTCCGTCAGCAGATCGGCCGTCAACCCGGCACGTGCCATGTGCCACCCCTCAAAACTAGACCCTCTAGGTAGTAGCCTAGAGGGTCTAGGTCATGTTAGCGTCCACTGCCGTGAAGTCCCTGAGCGAACAGGAAATCCGCATCTCATTCGTCAACTGCTCCAAGGGAGAGGCCAAACGGCTGACGCTGCCCAGGAACCTGAGCGGAAGACCCTGGGCGGACCTCGACTTTCTGGGGTGGCGCGACCCCGCCGCCCCCGACCGCTGCTACCTGGTGACCGATCTCGGCGAGCGGCTCGTCGGCGTTGCACTCCGCCTGGCCGCCCAGCCGCGTGCCCGGCTCCACCGCGGGATGTGCTCCCTCTGCCTGACGACACACCCCGGAAGCGGCGTCGCCCTGATGACCGCCCGCCGAGCGGGGGAGGCGGGCAGGCAGAACAACTCGGTCGGCGTCTACATGTGCGCCGACCTCGACTGCTCCCTCTACGTACGCGGGAAGAAGCTCCCCGACCTCGGCGGCCGCCTGGAGGAGACGCTCACCACCGAGGAGCAGATCGCCCGCACCAGGACGAACCTGCAGGACTTCCTCGACAAGGTCCTCCGATGACGGCCGGACGCTGACGGCCGGACACGAGAAGCTCGACCGGAGACCCCGGCTCAGTCCAGATCGCGCAGCCCCCGCAGGACCCGCAGCAGAGTGTCCCGATCGGGCCCCTCGGCCCGTTCCGCCCGAGGATGACGCCGCATCCGCCGGGGCAGCGTGTGGGCGGGTACGGCCAATGCCGGGGCCGGGGGAGTGCCGACCGGGACGGGAACGACCGGGGGAGACGTCACGGGAGTCGAAACGGGATCGGGCGCGGCCACCGGGGAGGTCGCCAGCTCACACCACACGATCTTGCCCCGGTCGGGTGCGGTCTGACATCCCCAGCGCATGGCCAGGCTCTCCACGAGCGTGAGCCCGCGGCCGCCCTCATCGAGCTCACCGTCGTCCGGCTCGGCACCGCTGCGGGGGATCGGCACACTCACGCTCGCGTCCCACACCTCGATGAACAGGCTGCGCGACGCGGACGGCAGGCGCAGCCGTACGGCGACGCTGCGCAGCGTCACCGGGAACATCGACGACACGATCAGCGGACTGGACACGGATTGCATCGCCCGGACCGCGTTCGTCACCAGCTCCGACACCAGCAACTCGGCCGTATCGGCCAGATGCGGCAACCCCCACCGCCCGACCTGAAGGCGGACGAACGCCCGGGCACGGCTTGGCGCGGTCCACCCCGCACCGAGCACCTTGTGCGCCATCCCGCCGCCGTCGTCCTCCACGGGAAAAGGAGATGTCAGCATGCTCGGGGCGGCGTCCGGACGGCCCGGCCGCAGGCGGCCCGAGCGGCAAGCGGCGGAAATCGCATGGCTTCGATAATCCGCCATCGACCCGACCAAGGTGACCCGGTTGACTGGATTGGACGGTATTTTCTTCCCGGGCTGTTAACTGTATTTCTCCTCGGAATGGGTTTCTTCCGCCCGCGCATACGCCCCGGCGGGGGAGGCCCGCAAACCATCGAAAACGATGTCGAGAAGCCGGCAACGAGTAGCCGGATCCACGTGCTCAGCCGCCCGTGCCGTACCCACCATCAGAGCGATCAGCGCTCGCGTGTCGATGTCCTGCCGTACGGCTCGGGCCCGCTGCGCGCGTACCAGCAGCGCGTCCAGGGCGGCGGCCAACTCCCGGCCGACGGGGGAGGGCTCTCGCCCGTCTTCCCACATGGGGACTCGAGCGGGAGAGGCGGCCACAAAGCGGCTACTTGACATAATGTACATTATCGAGCATTGAGCGAACCTCGCGAAGAGGGGGTTGCACAGCCGCTCCGGCACCTGGTTCACGAACAGACCGTGCTCTCTCGCTACGTGATGCGAAGCCCCGTACGATCTGTACATGCCGGCATTCGGACCCGCCGAAGTTCTCTTCCTCTTATTCGGCGTCCTCGTGATCGGGGCGGCGATCTTCGTGATCTTCGCAGCCGTCCGCGCGGGGGCGAGACCCGGCGGTCAGCTCGCCTGGCGGACACCGGGCCTGCTGCCGCCCGTCCCGGCCCACGTACAGCAGGAGGTCCGAGAACTCTGGGCGGCCGGCAAGAAGGTGGCGGCGATCAAGCTCGTCCGGGAACGCACCGGACTCGGCCTCAAGGAGGCGAAGCTGCTCACCGAGACCCTGGGAGCCGGCCACGCCGTCCCCTCCGACCCCGCCGGCGGCGCCGTACCGGATCTCGCCACACGCGTACGCGACCTCAAGGCCGCCGGTCGTACGGAACAGGCCGTGTTCCTGGTACGCGGCGAGACCGGAATGGGACAATCCGAGGCAGAGACATTCGTAAACGCACTATGAGTGCGATACCGGACAGAAGGTGAATTCTGTCCGGTATAACACCTCGCCCCCACCGCGATGCTCGGCGCCAAAGTACCTCTCATGCGCGTGGACGGGCTCGCCTGACCATTGAACGTCCAGATCGCGGATCCAGCGGATCCACAGGCATGGGCCCCAGTCGACATCGGTCAGGCCGGTCTCTTCGAAGAGTCGATCGTCCCCTGCCGTATTCGGTGACCACCGCTCTTGTGGGTCCGCAATACCTCCGACGCGGAAAAAGGGGTGTGGATCTCGCCGGATTGGGTGCGAGGCTGGGCGGGTGAACCACACGCATACCGTGGTCTTGGTCGAGGGAGTCAGCGACATGTCGGCCGTCAATGCACTGGCCGAGCGCCGGGGCCGGGACCTCGCGGCCGAGGGCATCTCCCTTGTGGCGATGGGCGGGGCCACGAACATCGGGACCTACATCGGCAAGTTCGGCCCACCCGGTCACGATCTCCGGCTGGCGGGCCTGGTCGACGCCGGCGAAGAAGGAGCCTTCCGGAGGGGTCTCGAGCGGGCCGGCCTTGGGTCCGATCTCGGCAGAAGCGATCTGGAGGCGCTCGGATTCTTCGTGTGCGTGGCCGACCTGGAAGACGAGCTGATCCGCGCCCTCGGCACCGCCATGGTGGAACGCGTCGTCGACGCCGAGGGCGAGCTACGCTCATTCCGCTCACTCCAGAAGCAGCCCGCATGGCGCGGGCGCAGCACCCACGACCAACTGCGCCGGTTCATGGGGGCGGGTAGCGGCCGTAAGATCCGCTACTCGCGCCCGCTCGTCGCGGCACTGGACCTCGATCGCGTGCCGCGACCGCTGGACGGACTGCTGGCCCACCTATGAGGCCGCTCATGCACGGGGACGGGCCGAGATGCCAGATGGGCCGCCAGGCCGAGGCGTCGATCGCACCGTCGGCCTGGGCGGCGTCATTCGGTGGTCATCAGGCGCGCCGCCAGCGCCAGTAGGGGTCGCTGCGCTTGTACGTGCACTTGTACCGCTTCTTCGTGACCTTGGCGTAGCCGTACCGGTTGTGCGCGGCCTTCGGGCAGAACGCGCCCGGCGTGATGCACACCCAGTGCTTCCCCACCCGCTTGTAGCAACTCGCCGACACCGACGAGACGCCGGTCGGCAGGACGGCGGCACTGGCCGGCGTGACCGAGGCGGTGAGGGGGACGAGGGTGGACGCGACGAGCGCGCCCGACACGAGAAGACGACGGAGCATCTGCTCTCCGAGGGTTGAGGGAACATTGCCGTTGAGAGGACTCTTGGCTCGGGGCAACCGTTTACCGGCGCTGCTCCGGCAAATTCCCGGGATCCTCCCCGATTAGGGTGAACGGGTCGAATCGTCGGTGGATCTGCGGGCAGGCCCGGCCGAGCGGTCGTGCTTCCGGTCTCATGACTCGATCCGGCCGAGGAAGAAACTCCGCTCCACTCCCCCGGTCTCCGTCGAGACGCGAATCAGTATGTCGAGGCGGGTTCCTCGTCGGCCTTACGCGGCGGTGCCGTCTCGAGGTGGTGGCATCGCCTGGTCCTACTCCCCCGCCGGTGACCATCGGCAGGTTTCCGCCCGGAGCGATGTGGAAGGTCGGTTTTCGGCGACACCGTCCCTTTTATCCCTGGGAAGCGGGCACAGGGTCGTCGTCCACCGGAAGCGCCCCACGCGCTGATGGTGGTATATAGGCACCTATGCCCGCCTGATCCTTGGCATGCGGCGTCAGCTGGATGACATCGGGACCGGATCGGTGCCGTCGCCGTGGAGGTGCGTGAAAGTGACGTTCGACGATGAGGTTCGTCGCATGGTGACCTCACAGGGCCTGGGCTTCGTGGCCACCGTCCGCCCCGACGGGACACCCAGCCTCTCCCCCAAGGGCACGACCGAGATCTGGGACGACGACCACCTCGTCTTCCTGGACCTGCACTCCCCCGGGACGGTGGCCAACCTGGCCCACAACCCGGCGGTGGAGATCAACGTCGTCGATCCGGTCCGCCGCAAGGGATACCGCTTCCGCGGCCTCGGCGAGGTCCACACCGAGGGAGAGCTGTACGAGCGGATCGTGGAGCGCTTCCGACAGCGGCGGGGCACTCGCCCGGACCGGGTGCGGTCCGCGGTGCTGGTCCGGGTCCTGGAGACGAGCCGGCTGATCTCGCCCGCGTACGAGGGCGGGGCGAGCGAGGCGGAGATCGCGGCGAAATGGCGGGCCCGGCTCACGGCGGAGGAGGCGTAGCCGAGGCGCAGGCGTCCGGCTGCCGACAGATCGTCCGGCGACCGCTCTGCCGCACGCCCGCCCCTTTCCTCGCCAACCTCGCGACAGCTCCGCGGCCGCCGCTGTCGGCGGGTGACGGCCCGCCTAGACCTCGACCAGCAGAGGGTCGCGGGTCGCCGGCGCGTCCCATTGGATGCGGTACCTCTGCTCGGGGCCCATGGTCCTCTCCGGGTTCATGACCGTCTTCACCATCAGCGGCATGAGGATCGGCATCAGGGTCTGCGCGACGGGGCCCGGTGTCTTGCTGTGGTTGATCTTGGATGCGCGTGCCGCGATCTTCTCCACCCGGGCCCGGCGGAGCCGCTCGTACGTCGCGAAGGCCTGCGGCACGTCCTCGACGTCTCGCAGGCAGCGGGCCAGCTGGATGGCGCTCTCGATCGAGAGCGACGCGCCCTGTCCTGAGCTGTTGGACGGCGCGTGCGCGGCGTCGCCGACCAGCACCATCCGATCCCTGTGCCAGCGCGGGACGCTCGGCATGATGTAGAGGGCGCCCATCACCTGCAGCGACTCCGGCGGCGTGTGCCGGATCAGGTCGGCGCCGGGTACGTCGTCGCCGTAGGTGTCGCCGAGTTTGCGCATCCACTCCTCGGTCGAGATCTCACGGGCCTGGAGAAGGGTCAGGGGCCGGTGGTAGGGCAGGTTCGCGCCCCAGGTGGTGCCGCCGCCCGCCGCCGGCCAGTAGAGGTAGTAGCCGCGCCTGCCGTAGGCGAAGACCATCGTCTGCGGGTCTTCCGGCACCGCGTGAGGCGATAGCCCTTCCAGGCCGAGCATGCCGGTCCATTTCGGGCCGGGTGCGTTCGGGTCGATCAGCCGGCGAACGGTGGAATGGATGCCGTCGGCGCCGACGAGGACGTCGAACCCCGCCCGGCTTCCGTCGTCGAAGACCGCGGTGGTGTGCTCGACGCCGACGAGACGCTTGCCGTACTCGATCGTGATGCCCTGTCGTACGGCCTCGTCGTGGAGTGTGCGGTAGAGGTCGGCGCGGCGCACCACGAAGAGGGGGCCGGCGTCGGACAGGACGGGCAGTTCCATGCGTTTGCGGCTTGCGACCGTCATCACCATCCGCGAACTGGGCTGTGCGACCGACTTCACCGCGTCGGCTGTACCGATGATCTCCAGTGCCGCCATGCCGTTGGGCGCGAGGGCGAGGGTGCCGCCGATGCCGTCGGCGGGTGTCGGGTACGCCTCGTAGACGGTGGCGTCGATGCCCGCCTTGCGTAGCGCCAGCGCGGTCGCCGGGCCGGCGATGCCGCCTCCGATGATTGCGACGTGTCTCATGTCTCCTCCTGATCGGTTGATGTGTGTGAACCGGAACGGAAGGAGAGCGTTATCCTCGTGTTCGTCATCTTCGGGCCATCCGTAGTTCCGGTTCGAAGGTCCCTGGTGGCGGTGCTGCAACACCGCCACCAGGGCTATACGTCGGTGATGTCCTTTTCGGCGAGTTCTCGCAGGTTGTCCGGGATCTCTCCCGTCTCGTGGAAGGCCCGCCATTCGCGCAGGCCGGGGAAGGTCCCCTCGGTCAGTTCTCCGAGCAGGGCGCGGACCCACGTGGCCTCCGCCCGCAGGATGGCCAGGTCGTATTCCGTCTCGATGAGGAACAGGCGAGGGATCTCGGCGATCTCCCGTGCGTGCCGCTCCCCCAGCGTGGCGATCTCTTCGTCGAGGGCCGCGAGCCGGTTCTCGAGGAGTCCGATCACCTCGTCCGGGTCGAGCGCCGCCATCACCGAGAGTCCGGCGCGGAACCGTGGGAACTCGGTGTGGGGGACGCTGAGCAGTTCCCGCGTCCAGTCGACCAACTCCTGCCGGCCCGCCTCGGTGATCCGATAGACGGTCCGCTCCGGACGGCGTCCGTGGCGCGTGCTTTCGACCTCTTCGATCAGCTCATGCTTGGCGAGGTTTCTCACGACGGTGTAGAGCGATCCCCACTTGATCTCCATGTCCCGTTCTTTGTTCCAGCCGCGCAGGGTGGCGGCCATCTCATAGGGATGCATGGGACGGGTCGTGACCGCGGACAGGACTGCCAGTGCCAACAGGTTCGCGACCTTGCGCCGCTTCGCCATCCCGACCACCTCGCTCACGTTTATTCGTACGCGAATATACGCGAGCGAGGTAGTCGGGACAAGAGGCGAAGTAGGACCTCCGGAGTTTTGGCCGGGAAGCGGCACCGGGCCGGTGGAGCCGCACCGGTCCGGTGCCGCGGCCCAAGAGGGTGTCGTCGGACTTGATGTGATCCGAGAGAGCGGGCGTTATCTCCGCAGTTCCGCTACGAAATCCGCCTTATGCCGGTACGCCTCGGCCAGTGTGGCGCCCTCTCGCAGCGCGGCCACGACCTTCTCCTCCGCCTTGGCGTATGCGGCCGCGTCGGCCAGGATCTCCGGATCGGTCGCCACGACCACGCCGCCGTGGTCCATGACGATCGTGTCGCCATCGGCGACGGGCACACCCGCGATCTCCACCGGCGTGCCCACGGATGCCACGTGCACCAGGGGCCCCGGGCCCGCCGTGGCCTCGTTCAGCGCCCACAGCGGCAACCCGAGCCTGCGCGCGGCCTCCACGTCGCGGACCCCGCCCTCGATCACGGCGCCCGCCGCGCCTGCGCGTCGCGCCGACAGCGTGAGGATCTCCCCCCACACCGCTCCCGCCGCCGCCTCCGCCCCGGCGATCACGATCACGCGTCCGTGCAGGTCCTCGTCGAGCAGCCGGTGCAACGGCTTGAGGCCGGCCGGGCCGGGCCCCGCGGCCAGCCGCACCGTGCGGGCGCTGCCCTGCACGCCGGGAGCCCGGCGGATGGGAACCAGGGGTGGGCTCAGCCACCCCGTCAACCCACGTAGCTGAAGCACGTCCGCGATGGCGCTGGTCGGTGGGGTCACCACTGATTCACCTCTTCAACAGGAATTTCCGTACCTTGCCGACGGAGGTCCGGGGTAGCGCGTCCACCACCTCGAACCGCACCGGCCGCTTGGACTTGGCGAGCCGCTCGGCGCACCAGCCATCGAGATCATCGAGACGGGCGTCGCCCCGGGGCACCACATACGCGACCGGCACCTCATCCCTGATCGGGTCGGGCTCCCCCACGACCGCCGCCTCGAACACGCCGGGATGCCCGGCGAGCACGGCCTCGATCTCGACGACCGAGACGTTCTCCCCGGCGACCTTCAGCACGTCGCCGCCGCGCCCGGCGAAGTACACGTTGCCGTCGGCGTCGACTCCGCCGCGATCTCCGGTGACGAACCACCCGTCGCGGAAGCAGGCGGCCGTCGTCTCGGGGTCGTCCAGGTAACCGGCGAACAGCGTCGTTCCGGGTTCACCTCCGACGAGGATCTCACCGACCTCTCCGGGCGCCACGGGGAGGCCGGTCGTCTCAGAGACGACGGTGACGGCGCAGCCGAGCGTGGGCCGGCCCATGGCGTGCGGCACGGGGGCGACGGCCCGGTTGGTGAGCACGGCGGGGATCGTCTCGGTCATGCCGTACAGCTGGCGCGGACGACAGCCGAGCAGGGCGGAGATCTGGTCGTACTGGTCGTCGGTGAGGTTCTGGGCGTACCAGCAGTTGACCAGTCCGAGTCCCTCGAGAGGGCTGCCGCCCCTGGCCAGGATCATCCGGATCGGTGCCGCGAACAGGCTGGCATGGGTCGCCTTGTGCCGCGCCGCCTGGGCCAGGAAACCACTGGCCGAGAAGGTGTGCATCAGTGCCACGCTCGCGCCCACCGCGATGGCCGGCGCGAACGAGTAGTACTGCGCGTTGGCGTGGAACATCGGCAGCACGACGAGCTGGCGGTCATCCGGCCGGAGGGCGGAGGCGGCGGCCATGACATCTCCGGCGAAGGCGTAGTTGGCCTGTGTGACGACCACGCACTTGGGGGCCGAGGTCGTGCCCGAGGTGAACATCAGGCCGAGCGGCGCCCGCGGGGACGGCGGCTCCCGCCATATCGGCGGATCCGCGGAGAGCGTGTCGAGCGTCACATCCGCCTCGGACACCTCCACGACCGGGACCCCGCCCGGGGAGGCCGCCTCCCGGAAGGCCCCCGCGCGCTCCGGCGCGCAGACGCCCAGGACGGCGGCCGTGCGCCGCATGTGGGCGGCGAGTTCGGGCGCCGTCGAGGACGGATCGGAGGGGACCATGGCCGCGCCGAGCTTGGCGCAGGCCAGCCAGATCGCGACGAACGCCGGGGAGTTGCGCAGCGCGAGGCTCAGGCGGGAGCCGTACGACACCCCGCGGGCCCGGAGCCCGCCCGCCACCCGGTCGACCAGGGCGTCGAACTCCGCGTACGTCCACCGGGTCACCGACCCGTCCGGGCCCTCCCAGATCAGGAAGGGGTGCTCCGGACGGGCCGCGACCGCCTCCCGCCAGCGGGCGGCGAACGTGGCGGTCACACGTCGTCCTTCGTCGGCCGCGTGACCGAGGCGCCGCGCTTTCCGATGGCCTCGCTCCGTTCGGTCATACCGCCGCGCCCTCCTCGGCCACGCCGTATCCGCCGCCGCCCGGCAGCTCGAGGCGGACCACGTCGCCCGGCTGCAGCGTGATGCGGGCCTGCGTGCGGATCGGCTCGCCGTTGACCAGGAACCGTCCGGTGGCGCCGGGCCCGCCGCCGAAGACGCCGAGCGGGCCGCGGGCCAGGCGGCTGGTCACCGCGTTGAGCGTCCAGGGTGCCTTGGTGTCGACGGTGAACTCGATGGTCTGGCCCAGCCCGCCCGAGTGCCGGCCCCGGCCGCCGGAGTCGCGGCGCAGTTCCTTGCGGAGGAACCGGATCGGGGCCGACCCTTCGACGACTTCGATGGGCACCGCGGCGACCCCCGTGGGGTAGGAGGTCGCCGACAGGCCCGGCTTGGCCGCACGCGCCCCGACGCCGCCGGCGTACGTGAACATCGCGGTGATGAACGGCCGGCCGTCGTCGTGCTGCCCGCTGACCTGCATCGTCCACACCGCCGCCGAGCCCTCCGCCATCACCGCGTCGGGCAGCACCTTCGACATGGCCTGAAGCAGCGGCATCGGCAGGAACATGCCGACGACGTGCCGTGCCGTACACGGACTGGGCGGCACGGCGTTCACGATGCTGCCCTCCGGCGCCTCCACGCGGATCGGGGCGAGCGAGCCCGCGTTGTTGGGGATCTCCGGGTTGAGCAGGCTGCGCAGCGTGAACGTGGTGTAGGCGTGGGTGTAGTTCTTCACCACGTTGATGCCGTACGGACTGGCGCCCGACGAGCCGGCGTAATCCACGAGGATCTCGCCGAGGTCGGTGTCGATCGTCACCGCGACCTGGATCGTGATCTCCGAGCCGTCGGCCAGGTCGAGCACAGAGGTCGCCTCGTAACGGCCGCCGGGCAGGGCTCTGATGGCCCGCCGGGTGGCGTCCTCGGAGCGCTCGATGACGACGTCGGCGAGGTCCTCGATGTCGTCGAGGTCGTAGCCGTCGAGTAGCGCGTGCAGCCGCTGGGCGCCGACCTCCCCCGAGGCCATCTGCGCGTGCAGGTCGCCCGCCATATGCGTGGGCTGGCGCACGTTGGCCAGGATGAAGTCCCACACCGGGGTGTTGCGCTCGCCCTTCGCCATCAGTTTGGTGATCGGGATCCAGAGGCCCTCCTCGAAGACGTCCCTGGCGCCCGCGCCGATGCCGTAGCCGCCGACGTCGGTGTGGTGGATCGTCGAGCCGAAGAACGCGATCACACGGCCGTGGCGGAAGACCGGGACCAGCACGGTCACGTCGAGCAACTGCCCGGCGGTCTTGTACGGGTCGTTGGTGATCAGCACGTCGCCTGGTTCGAGCGAGTCCACCGGGTGCCTGTCGAGAATGTTGCGCGTGGCGATGGCCAGGGAGTTGATGTGGCCGGGTGTGCCGGTCACGGCCTGGGCGACCATCCGGCCGCGCCGGTCGAACAGCGCGTTGGCCAGGTCGCCGGCCTCACGCACGATCGGGCTGAACGCCGCCCGCTGCAGTGCTCTGGCCTGCTCGTTCACGGTCGAGATGAGCGAGCCCCAGAGCACTTCGAGCTCGATCGCGTCAAAGGTCCTGGCCATTCAGACCTCCCGGGTGGCGATGATGGAGCCGTCGGCGGACACCTCGCAGGTCCAGCCGTCGGGCACGACGGAGGTGGTCTCGCGCTCCTCGATGAGCGCGGGGCCGCTGAAACGGTGGCCGGCCCCGAGAGAGGTCCGGCGGTAGACGGGGACCTCACGGGATCGTTCGCCGCGGCGGAAGCGGGCCCTGCGGGTGCCGTACGGCGTCGCCGTGCCCGCGCCGGGCGGCAGCGCGGACACCTCGAACGGCGGCGCGTCCGACCAGGCGGCGACGCGCCAGGTCACGACCTCCACCGCCACGTCCGGGATGCGCAGCCCGTACACCCGCTCGTAGGCCTGGTGGAAGTGCTCGGCGGTCTCCTCCGGTGTCACCGGCCACGCGTCGCCCTCGCCGACCCAGACCGTGATCTCGTTGCCCTGGCCGGCGTAGCGGGCGTCGAGTCCGTAGCGGAACTGCACGTTCTCGACGTCGGCCCCCGCGGCGGCGAGGACACGGCGGCCCTCCTCGCGCATCTCGTCGAGCAGTGCGTCACGGTCCTTTTCCACGGCGGAGTTCAGCACCCGGACCATGCTGCGGGCCAGGTCGATGCGGACCGGGCTGACGAGCGTGCCGAACGCCGACAGCACGCTCGCGTTCACCGGGAAGATCACCCGGGGAGCCTCCAGCAGGGCGGCGACGCCGCAGGCGTGCACCGGACCGGCGCCGCCGAACGCGATCAGCGAGACGCCGCGCAGGTCGATGCCGCGCTCGACGGCGTGCATGCGCGCCGCGGCGGCCATGTTCTGGTTGATGACCTCGTAGACGCCCACCGCGGCCTCGTCGACGCCGGTCTCCAGGCCGTCGGCGAGCGGCTGGAACGCCCGGCGCGCCTGCTCCAGGTCGAGCGGCATCTCGCCGCCGAGGAAGTAGGCCGGGTCGAGCAGTCCCATGACCAGATCGGCGTCGGTGGTGGCGGGGATCGTGCCGCCCCGGGCGTAGCTGACCGGGCCCGGGTCCGCGCCGGCCGAGTCGGGGCCGACCTTGAGCAGGCCGAGGTCGTCGATGCGGGCCAGGCTGCCGCCGCCCGCACCGATCTCCACCAGGTCCACCGACGGCACCGAGCAGGGATAGCCGGAGCCCTTCTTGAACCGGTAGACGCGGGCGACCTCGAATTCGTTGGTCAGCTCGGGCCGGTAGTCCTCGATCAGGCAGGATTTGGCCGTGGTGCCGCCCAGGTCGAAGCAGAACAGCCGGTCCTCGCCGAGTCGCCGGGCATACCAGACCCCGGCCAGCGCGCCCGCCGCCGGGCCCGACTCCACCAGCCGGATCGGCACTTTGCGCGCGTCGGCCGCGGAGATCACGCCGCCGTTGGAGAGCATCATCAGCACCGAGGCGCCGAACCCGCTGTCGCGCAGCCAGCGCTCCAGTTCCTCCAGGTAGGGGCCGATCACGGGCATGGTCGCCGCGTTGCAGGCCGTGGTGATCATCCGGGGGTACTCGCGGATCTGCGGGCTCACCTCATAGGAGGCGCAGACCGGTACGCCGAGCCGTTTGGCCAGGCCCTCGGCCACCAGCCGCTCGTTGTCGGCATTGGCGTAGGAGTTGAGCAGACAGACCGCGACGGCCTCGACGCCGCTCATCCGCCGCGCCAGCTCGTCGAGTTCGGCCTCGCCCGGCGCGAGTCGTACCTCCCCGGTGGCGGTCGTGCGCTCGTCGATCTCGAAGACCAGCTCGCGCGGGATGGGCGGGGCGGGGAACTCGATCTGCAGGTCGTACATGTCGTAGCGGTGCTCGGTGCGGATCTCCAGCGTGTCGCCGAAGCCCGTGGTGGTGACGAGCGCCGCGCGGCCGGTCTTGCCCTCGATGAGCGCGTTGGTGATCAGTGTGGTCGCGTGGACGATGGGCCGGGTGATGTCGCGCGGCTCGATTCCGGCCTTGGCGAGCGCCGAGGTCACGCCGTCGCGCACGCCGCCGAGCGGGGCCGAGGGCGTGGTCAGTGTCTTCTCCACGACCACCCGGCCGGAATCGGCGTCCAGCAGGACGATGTCGGTGAAGGTGCCGCCGATGTCGACGGCCAGTCTCCAGTCAGTCACTCCTTGCGTTCCCCTCGTTGATGGTCCAGGTGTCGGGACCGGTGAGCAGGGCGATGAGGTCACCCTCGCCGTGGGTCTGTACGGCCCGGCCGAGCTGCTCGGCCATGAGCTCGTCGTAGGAAGGCCGATCGACGTCGCGGAAGACGCCGATCGGGGTGGGGTCGCTCATGCGGGACAGCGCGAACGCCTCGGCGAGGTCGTCGGTGGGCTCGATGTGCCGGAACAGGCCGTTCGGCTTGAGCGCGTCGAAGGCGCCGTCGTTGAAGATGGGGCAGTTCTGGTAGATCTCCACCAGCGAGGTGCCGCGATGCGCGGCGGCCTGGCGCAGCACGCTCTGCAGATGCCTGCGGTCGGAGTCGATCGTGCGGGCGGCGAAGGTGGCCTCGGCGCCCAGGGCGAGGGAGATCGGGTTGAGGGGCCGGTCGAGCGACCCCATCGGCGTCGATTTCGTGATTTTCCCGATTTCTGAGGTCGGTGAGTACTGGCCCTTGGTCAGCCCGTAGATGCGGTTGTTGAACAGCAGGATGTTGAGGTTGACGTTGCGGCGCAGCGCGTGGATCAGGTGGTTGCCGCCGATCGACAGCGCGTCACCGTCACCGGTGATCACCCACACGGAGAGGTCGGGCCTGGAGGCGGCCAGCCCGGTGGCGATCGCCGGGGCCCGGCCGTGGATGGAGTGGAAGCCGTAGGTGTTCAGGTAGTACGGGAACCGCGAGGAGCACCCGATGCCCGAGACGAACACGATGCGCTCCCGGGGGACGCCCAGCTCGGGCAGGAAGCCCTGCACCGCGGCGAGGATCGCGTAGTCCCCGCAGCCGGGGCACCACCGCACCTCCTGGTCGGATTTGAAGTCCTTCGCCGTGAGGGTCACGACGCGATCACCTCCTCGATGACCCCGGCCAGTTCCTCGGCCTTGAACGGCAGGCCGCGCACGCGGCCGTAGGAGATCGTGTCCACCAGGTACCGGCCTCTGAGCAGCAGTGCGAGCTGGCCGAGGTTGAGCTCGGGGACCAGCACCCGGTCGTAGGCCCGCAGCACCTCGCCGGTGTTGGCGGGAAAGGGGTTGAGGTGCCGCAGGTGAGCCTGCGCGACCCTCCCTCCGGCTTTCCTGACCCGCCGGACGGCCGCCGCGATCGGGCCGTAGGTCGAGCCCCAGCCCAGCACGAGCACCCGGGCGTCGCCGGTCGGGTCGTCCACGCCGAGGTCGGGCACGTCGATGCCGTCGATCTTGGCCTGGCGGAGCCGTACCATCCGGTGGTGGTTGTCGGGGTCGTAGGAGATGACCCCGGTTCCGTCGGCCTTCTCGATGCCGCCGATCCGGTGCTCGAGGCCGGGGGTTCCGGGGATCGCCCAGGGCCGGGCCAGGGTGCCGGGGTCGCGGGAGAACGGCAGGAAGTCATCGTCCTGCGGCGCCGCGAACTCGACGGAGATATCCGGCAGGTCGTCGATTCGGGGAATGCGCCAGGGCTCGGAGCCGTTGGCCAGGTAGCCGTCCGACAGCAGCATCACCGGCGTGCGGTACTTCAACGCG
Source organism: Sphaerimonospora mesophila NBRC 14179 = JCM 3151 (assembly GCA_001552515.1). Taxonomy (GTDB): domain Bacteria; phylum Actinomycetota; class Actinomycetes; order Streptosporangiales; family Streptosporangiaceae; genus Sphaerimonospora; species Sphaerimonospora mesophila. The sequence continues at coordinate 21,839 of BCRI01000067.1, forward strand.
ATCCTGGCCGCCTCCAGCGCCGCATCGAAGCAGTCGCCGGGCGATTTCGCGGCGACCACGGGGACCGGCGACTCGCCGTTCCGGCCGAACAGGGCCATCAGCAGGTCGGCCTGCTCGGTCTTGGTCGGCATGCCGGTCGAGGGCCCGGCCCGCTGCACGTCCACGACGACGAGCGGCAGTTCCACGGCCACGCCCAGGCCGATCGTCTCGGATTTCAGCGCCACGCCCGGCCCCGAGGTCACGGTGACCCCGAGGGCTCCGCCGTACGACGCTCCGAGGGCCGCACCGACCCCGGCGATCTCGTCCTCGGCCTGGAAGGTGCGCACGCCGAAGCTCTTGTGCCTGGACAGCTCGTGCAGGATGTCGGAGGCCGGGGTGATCGGGTAGGCGCCGAGGAAGAGCGGCAGCCCGCTCTGGCGTGACGCGGCGATCAGGCCGTAAGCCAGGGCGAGATTCCCGGAAATGTTGCGATAACGGCCTGCGGGCAGTGGTGCCGGCCTGACCTGGTAGGAGACCGCGAAGTCCTCGGTCGTCTCCCCGAAGTTCCAGCCCGTCCGGAACGCCGTGATGTTGGCGTCCCGCACGCCGGGCCGGTCCGCGAACCTTCGCTCCAGGAACTCGACCGTGGCGGCGACCGGCCGGCCGAAGAGCCAGGACAGCAGGCCCAGCGCGAACATGTTCTTCGCTCGGGCGGCGTCCTTCCGGGACAGCCCATAGGGCCGCACCGCCTCCACCGTCAACGAGGTCAGATCGATCGCGTGCACGGCGTAGCCGTCCAGCGACCCGTCCCCCAGCGGATTCGCCGCGTATCCGGCCTTGGCCAGATTCCGCGGGGTGAACTCGAACGTGTCGACGATGATCCGGCCGCCGCGGGCCAGGTCGGCGAGATTGGCCCTGAGCGCGGCCGGGTTCATCGCCACCAGCACGTCGGGCGCGTCGCCCGGAGTGAGGATGTCGTGGTCGGCGAAGTGGAGCTGGAAGCTGGAGACGCCGGGGAGGGTCCCGGCGGGGGCGCGGATCTCCGCCGGGAAGTCGGGGAACGTCGCCAGGTCGTTGCCGAAGCGTGCGGTCTCGGAGGCGAACCGGCCGCCGGTGAGCTGCATTCCGTCCCCGGAGTCGCCCGCGAACCGGACGATCACCCGGTCGAGCTGCTGGACCTGTTTCATCGCCGTCAGGCCCTGATCGCGACGAAGACGCTGCGGCCGTCGGCGCCGTACAGGCGGCGCACGCGGCGGAGCCTGCCCGCGCCGATGGCGGAGGTGGTCGGCAAGGCTGGGTTTCCTTTCTCCGGAGGGGGTTCGCGCGCCCGGGAGGATCGGCGCGTGCGGGAGGTCCGGCGCGCGAACGTCCACGATCAGGCCCTCGATCTCGCACCGGAGACCAGGTCACAGCCGGGCGGTGCGATGTGCGTCCAGCGCGCCTCGGTGAGGTTCTCGCTGAGCGGGTCGTTCCTCGTTCAGTCCTTGTCCACGGGGCCGTCGAACTCGTCGGGGTCCAGCGGGGTCGCGACGTCTCGCCGGATCATCCGCATCATGTGATGTGCCCGTCCCTCCCAGGCGCTGGGCGGGCCCACTCGGTAGAAGGGCGAGCGCAGGTTCTCCATCAGCTGGGTCACCATGTCGGTGTCCTCCTTGTTGGTCTGCGCGAGGTTGTCCAGCTCCCGGTTCTGCAGCTCGATGTCGTCGGTGAGCCCGTAGATCCGGGAGAACAGCCGCGAGCGGTCCGGCGCGAGCGGGTCGACCCTGACCATGATCAGCTGGGAGGCGTACGGCAGCGGCGTGAGGTTCGGGTAGATGAACTCCGCGTAGCTGCCGCGCAGGTCCTGCTCGCTCAGGTCCGTACGGCCGGCCGACATGTCGAAGCCGTCGGAATGGGGCTTGTACCCGCTGGTCGTCCGGCCCTCGAAGCGCACGACCGTGTCCATCTGCTTGCGCACCTTGTTCAGCCGCCGGTGCACGAACCGGACGTGGTAGTCGTCGTTGGAGTTCTCGACGAAAGCCTTCCAGTTGATCGGATGGGTGTCGTCGAGCTCCCGGTGGTACCGCCGGTAGGCGCCGATCTTGTACTGCTCGTAGCGGGGAAGCAGCGGCGCGATCCACTCGTCGAAGGACGGAGCCTTGCGTGACAGGCAGCCGAAGACCAACTTGCCGAAAGCGACCTTGATCCGGATCGGGACCAGGCCGTACTCCTCCTTCGGGAAGTCCGGGCCGTACATGCGATCCATGTCGGGGATGCTCAGCAGTCTGCCGTCGATCCCGTAGGTCCACGCGTGATACGGGCACGCCAAGGCGTTGCAGTGCCCGGCCGGCTGGAAGGCCAGTCCGGCCGCGCGGTGCCGGCAGTTGTTGAGGAAGCCCTTGACCGAGCCGTCCTCCTGCCGGATCGCGACGACCGGCTGAGCGCCGATGCGGCCGGTGATGTAGTCACCGGGCTTCTCCAGGTCCTCGGTGTCGCCGAGCCAGACCCACGACCGTCCGAAGACGCGGATCATCTCGAGGTCGAAGAGGTCTCTGTCCCAGACCTCCCACGGTTGCAGCATGTCGCTCGGCAGCGGAGGGTCCACGAGTCCGCGGGACTCGCGCGCCCATTCGCTCTGTCGCCGTACGACCCGTTCATGCAGGGCGTGCTCTGCCGCCTGGTCTGCGAGCAAGGGGTGCCTCCTGTCCTGCTCAATCAGCTCTGGTGCCGATGTCCGAACGGTATGTCCGGGCCGTCCGCGGCCTCCATGTGCCCGCAGCCCAAAGATCCGGGGCACGCACTGCCCCCGAACCACATCGGCGCCCGGTCCGGTCCGTGACAGGCTCGGTGCGGTCGACCGCGATCTCATGAGGGGCCGTCCCGCCGCAGAGAGCGCACGAGGTCAGCGCGGCGGTGATGCACGAATGCGCGTCGAATTCCTCAAGGTAACGGCGGCGGCCGAACCGACCCACGCGACGGCGACGACGCCGCCGAGCGGTGCCGGGTCAGCGTCGCAGCGGCCAGCGGGAGGGGACCGTGATCCCCGCAGCGGCGAGCGTGTCGGCGGCGACACGCCGGGCCCGCTTCCGCAACTCCGGCTCGTCGACGCGGGTCGAGCGGCCCCCGCTGAGCACCAGCTCACCGCCGACGACGACATCGCGGACGGTGCGCCCGTCGCCGCCCCACACCAGGGCGAGCACCGGATCGACCGCCGGCGGCCACCCGGACCCGCCGGCGTCGTGCACGACGAGGTCGGCGAGCTTGCCCGGCTCCAGCGAACCGACACGACCGCCCATGCCCGCCGCGATCGCGCCCGTGACGGTCGCCCACTCGAACGCGTCGTGCGCGCCGAATGCCTGCGGATCGGTCCGGGTGTCCCGGACCAGGCCGGCGGCGAGGGCGGCCGCCTTCAGCATGTCGCAGTGATCGCCGGCGTTGGCGGAGTCCCCGCCCAGGCCGACCGGTATGCCCCGCGCGCTCATCTCGGCATGCCTGCCCGCGCCGGTCACCCCCTGGCCCAGGCGCAGGTACGCCCACGGACAGTAGGCGACCGACGTACCGGATCCGGCGAGGACATCGAGTTCCTCGTCGTCGAGCCAGACGGCGTGGCCCAGCAGCAGATGTGGGCCCAGCACGCCGAGCCGGTCGAGATGGACGGCCGGGCGGCGGCCGACGCGACGCAGATAGGCGGCGGGATCGGCCGCGCTGGGCGACAGATGCATGGTCATACGCGCGCCGCTGTCGCGGGCGAGGTCGGCCGCGGCCGTGAGCAGGGCATCGGAAGCGAGGTCATGGCCCACGAGGGTCACCCACCCCTCCACCCGTCCCCCTGCGGGGAAACGCTCCAGCACGTCACGCTGGCGGGCCAGAACCTCTGGGACGTCCGCGGTGAACGGGACGCCCGGCACGTCCCAGCCCCAGGTACCGACGGATCCGCGGATACCCGCAGCGTGCATGCCCGCCGCCGCGCGGGCGGGGTGGGCTACGGTGCCGGCCTCGATCACGGTGGTGACCCCGTTGCGCAGGCAGTCCAGAGCCCCCACGGTGGCCGCGACCTCGTCGTGCTCGGGGGTGTGCGCGGCATGCAGCGGCAGGGACCAGTCCCGGATCGACGCGCCGGGGGGAAGCCGGTCGGGGATGCGGCTTCGCATCAGCGGGTCCCCGGTCAGGTGCTGATGGACGTTGATCAGGCCGGGCGTGACGATGGAGTCGGGGCGTTCGAGCACCGGCGCGTGCGGCCACCGTGCCCGCAGGTCACGCGCCGGGCCGACGGCGATGATCAGGTCTTTCCGTACGGCGACGCCGCCGTCGAGGAAGATCTCCCGCTCGGCGTTCATCGTGACCACGGCGGAGCCGCACACGATCAGGTCCGCCCAGGTCATCGGGCCTCACGCAGCTGGCGCCGGAAGTCCTCCCCGTCCCAGTAGTCGACGCGGTGCGCGACGAGACCGTCCCGCACGACGAAGCGGAACATCCCGCGGATCGATACGGGGACGTTCCCGCCCCGCGGGGTCCGGTAGGTGCACCGCATCCGGTAGGCGACGACGGCCCGGTCCTCCTGCGCCAGCAGATCTTCGATCTCGTAGTGCAGCCCGGCGAAACGTGCCAGGAACTCGGGGAGCCGAGCGCGGTAGGCCTCCCGTCCGTGTAGCTCGGTCCCGAGCACCGCGGCCTTCTCGTTGTGGAAGTCCTCGGTCACCCACGCCGCGATCCGGTCGGGATCGCCAGTGTTGAGGGCGTCGAGAAAGCCTCGGACGACCCGGACCGCGCACGGCTCCGCCGCGTGGGTCACCCCAGGACCTGCTCGACCGAGAACTCGATGTTGTTGCCATCGGGGTCGCGGACGAAGCAGATGTAGCCGACGACCTCGTTGCGGTACAGCGGGCCGAGCAGCAGGATGCCGTCCTCACGTGCCATGTCGGCGATGCGGTCGACGTCGTCGCGGGAGTCGACGGAGATTCCGAGGTGGCTGATGGAGGTGAGGAAGGTGTACTGCTCCTCCATCTCCTCGCCGACGATCTGCCGGGGAAGGGATCCCTCGATGAGCACGATGACGAACCGGGCGGCCTCCTCGGTGAGGTCGCGCTCGTTGGCGATCCAGGCGGTGCGCAGCTTCGTCTGCTCGTCCACCCGCTGGTGGATGACCTTCATGCTCGTGTACTTGGCGTAGAACTCCAGTTGCGCGTCCAGGTCGCGGACGGGCAGGGCGATGTGGGTGAGGACGGAGTTTCGGGTGGTCATCTCGGATCCTTTCTGAGGAGTCGGCTCGAGCCTGGGAATCAGTGGCGGAGGATCAGCTTGCCGCGCAGCGCGCCGTCCTCCATGAGCTGATGGGCACGGGGTGCATCGGTGATCGACATCTGCCGGTCGACGATCGAGCGCAGGCCGGCCGACCAGCAGAAGCGCAGCATGGCCGCGAAGTCGGCCGACCCGTAGCTCTCCGAACCCAGCAGCCGGATCCCGCGCCGGTAGGCCTGGGCCAGCCGCAGTTCGGTGCTGTTGCCGGTGGTGGTCCCGCAGAACACCAGCCGGCCCCGCGGTCGCAGGGCCTGGATCGACTCGTCGAACAGCGCCGGGCCGAGATGGTCGAGCACCATGTCGGCGCCCACGCCGCCGGTCAGGTCCCGCACGGCCGCGACGAGGTCCTGGTCTCCGGTGTCGATCGTGGCGTGTGCCCCGAAGCGCAGGCCGTGCTCCAGTTCGTCCTCCGAGCGGCCGGTGACGATCACCCGAGCGCCGGCCCGGGTGGCGAGCTGGATCGCCGCGGTGGTCACGCCGCTGGCGGCGGCATGCACGAGCAAGGTCTCGCCGACGGTGAGTCCGCCGGTCGTGAACAGCGCGTACCAGGCCAGCGAGTAGACGGTCGGCATGGCGGCGGCCTCGGCGAGGTCGACGTGGCCGGGAACGGGATGGGCGTGCGTGGCGGGCACCGCGCACAGCGCGCCGTACCCGCCCGGCCTGTTGCCGCCGACGACGGCCTTGGCCTCGCACAGGCCGTCGTCCCCGCGGCGGCAGAACCGGCAGTGTCCGCACGGGATCGCCGGGTTGACCACGATCCGCTGCCCGATCCGGGCCCGATCGACGCCCGGTCCGACGTCGACGACGACCCCGGCGACGTCCATGCCCGGGATGTGCGGCAGCGCGAACCCCGCCATGGCGGTGGCGCCCTGGCGTTGCAGGACGTCGAGCCTGTTCAGGGCCACCGCGTCGACCTGGACGAGGACCTCCCCCGCTTCGGGGACGGGATCGGCGATGTCGGAGTGCTCCAGGACCTCGACCCCGCCGAGTGCCTTCTGGACGACGGCCTTCATGATGTTCCTCCAGAAGAGTGATCAGGGCAGACCGCGGGCGAACGGCTTGCCGAGTGCGGACGGGCTGCGGTTGCTCCTGGCGAACAGGACCATCGCGAGCAGCGCGAGGATGTACGGCGAGGCGACCAGCAACTGCGGGTTGAGCTGCACACCGAGCGCGGGCAGCGCGAGCCGCATCGCGTCGGCCGCTCCGAAGACCAGGCAACCCGCCATCGCGCCGCGCAGCGTCCACGCGCCGAAGATGACCGCGGCGATGACGACGTAGCCGCGGCCCGAGGTCATGTTCTGGTTGAACATCCCGACTTCACCGACCGCGAGGTAGGCGCCACCGAGCCCGGAGAGCAGACCGCAGAGCAGCAGTCCCTCCCGACGCCGCCGGTTGACGTCGATCCCGCTGGCGTCGACCGCGGAGGGGTTCTCCCCGGAGGCGCGCATCTGCAGGCCCCACCGCGTGCGGTACATCGCGTACCAGATGGCCGGGAGCAGCGGCCACAGCAGGTAGGCGGGCCACCGCTGGGCGAACAGCGCCGGGCCGATCACCGGGAGGTCGGACAGCAGGGGAACGGCGAACACCGCCACCTGGGAAGGCCTCAGGACGACGAGGTCGAGCAGGAAGCTGGTCAGGCCGAGCACGAGAAGGTTCAGCGTCAGACCGACGACGTAGGTGTTGACCGTGAGGCGGTGGCTGAAGTTGGCGTGCACGAAGCCGACCAGGAGCCCGGCGAGCACACCGCAGATCAGCCCGGTGGCCGCAGAACCGGTGATCGAGGCGCCGAAGACGGCCGAGAACGCGCCGCCGAGCATCATCGCCTCGATCGAGATGTTGATCGTCCCGGAGCGCTCGGCGATGTACTCGCCGCAGGCGGCGAACGCCAGCGGGAGCGCCAGCCGGACGGAGCTGGCCAGGACGAGCGTGAGCGCCTCGATCATGCCGCCGCCCCTTTCCCGCTCTGGGCCAGCGCACGCGCGGCTGCCCTGGCCTGCCAGGTCCGGCGCAGGATCCGGAACGCCGGGGGGAAGGCGACCGCCAGGACGAGGACGGCCGTCACCACATCGACGAGGTAGCGCGGTACGCCGGTGGAGGCGAGGAAGCCGCCGCCGGCGCGGAGGACGCCGAAGAAGAGCGCCACCGGTATGGCGAAGACGGGATTCTCCTTGGCGACGAGCGCGACGAGCAGGCCGTCCCAGCCGCTGTTCTCGGAGATGCCCGGCTGCAGCCGGTGGTTGCCGCCGACGAGCATCACCGCCCCGCCGAGCCCGGCGAAGGCGCCGGACCACAGCAGCGCCGTACCCCCCAGGACGGCCGCGTTGATGCCCGCCCGGCGGGCGGCCAGCTTGTTCATCCCGAGCATCGTCATCTTGAAGCCCCACACGCTGTGCCGCAGCAGCACGGCGACGATCACGGCGAGGGCCAGCGCGATGAGCACACCGCTGGTGAAGTTCAGCCCGGGATACTCCCCGATATGGGGCAGCCAGACCTCTGTGCGCAGCAGTTCGGACTGCGGGGGCATCACATCGCCCTCGGGACCGGCTTCCTGCAGCAGCCAGGGCTGGGTGACGGCGAAGAACAACACCTGAACGGCGATGAACACCAGCAGCAGGGTGCCGATGACGATGGGGACTCCGGTCTTGTAGAACAGCACCGCCGCGATGCCCGCCCATGCCGCGCCGGCCAGCGCTCCCCCGAGCAGGGACAGCACCAGCACCAGCGGCCCCGGACCGGGCACGAAGATCGCTACGGCGCATGCGACGGTGGCGCCGACGGTGAGCTGTCCCTCCTGGCCGATGTTGAACAGCCCGGCGCGTGCGGCGATCACCGTGCCGGCCGCGACGATCAGCAGCGGTGCGGCCTTGTCCAGGGCGAGGCCGACGGAGGCGGGGGTGCTGAGGCTGCCCTCGTAGAGGGCGACGACCGCGGTCCAGGGTGAGGTCCCGGTCATCATCACCAGCAGGGCGGAGATGCCCAGCGCGACGGAGATCGAGATGAGGTACGTGAGCAGGGTCGGATAACCGCTGAGCCATGAGCGGATGCGGGAGGAGGCGCGACCTCGGGGGGCGGCGATCCGTTCCTCCGCCAGGACGGTGGTGTCGCTCACGCTTGCTGCCCTCCCATGAGCATGCCGAGGCGTTCGATGTCGACGTCCATGCGTGGCATCTCCCCGACCACGGCGCCGCGGTGGATGACCGCTATCCGATGCGAGAGGGTGAGGATCTCCTCCAGCTCGGTGGAGATCAGCAGCACCCCGATGCCCGCCCGGGACGCCTCGTGCAGTTGTTCGGTCATGTATTCGATCGCGCCGACGTCCAGCCCGCGGGTCGGGTAGGCGGCGACGAGGATCTTCGGCTGCTGGGACAGCTCCCTGGCCAGGACGACCTTCTGCTGGTTGCCGCCGGAGAGGTCGCGCATCGGCGTATCGGGAGAGGGGGTGGCGATCTCGAAGCGCTCGATGAGCTCCTCCGCCCGCTCGCGCATCCGCCTCCTGCTGACGAACCCGCGGCGGCTGACCGACGGCACAGCGGACAGGACGAGGTTCTCGGCCACGGACATGTCCAGCACGCACCCGGACTGATGGCGGTCCTCGGGGATCACCCCGATTCCCGCGTGGTGCATCGCGCCGGGCCGTCCGGCCGGGACGGGGACTCCGTCGACCCTGACCTCGCCGGAGTCGAGCGGGAGAAGGCTTGAGAGCAGGTCGCCTATCGCGTGCTGGCCGTTGCCCTCGATTCCGGCGAGCCCGAGGATCTCTCCCGCGCGCAGTTCCAGCGTCAGCCCCTGCAGCAGCGGCCGGCCGTCCCTGCTCGCGACCGCGGAGTCGATCCGCATGCGGACCGCCGGCCGGTCCTCGACCGGCCGGACCGCGGTGAACATCGCCGGGTCCTTCGACAGGGCGGGGTCGACGAGAGCGTCCAGATTACCGAGAGCCGATGCGGCCACCCACTTGGACAGCTCGCGGCCCACCATCTCGCGGGCGAGCTCGCGTTCGTCGACCTCGGAAGTACGCCGCTGCGCGACCACCCGGCCGGACCGCATGATCGTGACCCGGTCGGTGGCGTTGAGGATCTCGTCGAGCTTGTGACTGATCAGGATGACGGTGCGCTGCTCGTCCTGGGCGACCCTGCGCAGAACCGAGAACAACTCCCGCGAGTCGCTCAGCGTGAGAACGGAGGTCGGTTCGTCGAGGATGAGGATGCCGGGGTCACGCCGCAGGCACTTGATGATCTCGACGCGTTGACGCTGCCCGGTCGAGAGATCCTCGACCCTGGCGAGCGGGTCGACGACCAGACCGTAACGCTCACCGATGGAGCGGACGAGTTCGCACGTCGCATCGGCATCGGGCCTGCCGGTGTCGCCGAGTGTGACGTTCTCCCACACCGTCAATTCGTTCACCAGGCTGAAGTGCTGATGGACCATCGCCAGCCCGAGCTCGGCGGCCGCGAACGGGTCGGGGATCTCGGTGGGCCGACCGTGCAGCAAGATCTGCCCTGCGTCTCGGCTGACCAGCCCGAGCAGGATCTTCACCAGCGTGCTCTTGCCCGCGCCGTTCTGACCGAGCAGCCCATGGATCTCGCCGGAGGCGACCGACAGATGGACGTCGTCGCAGGCGATCGTCGTGCCGTAGCGCTTGGTGATCCCCTGCAGTTCGACCGCCGGTGCGGCCTCCCCATGCACCGGGGAAGCCCCGAGGAGTTCCGGACGCATGGCGGCGCTACCTCACGGGGGCGCCGGCCAGCGCCTGGACGTTGACCTTGCCCGCCGCGATATCGGTCATGAACTGGTCCACCTGAGGCTGCAGGCGCGTGTGCTCGCCGCACATCGCGATGGTCGGGACGTCGTCCACTCCGATTCGCCACATTCGGGCCTGACCCATCGTGAGGGCGTCCTTCTGGAACTCCTTGAAGGCGGCCGCGAGGTACGCCCCCGGGCTGAACACCACGGAGATGTCGAAGCCGGCGTCATCGGTGCACCGGTTGGTACCCGGGGTGAGCGTGTGGACCTGGTTGTCACGAGCGAGGGTGGCGACCGCGTCGGTCGCGCCACCGAGATAGGGGTAGATGACCTTGACGCCGAGGGCGACCTGCGCCTGGGCTGCTTCGCGTGCCTTGCCGGAGTCGTTGAGGTCGCCGGTGTAGGTCTCGACCAGCGTGGCCTCGGGGACGATGGCCCGCAGACCGGCGAGGAAGCCCGCGGCCGCCTGCTTGGAGAAGTCGATCTCGGGGCCGCTGATATACCCCGCCTTCGTGGAGCCGCTCTCCTTGAGCAGCAGGCCCGCAGCCATGCCGCCGGCGAAGAGGATCTCCTTGACGTTCTGCTGGGACTGGGCGAAGTACTCGGTCTGCTCGACGCCGACCCCGCCGTTGATGTACCAGTGGACGCCCTTGCACACCGGCTCCGGCGCCGCGCTGAGTGCGTCCTTGAGCTCGCTGGCGCCGATGGCGATGAGGTCGACGGACTGGCGGCACAGGTTCTTGGCCTGGGTGATGCTGTCCGAAGGGTTGATCTTGTCCAGGATGACGACGGACCAGCCGTTCGCCTCGGCGAACGCCCTGGCCTCGTCGACGAAGCTCTGGTAGTAGCCGTTGTCCTTGGTGTCGCCGGGGCTCATGAGCCCGATGGCGACCTTGCCGTCGCCGTTGACGTCGGGTTGGCGACCGGCCGTCCCGCTGGCTGAGGCCGAGAGCGTGCTGCCGCAGCCTGTCGCAAACAGACCTGACACGACGGTCATCGCCAGGATGGACTGGAACCACTTCTTCACGTGTCCTGCCCTTCAGGGTCCGGGCTGTCCGGACGATTCATGTCATACGGGTTAGGCCGGCCGGATCGCGCTTCTGGTCGACCGCGTCGGCCGGATTGAGCTCGTCGATCGTGCGGATCTTCCAGCCGTCGGCCTGGGCGATCTCGTTCGCGTCGTCGACGAAGCTCTGGTAGTAGCCGTTGTCATGGATGTCGCCGGGGCGCATGACCCCGATGGCGACCTTCCCATCCCCGATGACGTCCGGCTGCCCTTTGGTCGCGGTGGCGGAGCCGCCGTGCCCGGCTCCGGAGCCGCCGCCACCGCAGGCGGTGAGCGGCGGCGCCGACGCCGGCACGATCGCGAGGGCGGCCCGTGCCGAAGTGTTCATCGCCCTGCCTCCAAAGGACACGCGGAGGGCGATTCAGTCCTTGTGCGACTCGGGCTCGGCGCCCCACTGGATGATCTGGACGTAGTTGCCGTCGGGGTCGGCGACGGTGCCGATGAGGCCGAACGGCATCTGCTCCACCTCGCGCACCCACGTGACGCCCAGCGTCCTCAGGTGCGCCTCGATCGCGCGGCAGTCCGCCACGTCCAGGTTGAGGATGACCCGCGCGGGCTCCTTCGTCGGTCCGCTGACCTCGCTGTGTTCCTCGATGAACAGTTGCGTCGAGCCGAACGTGAAGGCGCCCATCTCGTTCTCCTTGACGTCGAACGCGGCGCGGTACCACTCCTTCATCGTCTCGACGGCGGAGGAGCCGATCAGCAGGCTGCCAAGATTCATGGGGGTCTCCTATCCGTTCCGGTAGTCCTCGCGGGGCGGGGTGAAGATGTCGAGGATCCAGGTCTCTCCGTGCTCGGGGTCGCCGATGAAACGGCTGTCCCCGTGCAGGAAGCTCTTGGGGGCCCAGTAGACGTCGCCGGGCCCCAGCACCCGTCGCTCGTCCGAGCCGATGCGGAAGTCCAGCCGGCCCTTGATGATGACGCCGAACTGCTCGTTGTCGGGGTGACAGTCGTACGGCGTGGGGCCGACGCCCTCGCGGATCCGCCACAGGGTCAGCATCAGGTCGTCGCCGGTGTAGATGCGGCGTCTGAAGCCCGGCTTGATCTCCTTGAAGGCGTCGTCGTCGAAGCGCCAAACGTGTTCGGTCATGCTCTCTCCGTCGTCGGGGGGTTCAGACCATCCGGGCGATCATGGAATGCTCGACCTCGCTGAGGTGGAACTCGGCGGCCTGGGCCGCGCAGTCCTCGTCGCCGGCCTGGATGGCCTCGGCGATGCGCCGGTGGGCGACGCACGCCTCGGCGATCACCTCACGTACGGCTTCCGCGTTGGTGGAGGAGTCCAGCAGCGTACGGAACTCCTCGGAGGCGAAGACGCCGTCGAGGACCTTGCCGTACAGCTCCTGCAGGGTCGGATTGCCACAGGCGCGGGCGACGGTCCAGTGGAAGAGCCGGTCGGAACCGCGGAACTCCTCCAACAACATCTCCTCAGTGAACGAATCGGCGATCCGCAGCAGCTCGTCGCGTTCAGCGGAGGTCGCCCGGGACGCGGCGAAGCGGGCGATCGAGACCTCGATGACCCTGCGGCATTCGAACAACTCGCGCACCCGGCTCTTGCGGGGATCGAAGCTGATCTCCGGAAGCTTCTCCGCGACATGGAACCGGTTGCCGACCTTGTACACGCGGCCAAGCGCGAGCAGACTCTGCACCGCCTCCCGCACCGAGGTGCGGGCCACGCCGAACTCCTCGCAGAGCACCCGCTCGGAGGGGAGCCGCGCGCCCGGGGCCAGTGCGCCGGTTTCGATGCTCTCCAGCAGCGCGTCGCGGATCTCCTCGGAGACCATCCGGCGGGCCGGCACGGGGCCGAACCTTGCGCGGGTCACGATCCGCCACCCCCCATCAGAGCGGCGAAGCGCTGCCGCTCACCCGGGATGTCGAGCGGCCGGATGATCGCCTCGTGCTCCTCCTCGCCCCAGAACTCGGCGGGGACCAGCCACATGACCTCGAACTCCAGACCGTCGGGGTCCTTGGCGTACAGGCTCTTGTTCGCGCCGTGGTCGCTGGCGCCGATGAGCACACCCTCGCGGGCCAGCCGCTCCTGGACCGCGGCCAGCTCCTCCAGGGTGGGCACCTCCCAGGCGATGTGGTAGAGCCCCACGGTGCTCCGCCCCGCCGGGGAGTCGCCGGCGGCCGATCCGATCGTGAACAGGGCCAGGTCGTGGTGGTTGTCGGAGTCGGGCGCGCGCAGGAAGACGTACTGTCCGGCCGGACCCTCGATGATCACCTTGAAGCCCAGCAATCGCTGGTAGAAGTCCGCGGTCCGGCGGGCGTCCCGCACGTACAGCACCGCGTGGTTCATCCGAGTGATCCCCATCTGGCCGCCCCAAGTCCTCTTGGTCTGTTGGTCTGTTGGTCTGACAATCAGAGCATAAGTTGGCCAGACCGGATCAATCAAGAGGTTCTCTCGGCGAAAACGTGCAGTAGCTCGCGGGCCGTCAGCGCGGTCCGGAGACGGTGGGCGGTCTCCGGATCCAGCGGGTCGGCGTTGAGCAGCTGGCGGAGCTGCCCGACGCGGTAGCCGACGGAGTTGCGGTGCAGATGAAGCAGGTCGGCGACCGCCGCCCGGCTGCCCCGGGTGGCCAGCCACGCGTCCAGGGTGAGCAGCAGCTCCGGCCGGTCGAGGATCGGCCCGAGCTGCTGCTCGACGAACACGTTCAGCTGTTCTGGAGGCAGGGCGAGCAGCAGCTGCGCCGGGCCGAGGGTGGCGTGCAGCAGCTCGGCCTCCCCCGCTCTCCGCCTGAGCAGGCCGAGCACGGTCTCGGCGTCCCGGAAGGACCGGGCGGTCTCCCGGCAATCCGACACCAGGGGCCCGGTCGCGGCCAGCACGGTCCCGTCGCCGACCATGCCCTGGAGCCGGACGCGGATCCGCGTGACCTCCCGGGGGATGTCGCCGGAGAGCACGGTCCAGCCTTCGCCGTCCTCCTGCCGCACCGGCATCTCCAGCCAGGACAAAGCGGTGGACCACGTTCGTCGATTGGGCCCGTCGTAGGCGAAGACCGCCGCCGCGTGCGGCCCTTCGAGCCGGAGCCCGAACCTCGCCGCCGTGCGGGTCAGCTCGCCGGCGCCCCGCAGCGCGCCGTAGCGTAGCTCGTCGATGAGCCGGCTGGCGGTCTCGGCCGTCGCCGCGGCCGCCGCGTCGCGCCGTACCGCCTCGATCGCCACGGCCGTCGTGGAGGCGTTGAGGTAGGTCAGGGTCCGATCGTCGACGGGTTCCGCGAGCAGCAGCAGGCCCACCCGGCGCTGCCCGGCCCACACGGCCAGGGCCGCGGCCGTCCATCCGTCCGCCAAGGTGACCGTGGCCGGTTGGGGTCCGGCGAAGACGCAGGCCACCTCGGCCGGGCTCATCGTCGCGTCGCCTCCGTCGGTGGCGCTGAAGACGCCGCCGTGCACGCCGATCAGGCGGGCCTCCCGGCCGGTCTGCTCGGCGATCCGCGCCAGGATCGACCGCCATCCGTCACCGCCGAGGGCCAGCGCGTTGAGCCCGGCCGCGAACTCCTCGACGGTGGTCACGGGGGCACGGTGGCGCAGGCGGCTCGGCCGCTTCGTCGGGCTGTCCGGACTTCCCAGGGCAATCAGATGGTCCACGCGACCTCCCGGTATTTACCCCGTTAGCCACAAATATGGAATATTTAATATCACTTAATGCCCTTTTAGGACAGCCTTATTTGCGTGAGAATCTCTGCCATGCGTGATCGAATGAAGGCCGTCGCGAAGGCGGCGATCGACCAGGAGGCGAATCGTCTCATCGCACTGAGCCACCGGCTGCACGCCAATCCCGAGCTGGGATTCGAGGAGGAGCGGGCCTGTGCCTGGCTGGCCGGAGAGCTGTCTTCGTGGGGCTTCGCCATACGGACCGGAGTGTGCGACCTGCCCACGGCGTTCGTCGCCACAGCGGGCAGCGGGCCGCTGGTGATCGGCATCTGCGCCGAGTACGACGCGCTGCCCGGTGTGGGTCACGCCTGCGGCCACAACGTCATCGCCGCGGCCGCGGCGGCCGCGGGGCTCGCCCTGGCCCGGGTCGCCGACGACCTCGGGATCACCGTCAAGGTGCTGGGCACCCCCGCGGAAGAGAACGGCGGCGGCAAGGTCCTGATGATCGAACGCGGCGCGTTCGACGACGTGCACGCGGCGATGATGGTCCACCCGGCGCCGCGCGAACGGCTCGACCCGCCCGTGCTCGCCCGGGCGCAGCTGCACGTCGAATACGAAGGGCGGCCCGCGCACGCCTCGGCCTGCCCCGAGGACGGGATCAACGCCGCCGACGCGCTGACGATCTCCCAGGTCGCCATCGGCCTGCTCCGCCAGCACGTGCCGGCCGACCAGCGGATCCACGGCATCGTCACCGAGGGCGGGCAGGCGCCCAACATCGTGCCCGCGCACACGTCCGCCGACTACTACGTGCGGGCGCGGACGCTCGCCGAGCTCTCGGTTCTGGAAGCACGGGTGCGGGCCTGCTTCGAGGCGGGTGCGATCGCGACCGGCGCGCGGCTGTCGATAGGCACGGCCTCGCCCGCCTACTCGGAGTTCCGCCATGATGTGCCTCTCCTGGAGTCCTACCGGCGGAATGCGGAGGCACTCGGCCGGATATTTCCTGAAGTGACCACGGCCGACGAGCGAACGGCCGCCTCAACCGACATGGCCAACGTCTCACTGGCCCTGCCCTCCATCCAGCCGCTCATCTCGATTGACTCGGGACCGGTGGGGCAGCACCAGGAGGAGTTCGCGGCGTTCGCCGTACGGCCGGCCGCGGATCGTGCCCTGCTCGACGGCGGTACCGCCATGGCGTGGACCGCGATCGACATCGCTCTCGACGAGGAGCAGCGCCGCCGCCTGATCAGACCATGACCCGGACGGCCGACCCGGTCCCGGCCGGCCCGTCGAAGCGGTGACACGACAGCAAAGTCCTCAGTCTTCTGCGGGCTTCCACCACAGGACGATCTGGTTGCCCCAGGGGTCGAGGAACGACGCGTGATGGCCGTCGAACTCCTCCCAGTAGGTCTGCTCCCACAGCGCGGTGGCACCGAGGATCACCGCCCTGTTGAGGTACTCCTGTGGAGGGGCGTCGACGAGGATGTAGACACGAGGCTGCAGCCCGGAGCGCCGCTGAGGCGGCCGCGGTGCCGGGTCCGGCCGCTGCTCCAGCTCGCTCCACAGCCCCAGGTGCAGGCCCTCGCCGGGGACGACCTGGTGGAAGACCCCCTGCGGGCGGCCGTTGATCTGCCAGCCGAACAGGTCCTTGTAGAACGCCGACGTCGCCTCGATGTCACAGGTCGGCAGGTCGACGAAAACGAGAGTGTTAGCCACGGAATCTCCATTCCCTCACTGATCTGTCAGGAGTTGTAGTAGGTGCCCTTGTCGCGCCAGAGCACGATCTCCATGCCCCACGGATCACGGAAGGCGGCGTGGCGACCGCCGAACTCCTCCCAGTACGTCTCCTCCCACAGCACCGTGGCCCCCAACGCCACGGCCTGGGCGAGGAAGACCGGCGGCTCGTCGACCATCACGTAGACGCGCGGCACCGGCCCGGTCACCGGGGTCTCCTCACGGTGCATGCCGAGGTTGGGCTTGACCCCGGGGAGGATCTCGTGAAACTCCCCGGCGGGACGGCGGTTCACCTGCCAGCCGAAGAGCTTCTCGTAGAAGGCCGACGTCGCCTCCGGGTCCGGCGTCGGAAGATCGACGAAAATCACGGGATTGGGCACAACGGCTCCTTCGCTGTCGATATCAGGCGGTGCTCGGCGACGCCGCCGAGCACCGAGCGGAATGTCGTTGAGGACTGGATCGCAAACGCCACTGAGGGGAGGTCGGGGTCCTGAGCGAGTGCCATGTGATCGAACGCTAGGTTCACCGATCAGCCGGGTCATCCGCCTCCGAGCACAACAACTCGGAGGTACTCCATGCCAGGGACACAATGCCGCCCGACCCCGTGGAGGTCACGCTGGCCCCATGCGCTACGACCCCGCCTGGCTCGGCTCCGACCCGCTCCCCCAGCTCATCGACGGCCGTGAATCCCGGGAGGGCGGCACTCACCCGGTGGTCGATCCGTCGACGGGAGAGACTCCGGCTCGCTATGCCGAGGCGACGGCGGCCGAGGTCGAGGCGGCCCTCGCCGCGGCACGCCGCAGCCATGACGAGGGCGAGTGGCGGCGCATGCCCGCCGCGGTCCGGGC
The DNA here is from genome assembly GCA_001552515.1 of Sphaerimonospora mesophila NBRC 14179 = JCM 3151. Taxonomy (GTDB): domain Bacteria; phylum Actinomycetota; class Actinomycetes; order Streptosporangiales; family Streptosporangiaceae; genus Sphaerimonospora; species Sphaerimonospora mesophila. Next base: position 39,068 of record BCRI01000067.1, read on the forward strand.
CGAACTGCTGGAGGCGGCGGCGACGGCGATCC